>JBFYSP010000240.1:0-7352 GCA_041301395.1 Anaerolineae bacterium
CGCTCATCGAGTACTACCAGCAGGCAGGATCATTGCTGGAAGTAGATGGCACCCAATCGATCGACAAAGTAGGCATCGACTTGCTGGCAGGCCTGGCCAGCCGGGTGTAGGCGTAACGGAATAGGGTTCATGAACCAACAGGTCGTGCTTAAGAGTGAGAAGGAAATAGCCCTTATGCGTGAAGCGGGGCGGGTGAATGCCCTGGCATTGTCTGCCGTGCGGGCCGCTATCCAGCCGGGTGTTACCACAGCTGAGCTGGACGCTATCGCCGATGAGGTGATCCGAAAGCACGGCGGCAAGGCGGTCTTTAAAGGCTATCCTGGTCCCTTCCCTTACCCGGCGACGATCTGCGCCAGCGTGAACGATGAGCTGGTGCACGGCATCCCGGGCAAGCGGAAGCTGAAGGAAGGCGATATTATCTCAATTGACTGCGGCACGCAGCTGGATGGATTTATCGGCGACTCGGCGTTCACCGCCGGGGTTGGAGAGATCTCTGCCCAGGCGCAGCGCTTGCTGCAGGTGACGGAAGAGTCGCTGTATAAGGGCATTGAACAAATGCGCTCTGGTCAGCGCGCAGGTGACGTATCCTATGCCATCCAGCAGAATGTGGAAAGCAACGGGATGCACGTTACCCGGGAGTATACCGGTCACGGTGTCGGCCGGCAGATGCATGAAGGTCCGCAGGTTCCCAATTATGGTACCCCCGGGCGCGGCTTGCCGCTCCGGCCGGGGATGACCATTGCCCTGGAACCGATGGTCTTGCTGGGCACGGCTCGCACCCGGGTTCTGGAAGATCGCTGGACAGTGGCTTCGGCAGACGGTTCGCTCACTGCGCACTTCGAGCACTCTGTCGCCGTCACCGAAAAAGGACCGCTCATCCTGACCCTGCCGTAATTGGGTCTGGACGGAAATGAAGGAGACCGGTATAATCATACCTTTGGCTGAGTAGAACCTGGTTAGCCAGATACTGCCGAGAATACCTGTCTGAGTGAAATTGCAATCATTGTTGGAAGGAGATAAGACCTGTGAAAGTTTCTTCGTCAATTAAAAAACGCTGCGCAAAATGTAAGGTGGTTAAGCGTAATGGCGTTTTATATATCATCTGTGATAATCCGAAACACAAACAGAGGCAGGGATAGTAGGCTATGGCGCGTATCGAAGGTGTTGACTTACCACGCAATAAGCGAGTTGAAGTAGGCCTGACCTATATCTTTGGCATTGGTGCACCGCGTTCAAGGGAGATCCTGGCGGCCACCAAGGTAAACCCGGACACTCGCATTAAAGATTTAACCGACGTAGAGGTTAACCAGCTGCGTGACTATATCTCGCAGCACTTGAAAGTAGAGGGTGACCTGCGCCGGGAAGTTCAGTTGAACATCAAACGACTGATCGAAATTGGCAGCTACCGCGGCCTGCGCCATCGCCGGAATCTTCCGGCGCGTGGACAGCGAACCCGCACCAATGCCCGCACCCGCAAGGGACCGAAGAAGACGGTAGCCGGTCGTGGCCGACGGCGCGGCGCAACCAAGAAATAAATAACCAATCGCAGGGTGCTTTCCCAGGCAGGCTGGATCGGGTCCTTCCACCCGGCGGCTGTCTGGCCCGGTTTGGGATGCACCCGGCGTTGGATAGATATAAGGAATACTGAAGAGGTAGTATGGCTCAGAGTCAAAGCGTACGCTCGACACGCCGAAAAGGTGCTGTCAAGAAGATCAAGCGCACCGTGTCGACCGGGCAGGTGCATATCCTGGCAACCTTTAACAATACCATCGTGACGGTGACCGACTCTCAAGGCAACACGGTTGCCTGGGGTAGCGCCGGTTCCGCCGGTTTTAAGGGTTCGCGCAAGAGCACTCCCTTCGCGGCGCGCCTGGCTGCCGAACAGGCACTCAAGGCTGCCATCGCGATGGGTCTGCAAGAAGCAGCCCTGTATGTCAAAGGCCCAGGTCCAGGCCGTGAGTCGGCCATTCGTGCCGTCCAGGCCCTGGGGTTGAAGGTGTCGTCCATTTCGGATGTGACTCCTGTTCCGCATAACGGTTGCCGGCCGCCTAAGAAACGCCGCGTGTAATTTGATACTGGAAGGGATTTAATAAGATATGGCAAAGTATCGTGGGCCTGTCTGCAAGTTATGCCGACGAGAAGGCGAAAAATTGTTTTTGAAAGGCGAGCGGTGTTTCACGCCGAAATGCGCCTTTGAGCGCCGGGGGTATGCCCCCGGGGCACATGGAAAAGGTTCTCAATTCCGCCACAAACGTGAGTCGGACTACAATCGCCAGCTGCGCGCCAAGCAAAAAGCTCGCCGCGTGTATGGCGTGATGGAACGGCAGTTCCGCCGCTATTACGAAGTCTCTTTGGGAAGACGCGGCCTGACCGGTTTGAACCTGCTGCAAATCCTGGAATCCCGCCTGGATAACGTAGTTTATCGGCTGGGTTACGCGGATAGCCGTGGACAGGCTCGCTTACTGGTGACACACGGTCACTTCATGGTGAACGGTCGCCGTAATGACGTCCCCTCCACCATGCTGTCTTCAGGTGATGTTATAACCGTGCGTGATGGCTCGCGGACGCGTGAATATTTCAAGAGCCTGGGCGATTCGGCTGAGAACAAGGCAGTTCTGCCCTGGCTTAGCCGAGACCTGCGCACACTCTCCGGTTCTGTCATACGCTTGCCTGAACGTTCGGAGATCGATGGCAACCTGAGCGAACAGCTCATCGTTGAGTATTACTCGAGATAATCGAACGCTAGCTGGGACACCGGTAAGTTGGCACGCCACTGAAACTGGGTGCCAACTTGATACCGATGCCTGGATTGATTTGGGGATGAGGTGAACCGTGATAGGTTTAAGTAACATGGTCACGCCGAAGATCGAGCGCGAAGCAGAAGCGCGAAATTACGGCAAGTTTGTCGTCAGCCCGCTTGAGCGCGGCTATGGCGTTACGTTGGGGAATGCCCTGCGAAGGGTACTGCTCTCCTCCCTGGAAGGGGCGGCAGTCACTTCTATTCGCATTGCAGATGTCCAACATGAGTTCAGCGATATTCCCGGCGTCCGTGAAGATGTGATCCGGGTGATGTTGCAAATCAAACAGTTACGAATAAAGCTGTATGGTGTGGATACCGCCCGATTGCACCTTGAGGTGCGCGGTGAAGGTTCCGTGGTGGCCGGTGATATCAATGCGCCGTCCGAAGTGGAAATTGTCAACCCGGATTTATACCTGTTTACGGTCGACGATCCCAACGCCCATCTTGAAATTGACATGACCGTCGAACGTGGGCGAGGCTACTCGCCTGCCGATGACAGGTTGGGCCGGCTGCCAATTGGCGAGCTCCCTGTAGATGCGATCTACAGCCCGGTGCGCCGGGTGAACTGGGATGTCGGATCGGCGCGTGTTGGGCAGAGCACCAATTATGATCGGCTGGTAATCGAGGTCTGGACGGATGGCACGGTTGGCCCTGAGAAGGCGTTGAGCAACAGCGCCAAGGTCCTGATCGACCATATGCGCCATCTGGCCGGGATCAGTGAAGAAACCCTGGCAGCGATCGCATTGGATCAGGAAGAAGTCAGCCGCCTGACCAGTGAAATGATCGAGACCCCGATTGAAAACCTGGATCTTTCTGTGCGTGTCTTCAACTCGCTCAAGCGCACGGGCATCACTACTGTTGGTGAAGTGCTCGAGCTACTGGAGAAGGGCGATGAAGCCGTGATGTCCATTCGGAACTTCGGCGAGAAGAGCCTGGACGAGCTGCGTCAAAAGATGCGCGAGAAGGGCTACCTGAAAGATGGAAAGATTAACGAAGCGGAGTAGTTAAAATGCGACACGGAGTAGCAGGAGTCAAACTTGGACGTAAGAAGGACGAGCGCATCGCTCTGCGGCGCAATTTAGTAAAGCAGTTGTTTAACTACGAGCGTATCCGCACCACCCGGGCAAAAGCCCAGGCAGTGCGCGGGCAGGCAGAGCGCCTGATTACGCTGGCGAAGCGCAGCCAGTCGGCCGACGAGGCCGGCAAAGTGCATGCGCGGCGCCTGGCGGCTGCACGCTTGAGCGATGCAGAAGCCGTCAAGAAACTGTTTGACGATATTGCCCCGCGCTACGAGAACCGCCCCGGCGGGTATACGCGCATAGTGAAGCTTGGACCTCGCCATGGCGATGCCGCTGATATGGTTCTCCTGGAGCTGGTAGAAGATTAAGTAAGCAGTTGGAGATTGGGCGGCCGGTATTTTGGCTGCCTGATCCCAATCCATGGCACGTTACCAGATTATTATCGCTTACGACGGCACCGAGTTCAAAGGCTTTCAACGACAGGCGAAAGCTCGAACGGTGCAGGGAGTATTGGAAGCGGCGCTGCACCGTATTGGCTGGCAAGGCCAGTTGATCCTGGGGGCAGGCCGCACCGATAGCGGCGTTCACGCTGCCGGGCAGGTGGCTGCCTTCGATATGGACTGGGAGCACGATCCCCAGGCGTTGCAGGAGGCCATCAACGCCAATCTTCCGGCGGATGTGGCTGTGCATCAGGTGCAGACGGCCGATGCGGACTTTCACCCCCGCTACGACGCCCTGGCACGCAGGTACGCTTACAGTGTGTTGTTTGCCGCAGCGCGTGATCCACTGCAGGAGCGCTATGCGTGGCGCCTGTGGCCGCCTGTTGGTATGGAAGCCTTGCAGTCAGCCGCCAATATCTTAACTGGTACGCACGATTTTGCTGCCTTTGGGACCCCGCCCCGTACCGGCGGCAGCACGATCCGTACAATTTACCAGGCCGATTGGCAGGCCAATGGCTCGAACCTGGTGTTTGAAATCACCGCCAATGCGTTTTTGTACCGCATGGTACGGCGGGTGGTCTATGTCCTGGTGGCAGTTGCCCAGGGGCGTCTGACCATTGAGCAGGTCGCCAGCAGCCTGCAAGAAGGCAAGTTGGAAGCAGTGCCAGGATTAGCACCGGCGCATGGCTTGTCTTTGGTGGGAGTGATCTACCAGCCGGAATTCCTGGAGGCAATTCGGGGTTTCCAGAAGAGTGGTAGGCGATAATTGGAACTTTAGCATTCATCCTGAAATTCGGCCTGTGTCATCGCACCCGGTCGTGAAGTGGAGTTGAAGAAAGTGGAAAAAACGTATTATCCGAAAGCAAGCGAGATCAACCAGGAGTGGGTCCTGGTGGATGCCGACGACCAGAACCTGGGTCGCCTGGCTACCTTGATCGCCAGCATCCTGCTGGGCAAAAACAAGCCCACCTTTACCCCGGGTGTTGACGTGGGCGATTTCGTAGTCGTTATCAACGGCGAGCGTGTGCGCGTCACCGGGCGGAAGATGGAAGAGAAGACCTACTATAAACACTCGCAGTACCCGGGCGGAATCAAGTCGATCAGCCTGCGTCACCAATTGGCCAAGCATCCGGATCGTGTGATCCGCAGCGCCGTGTGGGGTATGTTGCCGCACAACAAATATGGCCGCCAGGTGATCAAGAAGCTAAAAGTGTATGCTGGGTCTGAACATCCGCACGCTGCTCAGCAGCCCAAACCGTTGGCGTTAGTGAAGGAGTAAGAGTATGACCGTTCAATATTATGAGGGCATTGGCCGGCGCAAGGAAAGCACCGCTCGGGTGCGTGTAATGAGCGGCTCGGGCAAGTTTATTGTTAACAATAAACCAGCCGAAGTGTATTTCCCTCGCCAGGGCGACATGCAGAAGATCAATGCGCCCCTGATTGCAGCCGGCGAAAACACCGGCGCCCTGGACATCACGGTTGTGGTGAACGGCGGCGGCGTGACCGGGCAGACTGTGGCTGTTCAGCTTGGCATGGCGCGTGCACTGGTGAAGATGAACCCCGATGTGCAGCCTGTCATGCGCAAAGGTGGCTTCTTGACCCGCGATGCGCGCATCAAAGAGCGCAAGAAGCCAGGCCTGAAGCGAGCCCGCAAGGCCCCAACCTACACCAAGCGTTAATCTGTTTCCCTTGCCAATTTATAGATATCGTGGGGCGGCGAAGTCCGCTCTACGATATCTATAATGTTTTTTACCCTGTGAAATCTCCCGGTATTCCTTTGTTTCGCCAGGCCGAAGCTGTCTTCACGGCGTTGCAGTTGGACCCTCAGCCTCAGGTCACGCTGATCGATGCCCAAGATCTGGCCGGTCGCCATGTCCCCCCGTTTCCGACCAGCGCCCCCGCCCTGATTGGCGGAATACAATCTTCATTATTGGCTAGCGGCGTCCAGCAGGTGCTTCTGCCGTTCTACCCGGCCGATCATCCTGTCTGGTTGGTGCATATCGCCAAGCCGGATGATCCAGCGCAGGTCGAATCGCTTCCACTGGCGGAAATTCACCTCGCCTCGCGCCTGGCTGCGGGCTCTTGCCTGTACCTTCCAGCATTGGGAGCCTCCACCTCCTTCGAGGCATTCCAGGAGATCATTGCCCACCTGCGCGCTCCGGATGGCTGCCCCTGGGACCGGGAACAGACTCACCAGAGCCTGCGCACGCACCTGCTGGAAGAGACCTACGAAGTGCTGGCCGCCCTGGATGCGGACAATCCCGCAGAGATGCGCGAAGAATTTGGCGACCTGTTATTGCAGGTGGTGCTGCATGCTCAAATTGCGGCCGAGTATGGCGAGTTTAATATGGCCGAGGTCCTGGAAACCATCCATACCAAGATTGTTCGCCGGCACCCGCACGTATTTGGCGACCTGGAGCTAAAAGATGCTCAAGGTGTGCTGCGTAATTGGGAGCGCCTGAAAGCCGAAGAACGCCAGGTTAACGGCAAGTCTGAGGCCAGCTTGCTGGATGGTGTGGGGTCAGCCTTGCCCGCTCTCTTGCAAGCGGAGCAGTTCCAGCGGCGTGCGGCGCATGTGGGCTTTGATTGGCCGGATATTCAGGGAGTGCTGGACAAACTGGAAGAAGAGCTGCAGGAAGTGCATGCTGCCCGCGATGCAGACGAGCGTTATGCCGAAATCGGCGATCTTTTGTTCGCGGTGGTAAATCTGGCGCGCTGGTTCAAGGTGGAGCCAGAGAGCGCCCTGCGTGATACGAACCGTCGCTTCCGCCGGCGGTTCGGCTACATCGAGCAGCAAGCCCGGCTGCAAGGCCGCTCGATTAGCGATCTTTCCCTGGACGAGATGGACGCGCTCTGGCAAGAAGCCAAGCGCAGCCGGGAATAGCTCCCCATGACGATTAGGCGCCTGGCTGTCCTGCTGCTGATGCTGCTGTTGCTGCTCGGGGCGATGGTCTTCGGGGCGCAGCAAATTCGCCTGGCAGGCGGAGAGCTGGTCAAGGTGTGGAAAGTGGCCGGCCAGCCGGGGTTGTGGCGTTCCGCCAAATTTGCCCAGAACCAAAATTTTGCCAATGCAATCCGTTTCCTGGTGGAGAA
>JBFYSP010000243.1:0-12719 GCA_041301395.1 Anaerolineae bacterium
GATTTGTTGATAATGATCAACGGCGCTTCCATGCCTTTGGCGATACTTTCGGCAGCTGATGCCACGTAGCGCAGATCAGCTTCTCCGTCCACACCTGAAGGTGTGCCAACGGCGATAAAAGCGAATTCGGTGCCCTTCAGTCCTTCGGCATAAGAAGTGGTAAAGGTCAACCGGCTAGAGCGGACATTGCGCTCCACCAGCTCTTCCAGGCCTGGCTCGTAAATTGGCATCAGGCCTTGCTTGAGACGCTTGATCTTTGACTCAGAGATGTCCAGCGCAATTACCCGGTTGCCCAGGTCGGCAAAGCAAGCAGCGGTCACCAGGCCAACATAGCCGACCCCGATTACGCAAATTTGTTTCATTTTAGAGCTTCCTCCTGAAGATTTCCTGGCCGGGAGATAGCTTGTCCAGATGTTCGGTAAAAATCGGCCCGGCCAGCCGAACCCACCAATCTTACCATATCTTTGTTTGGATTTATTCCGACCAATCAGCGACCGGACAGCCGGTCAGGTTACAATCTGTCACATTCGAGTGATAACTGTCATATCTGATGTGTGATATCTGTCACTTGTAATTCCGGTCAAAAAAGTCTAAAATCTATAAAGATAAATTTTACCTACTAGAACATAAAACGGAGTTGTCACTATGCAAATTACTCGTCAAGCAGATTATGCCGTCCGCGCGGTGCTGTACCTGGCACAGCTTGGCCCCGACCGCCGCGCCGCAACCAGCCAGATTGCTGAAGATCAGCAAATCCCGCCTTCATTCCTGGCAAAGATTGTCTCACAATTGTCAGTGGCTGGTCTTTTGCAAACCTCTCGTGGCGCGCGTGGGGGCGTGTCGCTGGCTCGCACGCCAGACCTGATATCTCTGCGCGAGGTTGTGGAAGCCATCGACGGGCCGATTCTGCTCAACGAGTGCGTCTCTAACCACTCCTCGTGCTATTACGGTGATGACTGCCCGATGCGCCCCATCTGGTGCGAAGCGCAGAGTGAGCTGGTAACCCGCCTTCAGCTTACGACATTCGATAAGTTTGTCAACGGCGATAAGGCTCCGATCGTCCTTAATTAGCCTTTTACCAGGAACGGCCGGGACTGCCTGATTGAGCCCGCAGGTTTAATGTGAAGCGCATCCCCTTCCAGCGTATAATTTAGCTGGAAGGGGATATTTTTGCCTGGAGGATGAGAGCATGCCAACACGAGTGATCCGAGCGCCACGTGGCGCGCAGTTGCATTGCAAATCCTGGCTGGCGGAAGCACCTTACCGGATGATCCAGAATAATCTGGATCCGGAAGTGGCCGAGCGGCCTGAAGACCTGGTGGTGTATGGTGGGCGCGGCCAGGCGGCGCGCAGCTGGGAGGCATTCGATGCGATCCTGACAGCGTTACTGGAGCTGGAAGATGACGAAACCTTGCTGGTCCAGTCCGGCAAGCCAGTGGTGATCTTCAAGAGCCACCCGGATGCGCCTCGCGTGCTGATCGCTAACTCGAACCTGGTGCCGCATTGGGCTACCCAGGAACACTTCGACCACCTGTCCCAATTAGGGTTGATGATGTACGGCCAGATGACTGCCGGTTCGTGGATATATATCGGCACCCAGGGAATCCTGCAGGGCACCTACGAGACGCTGGGCTCATTGGCGCGCCAGCGGGGCTGGCCTTCGCTCAAGGGTAAGTTTGTGCTCACTGCCGGGTTGGGTGGCATGGGGGGCGCCCAGCCGTTGGCGATTACGATGAATGAAGGTGTGGGCTTGATCGTTGAGGCAGACCCTCAGCGCGCTCGCCGTCGCCAGGAAATCGGCTATGTGGATGTGGTGGTAGACACGCTGGAAGAAGCCATGACTCTGGTGGATGAAGCGCGCCAGGCTGGACAGCCGCGCTCGATCGGCCTGATCGGCAATGCAGCCGAAATTTACCCGGAGCTGTACCTGCGCGGCGTCATCCCGGATGCCGTTACCGACCAGACCCCCGCCCATGATGTGATGAGTTATATTCCTGCCGGCCTGAACGTGACCCAGGCAGATGCGCTGCGCCAAAGCGATCCTGCCGTCTACCATCAGCGCTCGATGCAGTCCATGGCTCGCCACGTAGAGGCCATGCTGGCATTTCAGAAGGCTGGCGCAGAAGTGTTTGACTATGGCAACAACCTGCGCCAGCGGGCATACGATTATGGGGTCAGGGATGCTTTTGACTTTCCGGGCTTCGTGCCGGCTTATATTCGGCCGCTATTTTGCGAAGGCAAAGGGCCTTTCCGCTGGGTGGCGCTTTCCGGCGACCCGCAGGATATCTACCGCACAGATGATGCGGTGATGGAACTCTTCCCGGATGATTTCCACCTGCATCGTTGGATTCGGATGGCACGCGAGAAAATCCCCTTCCAGGGACTGCCGGCTCGCATTTGTTGGCTGGGATACGGGGAACGCGCCCGGGCAGGCTTGCGCTTCAATGAAATGGTTGCTTCAGGCGAGCTCAGCGCGCCGATCGTGATCGGTCGCGATCACCTGGATGCGGGTTCTGTGGCCTCTCCGAACCGAGAGACGGAGGCGATGAAAGATGGCACGGATGCCGTCAGCGATTGGCCGATTCTGAACGCCCTGATCAACACTGCCGGTGGGGCGACCTGGGTTTCCTTCCATCATGGGGGTGGAGTAGGCATAGGCTACAGCCAGCACGCCGGACAGGTGATTGTCGCAGATGGTACTCCACAGGCAGCCTTGCGCCTGCAGCGTGTCCTGACCGCTGACCCGGGCATGGGTATTGTGCGGCATGCCGACGCCGGGTATCCCGAAGCAATTGCCGCCGCCCGCCGCCACGGGATTAAGATGCCGATGCTGAAGAATGACCGCTGACCGACGACAGTCGACGGCCGAAAGAAGTGTGAAGGCAGATAACCGCTGGTTATGGATTGATTGTTGGGCGCTTTGGCGTAATTTTGGACGAGGAAAAATAACGCCGACGATATATCGAGTATAATCGCCCGGTATGGCGAAATCCCCTTTGCTCTGGCTTGGGATCGCCCTGGCGGCGATCCTCTTGATGTCTACTGTCGGCCCGGCCGAGAAATCATTGGGCACAAATGTGCGCGTGGTTTATCTGCACGGAGCCTGGGTATGGGCTGCACTGGGTGGTTTTGTTGCAGCCGCCCTGCTGGGGTTGGCCGGGCTCGCCTTGCAGCGCGAGCCAATCCATCGTTGGTCGCGTGCTTTGGGGCGGGCTGCCCTGGTATTTTGGATCACTTACCTGCCGATTTCTTTGTGGGCGATGCAAACCAATTGGAACGGCCTGTTCCTTTCGGAGCCGCGCTGGCGGCTGGCAGTGATTTTCTCGATCGGCGGGCTTATCCTGCAGATCGGCGTCTCGCTCATGGAAGACCCGGCCTGGGCTTCCGCGGGCAACGTGGTCTTCCTGGTGGCCCTGTTCTTTGCCCTACGTAGCACAGAAAATGTGATGCATCCCACCTCCCCGATTTTCAGTTCGGATGCCTGGCGCATCCAGCTGTTCTTCATTGCCCTGGTCGGGCTGGTATCTTTTGCCGAGTGGCAGCTGGCTCGCTGGCTGCGGCAGCTGGAAGATCGCCAGCCAGATCACCTGGCCGACCCGCTGCGAAGTTGATCCCCGAGCGGGGCTGATGAACCAATTGCGGTAGGTGGAGTGAAACGCCGCCTGTCTTTCCAAATCCTGCTTTTCATTGTCATCAAGGCGCTGCTTAACACCATGGTGCGCATGGTGTATCCCTATCAGAGCTACTGGATGGCAGGCTTGGGCGTGGACGCGCGGGCTTTCTCGCGCGCCATATCTCTGCGCTACGCGCTCAGCATCCTGGGACCATTCCTGGCTGCGTCGGCCGATCGCCGCGGCCGGCGTTTTGGTATGTTGTTTGGAATGGCGCTGTTCGTCCTGGGCACCGCGCTGGTCGCCATCCGGCCGACTTTCCTGACATTTGTGCTGGCCCTGGTGCTGGCGCTGCTTGGCAACCTGGTCTTTATCCCCTCGCTGCAGGCTTACCTGGGCGACCGTGTGCCGTATCAGCGGCGCGGCCGGGCTATTGCCCTCACCGAGCTGGGATGGTCGCTGAGCTTTATCATCGGTGTGCCGCTGGTTGGCTGGCTGATTGCCAGCCGCGGCTGGCTGGCGCCATTTCCGGTCCTTGCCGGGTTGGGGGTGCTGTCGATGCTGGCCCTGCTGGTCATGCTGCCGCGCGATAAACCGCTGGCCGAAGACGAACCGCCCGCCTGGCACAACCTGCGGAGTGTATTCACTTTCACACCGGCGTTAGTCGGTCTGCTGGTAGGCATCTGTATAAGCGGATCAAATGAGGTGATCAACCTGGTGTTTGAACGTTGGATGGTGGATGTTTTCGAGGTGAAGATTCTCACCATGGGGATCACCGCGGCAGTGATTGGCCTTTCGGATTTGAGCGGCGAGCTGCTGGTGGTGGGCTTTACCGACCGGTTGGGGAAAACCCGCGCCGTAACCCTGGGTCTGCTCTTGAACATCCTGGCGGTTCTGGCTTTACCTCTGCTGGGGCGCAGTCTGACCGGGGCGATTGCCGGGCTGGCGTTGATCTACCTGACGTTTGAATTTACCATGGTTAGCGCCATTCCTTTAATGACCGAAGTGATGCCCGGGCTGCGGGCGACCTTCATGGCCGGCTTTTTTGCCAGCTCGACCCTCGGGCGGGCCGTTGGGGCGCTGATTGCTCCGGGCCTGTACGAGTTTGGGCAGGCTTCTGGTTTCCTTAGCGGGATACTGGTGATCGTGTGCACAGCAGCGCTTGCCAACCTGCTTGCTCTGGCTGCGACCCGCTATCTCCACCGTAAACTGGCCCTGCGCTGACCACCTGCAAGGCAAGGCAAATCCGCCTGAAAGCTCGCTGGCTGCGCGACGTAGTATAATCCTGCTGAACTACATGGGAAAACTGATATGAAACCTGGTATTCGAAACGCATCGATCATCTTACTGGTCCTCTCCATGCTGGCGGCGCTGGGTATGAGCCTGCGCAGCACGGCCCAGGCGGCTCCGCCGCTGCAAGTGCCAATTTATACGCCCACACCTGGTCCGGATGGGCGGATTATTTACATTGTGCAGGCCAATGACACCTTGCTGCGTATCTCCTTGATCAGCGGGGTGCCTGTCGATCAGCTGCGCGCCCTGAATAACCTGACCGGCGATACGATCTACGAAGGCCAGCGCTTGCTGTTGGGTCTTTCCGGACCGGCGGAGGTGGTGGTCACCCCAGGCCCGACCTCCACACCAACCCCGGTGCTGCCTACGCCTACGGTAGGCCCAGGCAGTGGAAACCTGTGCATCCTGCTCTTTGATGACTTGAACGGTGATTCGATTCGCCAGGTTGAGGAACCATCCATCCCCGGTGGAGCTATCAGCATCAACAACCGATTAGGATCTATCTCCGAAGCTGTGGACAGCGTGGCGGGAACCGAGCACCAGTGCTTTGAGCAGCTCCCCGAAGGCGAATACAGCATCTCGGTGGCGGTCCCCGGCGGCTTCAATCCCACGACCGAAACCAGCCTGGTGCTGCCGCTGAAAGCGGGGGACGAGACTTACATCGATTTTGGCGCCCAGGTGAATTCACAATCCCAGGCAGAAGCCACCCTGCTGCCTGAGCCGGAAAAGCGCACTCCCTTGCTGGGGATCCTCGGTGGACTGTTCCTGGTGGCAGGTCTGGTGCTTGCCTTAGTGGCGGCCCGCTTGCTGCGCAACAAGTGAGCTATATGCCTCAGCGAGATGCCGGGTATATCGCCCGGTCTGCTCGCCGGAGGACCAGGCGGCGGTGCGCTGCGCAGCCTGCTCGGCGAGACTTTCTGCCACATTTTCTTCCACAATCACCGTAATTAACGCCGCGCCCAGGAGGCGGCTGGTCGATTGGTCTTCTCCAGCCGCTACAAGATAACCGGCGGGACCTACCAACGCGTCGCTCCATGGAGTTGCCAGCGCAACCAGCGGCTTGTGGCAGGCCATTGCCAACGAGATAGCACCCTCCCAGGGTGAATCGATGGTCGGGTGGATCAGGGCGCTGCATCCCCGATACAGGGCAGCCAGGCTGGCAACGCTTATTGGGGGCAGCAGGTGTACCGTGGACTCGCAGCGGGCATCGCGGATTACAGGCAGCAAGGTTGACTTCAGGCTGTGGTCGACGCCGGCGATCGCCAGCGGATAATACTCACCAATTGCCGGGGCGGCCCAGCTCCAGGCATTCAGCAGGCAACGCACATCGAAAGGCTCCAACGGCCCGTGGTAGAGCAGGTAGCTTTCCGGTAAGTCGAGGCCGGCCAGCAAAGCAGGGTCTGTCGATCTGGCTGCAGGCAGGAACGCCGGGTGAATGAGTCGCGGCAGGCGCAGCAATGGGTAGTTGCTTTCCGGGGCCGGCAAATCCTCCGGCCAGAATAATCCTTGCAGCCTGGCCTGCCCGCCCTGGCCGAGGGCATCGCCCATGCGGGAAGAGAAGCTCTGCCGATTTGCCGGCGAGCGGCGTGGGCGGCCCAAGAATAGCTGGCTGGTAGGTGTGAGCAGCTGATTTGCGCCGGCAATCAGCGCCGGGCGCCCGCCGACCAGATGCACCAGGTTTGCCTGGTTCAAGTGGCTGATCTTTGGGAGAATGCGCTGCTCCCAATTCAAGCGGCCCGCCTCAGTGGGGTTGGTAGCATGCAGATGCGCGGTCACACCAATGGGAAGCGGCTCGGATGGCGCCGCTGGCAGCGCAACATGCGCTTCAATCTCAGGCGGCAGGTAGGCCAGCAAGGTTTGCAAGTGTAGCGTAGCAGGGCTGTTGGGTTGGGTAGCCAGCGGCCACCCATCATAAAGAATACGGAGAGTCATCACAGGTTGTCTTCGAGCGCCGGTCTGCCGGAAAATGGTTTTTTCGCTCTGGCTTTTCATTCTACCTGAAAAGTGCGGTATTATTACGAGTACCATTGCTTGAAGGGTCATAAATTTGGATAAAATCTTAGCCCAGTTGAATGCTTACTGGATCGGATTCGTCAAGCTTATTCCCGATCTGATCCTTGCCATGATCGAGCTGGCGATTGGCATCCTGCTGGCCAAGCTTGTCGCCCGAACGATCCGGCGGGCGATGGAGCGCAGCAAGGTGGACCAGCAGGCAACCTTGCTGCTGACACAGATCGCATATTATTCTATCCTGGCAGTGGCTGTTGTAATGGCCTTATCGCAGATCGGGGTAAACGTCACTGCTCTGATTGCAGGTCTGGGGATCGCTGGTTTCACGATTGGCTTTGCGCTGCAGGATGTCAGCAAGAATTTTATCGCCGGTATCCTTTTATTGATCCAGAAGCCTTTCCGGGTAGGCGATACAATCGAGGTATCGGGTTACACGGGAACGGTCAAATTAATCGACGTACGGGCTACCGAAATGCAAACCCTGGACGGGCGTATCGTGATCATTCCCAGCGCGGAGGTATATACCAACCCGATCGTTAATTTTAGCCGGGCGGTCCGGCGCAGGGTGGAAATCCAAATCGGGATAGCCTACGGTCACGACCTGGAACAGGCCAGGCAGGTGGCTTTACGAGCCCTGGCATCAGTGCCGGGGGCTTTGCCCGAGCCGCCTCCTGCGGCCAATTTCCAGGCTTTTGGGAACGTTTCAGTCCAGCTTTTGATTTCGTTTTGGGCCGATCCCAAACAATCCGATCTACTGGTTATCAAAGACCTGGCCGCTAAAGAGGTGCAACTGGCCTTCGAGCAAGCCGGGGTGGATATTCCCTATCAGGCGGTGAGCCTTGAACAGAAGCCTGAGTAGGCCCGCGGAATAATCTAATCTTTGATGACACAATCGGATCCCTCACTGCTGGTCCCCGGCTTGCCCCCCAGGCCCGCAAATGCCCCGCCCGCTTTTCACCTGCTGGCAAAGCCTACCGGCGCGGCCTGCAACCTGGATTGCGCCTACTGCTTTTTCCTGGATAAAGAGTTGCTGTACCCCGGCAGCAAATTCCGCATGGAAGACTCGCTGCTGGAGCAGTATATCCGCCAGCTGATCGAGTCGCACCAGGTTAATGAGGTCAACATTGCCTGGCAAGGGGGCGAGCCTACTCTGATGGGCCTGGAGTTTTACCGGCGGGCCATGGCGCTGGCGGAGAAATACCGGCGACCCGGCATGCGCTTTTTGCATACCATGCAGACCAACGGCACCCTGCTGAACGATGAATGGGCACTCTTTTTCAAAGAACATGATTTTCTCATCGGAATCAGTATCGATGGTCCACCCCAGCTGCACGATGTCTACCGCGTCGACAAGGGCGGTAAACCGACCTTCGACAAGGTGCTGCGCGGCTTGCGGCTGCTGCAAAAACACGGCGTTGAATATAACGTACTGACAACGGTCAACCGGACTAATGCAAGCTTTCCGCTGGAGGTCTACCGCTTCCTGCGCGACGAAATTGGCACGACCTGGATGCAGTTTATCCCGGTGGTCGAGCGGATCAATTCAGATGGGCTGACCCTCTACCAGGAAGGGACAACTGTATCGGAGCGTTCGGTGCTGCCGGAGCAGTTCGGTCGCTTCCTGAGCACCATATTTGATGAATGGGTGCGCAAGGACGTGGGGCGCATCTTTGTGCAGACATTTGAAGCCTCGCTGCGTAACTGGCTGGGCATGCAATCTTCCGGCATGTGCGTTTTCAACGAAACCTGTGGCACCGGGCTGGCTATCGAACATACCGGCGACCTGTATTCCTGCGACCATTTTGTCGAACCGGATTATCGGCTGGGGAATATTAAAGAGGAGCACATGATCGATCTGGTAGCCTCGCCCCAGCAGATGCAATTCGGTCTGGACAAGCGTGACAGCTTACCGCGTTACTGCCTGGAGTGCGACGTGCGTTTTGCCTGCCATGGGGAGTGTCCCAAGAACCGCTTTCCGTTAACCCCAGACGGCGACCAGGGACTGAACTACCTGTGCGCCGGGTTTAAAGATTTTTTTCATCATGTAGATTTTTCAATGAAGATCCTCGCCGAACTGATCCGGCAAGGCCGCCAAGCGAAGGAGGTGATGGGGATACTGGATCGAGCCTTTGCGGGCGTTCATCGCCTGGATCCCTGCCCATGCGGCAGCGGGCGTAAGTATAAGCACTGTCACGGGCGCGCTTATGCTCCCCAGCCTATGAGCGCGCTGCCCGCTCCATACGGACGGTCGAAAATCCAATAGAAGTGAGGGGAATAAATAAAGATTGATAACTCGGTTGAATAACGTAATGAATATCGGATCAATTATTAACACTTGTCGCGAAAAATCTAAAAGGAGCAACTGCTATGCCTAACGGAAAACCGAATATCCTGGTCATTTGGGGAGATGATATCGGCATCACCAACCTGAGCTGTTACAGCGACGGGCTGATGGGTTACCGCACCCCGAATATTGATCGCATCGCCAATGAAGGCATGCGCTTCACCGATTCTTACGGTCAACAAAGCTGCACTGCCGGGCGCGCCGCCTTCATCACCGGGCAAAATCCCTACCGCACCGGTCTTACCAAAGTTGGCATGCCCGGGGTGGACATCGGGCTGCAGGCTGAAGACCCAACCATCGCCGAGCTGCTCAAGCCTTTGGGCTACACCACCGGCCAGTTTGGCAAGAACCACTTTGGCGACAAGAACAAGTACCTGCCCACCGCCCACGGCTTTGACGAGTTCTTTGGCAACCTGTACCATCTCAACGCCGAGGAAGAGCCAGAGAACGTCGACTACCCGCCGGAAGCTGACTTCCCCAACTTCAAAAAGGTATTTGGACCACGTGGTGTGATGCACACCTGGGCAACGGAGGAAGATGATCCCGCCGAGCACCCACGCTGGGGGCGCGTGGGCAAGCAGAAGATCGTGGATACTGGTCCGCTGACCAAGAAGCGCATGGAGACCTGCGACACCGAGTTCATTGCCGCCGCCCAGGATTTCATCAAGCGCGCCCATGGAAACGAGCAGCCCTTCTTCCTCTGGCTTAACACTACCTGGATGCACTTCCGCGTCCACCCGCCCAAAGAGATCCTCGGCCAGGCAGGGCGCTGGCAGTCTTTCTACCATGACGTCATGGTAGAGCACGACAAGCACGTGGGCCAGATGCTGGACCTGCTGGACGAGCTGGGCATCGCCGAAGACACGATTGTGCTTTACTCAACCGATAACGGGCCGCACATGAATACCTGGCCGGATGGCGCCATGACCCCCTTCCGCAATGAGAAGAACTCCAACTGGGAAGGCGCCTTCCGGGTGCCGGAGCTGGTGCGCTGGCCTGGCAAGATCAAGGCCGGCACAGTCTCCAACGAGATCATCAGCCACACCGACTGGCTGCCCACCCTCTTGGCGGCAGCAGGTGATCCGAATATCTCCGATAAGTTGAAGCAGGGTTACCAGGTTGGCGACAAGACCTTCAAGGTACACATCGACGGATACAACTTCTTGCCCTGCTTTACCGGGCAGGAGGAGAAGGGCCCGCGTCAGGGTATCATCTACTTCTCGGATGACGGCGACCTGCTTGGGTTGCGCTACGACAACTGGAAATTTGTCTTCGCTGAACAGCGCGTGCAGGGCACCGTGCAGATCTGGGCTGAGCCATTCGTCTTCCTGCGCGTGCCCAAGGTCTTCAACCTGCGCACCGACCCGTTTGAGCGGGCGGACATCACCTCCAATACCTATTACGATTGGATGATCGACCGCGTCTATCTGACCTATGCTGCCCAGTTCATCGTCAGGGAATTCCTGAAAACATTCGAAGAATTCCCGCCGCGCATGAAACCAGCCAGTTTCGGCATAGATAAGGTGATGGAGAAGATGGAACAGGCTTTTGACTACTAGTTGTTTTGGGAACTGCCCGGTGCATCGCACGCTCATCGTGTGATGCACCGGCAGATCTTTCACCGCGTGAGATGTGGATGATTTGGAAGTCCAACGTATGCCCCGTGATGGCGTTCAGGATGCCGTAGAGGCCTTCTACGACCAGCATCCGTATCCACCGCCGGTGCAAGACCTGGAAAGCTATCGCCTGCGCTGGCAGGATGAGGCCAGGCGCCAGGCGGATTTTCACCTGCACTGGCCCGACCAACCCTATCGCCCAGACCTGGACGTGCTGGTAGCCGGCTGCGGCACCTCTCAAGCCGCCAGGCATGCCCTGCGCCAGCCTGCCAGCCAGGTCATTGGCATCGATATCAGCGCTACCAGTGTTCGCCATACCGAAGCACTTAAAAAACAATATCAGCTGGCCAACCTGGAAGTTTACCAGCTACCGATCGAGCGGGTGACAGAGCTGGGTCGCCGCTTCGATAAGATTATGTGCACAGGTGTGCTGCATCACCTGCCGGACCCGGATGCGGGCCTGCGAGCCTTGCGTGAAGTGCTGAAACCAGGCGGCGTGATCCACCTGATGGTCTATGCTGCCTACGGGCGGGCCGGCGTTTATATGCTGCAGGATTACTGCCGCCGCCTGGGCATCGGCCATACCGACAAGGAAATCCTCGATCTGGCTGTCACACTGACGGCCCTGCCTCGCAACCATCCCCTGGCGCCTCTGCTGGGGGAATCCCCGGATTTTCAACGCCGGGATGCGCTGGCCGACGCGCTGCTCAACCCGCGCGATCGGGCCTATACTGTGCCGCAGATCCTTGATCTCATTGAGCGCTGCGGACTGAGGTTTTGCCGTTGGGTGCATCAGGCGTCTTACCTGCCGAAGTGCGGCGGCCTGGCGGCCACGCCTCATGCGGCCAGACTGGCAGTGCTGCCGGTTCGGGAGCAGTACGCCGCAGTCGAGTTGTTTCGCGGCAACATGCTGCGGCATAACCTGATTGTATTTCGCGACGACCGGCCGGGAGGTAATGATTCGCCAGGGTTTGAAAGCGACGGCTGGCCGGCGTATGTGCCGATCCGCCTGCCGGACACCATCCTGGTCAAAAAGCGATTACCCCCCGGTGCAGCCGCCGTCTTGATCAACCAGGCGCATGTAGACCCCGACTTGTTCCTGCCGGTGGACAGCGATGAGCTGCGTCTCTTCGAAGCTATCGATGGGGTTCGCACGATTAGTGAATTAATCCAGCAGACTGCCATATCTGGCTCTGGCAATGTTCACGGGCTCAATGAGAAAGGCCGCCAGTTGTTTGAGCGGCTTTACTGGTTTGACCAGGTGATTTTTAATGCCACACTCGCCAACAGCAACAACCAGCCTGCGCTCCAGGCGGGACCTGACAAGGGATAAACAGGGGAGGAATTCTATGACCCATGCGAAGGAATATCGAAAATTAAACACGCCGCGGGCTGCTGCTGTTGCCGGTATACTGTTTGCCCTGCTGTTTTCTACCAGCATTGTTTTGGTTCGAACCGTTACCCCCCAGGAGATTACTTTTGAGGTTGACTGGCTGGAACAAGGGGCCAGGAGGATCACCCTGGCGATCGCGCTTATGCCTTTTGCCGGCATAGCGTATTTATGGTTCATTGGCGTGGTGCGTGACCGCTTGGGAGAATATGAAGACCGGCTTTTCGCGACGGTTTTCTTTGGCAGCAGCCTGTTGTTCCTGGCGATGGTGTTTGTTTCCATGGCGATTGCCGGCAGTATCCTTGCCGTGGCGAAAGCTGGAACTGAACTGGCTATCCCGAATGACCTCATTTATTTTGCCCGTGCCCTGATGTTGCAGGTCAGCAACGTATATGCTCTGCGCATGGCGGGGGTCAGTATGATCTCGCTGGGGACGATCTGGTGGCGCACCGGGT
>JBFYSP010000251.1:0-7598 GCA_041301395.1 Anaerolineae bacterium
AGCAACGGCTTTTACAACCTGTACACCGGTACCCCGGCAGAATACCTGGTGGCGATCGCCGCACATGAAACCGCCCACCAGTGGTTCTACGCCCAGGTTGGCAACGACCAGGCCAACGAACCCTGGCTGGATGAAGCCCTTTGCACCTACAGCGAGCGCCTGTATTACGAAAATTTGCATCCTGAAGCCTTGGATTGGTGGTGGAACTACCGCATCAACTATTACAACCCGCGCGGCTGGGTCGATACCAGTGTTTACAACCCGCAAGGAGATGCGCAGCCGTATGCCGCTTACCGGGCGGCAGTCTACTTTAACGGAGCTGTGTTCCTGGAAGAATTGCGTCAAACGATCGGCGATCCGGCTTTCTTTACTTTCTTGCAACAGTACGTAGAGCAAAGTTCCAAAATCCTGATCACAGGAGCCCAGTTTTTCGAGCTTCTCAATCCAACCTCATCACCGGATTTGCAGGCTGTTTTAGAGAAGTACTTTTCATCCTCTTATTTATTGGATATGAATCATTAATAGTCGTCTTAGTAGGGGGTGTGGAGATGTGGATAACATCATTGTGGGTTTTCTCGAGCGGTAGGGGTGGGGGTGAGCAACCTATCAGGACGCAGGGGTGGGGTAGCAAGCGGTTGATTTTCTCCCTTCCCTGGGTGGGGAGAAAACGGGAGAATGAGCATCCCTTTTTCCTTTCCCACACTCCTGTCAGGCATATGCGAAAGTTCGGTTTTTACCCCCCATATATGGGGGGTAGCATTCCAACCATTCTTCGCACAAATATGCGAGTTTTCCCCAAATTTTCGGTTTTTTCCACAGTTTTTCGCGAGTTATCCACAGTTTTGTGGAAATAGCTGTCTTTCGCATAGCTAGCAGCACCCCCATATATAGGTACTGATATTTACCCGCCGGCATAATGAAATTGGTTGCCACTTATTTCACACTCTCGCATCTAAGCATTTGGTATCTAATCTAATTCAGGAGTGAATATTATGGAAATGGTCATCGATTTTCCCGGTGGAGCGCGTGTTGACGCTCACTTTGGCCCTTATACGGTTATGACCGACCAGCCGGCGGCTGGCGGTGGACAGGGCGCAGCGCCAACCCCCTTTGCTTTATTCCTGGCGTCCCTGGGAACCTGCGCCGGAATTTACGTGCTCGGCTTCTGCAAGCAGCGCGGCCTGCCTACGGATGGCATCCGCATCGTGCAGCGCATGATCAACGATCCATCCAGCGGGATGATTGGCAAGGTAGAGCTGGAAATCCAGGTGCCGCCTTCCTTTCCAGAAAAATACCTGCCTGCCATGATCCGCTCCGCCGATCTGTGCGCCGTCAAGCGCCACATGGAGCAGCCGCCGGTCTTCGATATCCATACCGCAGTGGTTGAGCCGGCTGTCTGAGGGTTATATAAAGGGGTTGATTACCTGCACCGCGCCGTAGATTTGTCCATGCACCAGGTCTTCGGAGATTAAGAACCCACAGCCGAGCCGGGCAGCGCTCTGCAGCACCATCGCATCCCAAAAGGAAAGCGAGAAGTCTCTCTGAGAGTCTATCGCCTGCAGCAGGTCGCTTGCCGCCGGAGAGTGGCAGCGCCAGTTAGATAGATCGGCAGCGATTTGCCGTGCAGTCTGGCTATCCAGTGGGCGTGGAATTTTACGAGTGACAGTTACATAAAATTCCTGCAGTACCTGGATGCTCAGGCAGCCGTTGCCGCTATCTCAACAGCTCCCTTGCACGCAGCCTGGTTTGATTTTGGGGGGTCAATCCGGTCCGATAGTCGTGCCGGGATGCACCACGCTGCTCTTGGGGATCACGACGATCCCATCTCGAACGACCCAGTTACCTCCGTCCAGATCTGTGCCGCGCGGGAAGGGGCGGATGACCACGTTTTCGCCCATACGGACGTTCTTATCGATAATCGCGCCTTCTATGCTGCAGTTAGCGCCAATCCCCAGCGGGATGCCGCCCCTGGGTAGTACGTTCGGCTGATCGTAGTAGTCGGCGCCCATCATGATCGTGTCCTTCATCTGCACGCCGCCGGCAATCTGGGCGCGCAGGCCGACGATGCTGTTGCTGATCACTGCTTCCTTGATCTGGCAGCCGTCTGCCAGCAGGACGTTGTGCAGCGTAGCGCCATCGATGACTGAGCCGGGCAGGTGGCGTGGCCGCGTGTAAATTGGGAAGCGCGGGTCGGAGAAATTGAAGGGCGAATTTGGGTGCGCCAGGCTCAGGTTGGTATCGTAGAAGGAGCGGATTGTCCCAATATCCTCCCAGTAGCCGTCGAAATCGAAGCCGAACACCCGGTGGGTGGACAGGGCGCTGGGGATGATTTGCGCCCCGAAATCAGCGTAGGTGGAGTTTTCCAGCAGGTCGATCAGCACGTCGGTATTGAAGATATAAATACCCATCGATCCCAGGAAGGGGCGTTCGGCGTCCTCCCGGCTGACGAATTGCGCCAGCACTTCCGGGTCGCGTGGCTTCTCTACAAAAGCAGAGATATGGTAATCGGGGTCGCGCTTCAGCAGGCCAAAGCGGCCAGCCTCGCCGGCCGGCACCGGCTGCACTGCAACCGTGATCTCGGCCTGGTTATCCCAGTGAAATTCCGCCATCTCGCCGTAATCCATGCGGTACAGGTGGTCGCCCGCCAGGATGAGCACATATTCCGATCCGGATGCGCGGATTTCCAGAATCTGCTTGCGCACGGCATCCGCAGTGCCCATGTACCAGTCACTGCTGCGCGGCGTCTGCTCGGCCGCCAGAATCTGCACCCAGCCGCGGTGGAAATCGTCAAAAGTGTAAGTCTGAGTGATGTGGCGGTGCAGCGACACCGAGTTGTACTGCGTCAGCACGGCGATATGGTAAATGTTGGAGTTGATACAGTTGCTGATCGGGACATCAATCAGGCGGTATTTACCGGCGATCGGCACCGCCGGCTTGGAGCGCTGCTTGGTGAGTGGGTACAGGCGCTTGCCAACACCCCCGCCCAGGATAACGGCCAGGATCGAATCGAGGGATGACATGAGAGATTCTCCAGTTGGGAAGTTTCAATGCGTTTGAAGTTATTATATGCGAATTCAGCCGCTGTGAGTATTGCACTGGGATGGATATTCAGCAAAATCGGGAGGCATGCTTAGCCTCCCGATAAAGATGAGTGCCGAAGGTGGGAGTCGAACCCACACTCCCGAGGGAACGCGATTTTGAGTCGCGCGCGTCTGCCGATTCCGCCACTCCGGCGATTTACTTCGTACTGCGGCTATAGTATATCGAATGTTGGTTGCCCGGTCAAGGATGGGGTAAAATGGTGCCATGCGCCTGGGAATTATAGGACTGCCTCAATCTGGAAAAACAACCATCTTCAACGCTCTGACGCGTGGAGATCAGCCTGTCACCATGAGCGGCGGCCGTTTTGAAGTCCATACGGCGGTGGTGGACGTGCCCGATGCGCGCGTCGACCGCCTGACCGAGATGTTCAAGCCGGAGAAGAAGATTTACGCCAAGGTGACCTACGCCGATATCGCCGGGTTGGAAAGCGGCGCGGCCAAGGCCGGCATCTCCGGTCAGCTGCTCAACCAGCTGACCCAGATGGATGGGTTTGTGCACGTCGTGCGCTGCTTTGAAAACGCCAGCGTGCCTCACCCTTCTGGCAGTCTCGACCCGGCCCGGGATATTGCCATCATGGATGGCGAGTTCCTGCTCAACGACATGATTTCCATCGAGCGCAAGCTGGAACGCCTGGGCGAAGAGCGCCGCAAGGGCGGCGGGCGTGATAAAGCCATCATCGACCGCGAGATGCAGCTCTTTGAGCGCATGAAAGATGCACTGGCGCAGGATATGCCGCTGCGGGACGTGGAAATGTCCGAAGAAGACGAAAAAATACTCTCCGGATTCGGTTTCCTCACCCGCAAGCCCATCCTCGTCCTGCTCAACCTTTCGGATGCGCAGCCTGCCCCGGCGATGGAATATCCACATCTCAGCTCCCAGGTGGTTGGCTTACAGGGCAAGCTGGAGATGGAGCTGGCTCAGCTGCCGCCGGACGAGGCCGAGATGTTCATGGGCGAGTACGGCATTGAAGAGCTCGGCCTCTCCCGCGTGATCCACCTCTCGTATAATTTGATGGGCTTGCAGTCCTTCTTCACCGTAGGTGAGGATGAGGTGCGCGCCTGGACAATCCGGCGTGGTGCCAGCGCTGTGGAAGGCGCCGGCGTGATCCACACCGATCTGCAAAAAGGCTTCATCCGGGCGGAAGTGGTTTCCTATCAGGACCTGATGGCCCTGGGCGGCATGGCAGAAGCGCGCTCGCGCGGCAAGCTGCGCCTGGAAGGCAAAGAGTACATCGTGCAGGATGGCGACATCATGCACATCCGCTTCCACGTTTAGCAGGCGCAACCCATTGGATCGCCAGGTCGAGCTGCCGCTCAATCAAGTGCTGGAGGGGGACTGCGTGGAGATCCTGGACTCCCTGCCCGCCGAATCGATTGACCTGGTATTTGCCGACCCCCCCTATAACCTGCAGCTGCACCAGGATCTCTGGCGCCCAAACCAAACCCGGGTCGACGCGGTGGACGACGATTGGGACCAGTTTCCCAATTTCTCTGCCTACGATGCCTTCACCCACCGCTGGCTGAAGGCATGCCGGCGCGTGCTCAAGCCCAGCGGCACTTTGTGGGTGATCGGCACCTACCACAACATCTACCGGGTAGGCACCGCCCTGCAGGACCTGGAGTTCTGGATTCTAAATTCCATTGTTTGGATCAAGGACAACCCCATGCCCAATTTTCGCGGCGTGCGCTTTACCAACGCCCACGAAAATCTCATCTGGGCTCAGAAGAAGCGCGGCGCTCCCTATATCTTCAATTACCAGGCCATGAAGGCCTTGAACGACGGTCTGCAGATGCGCAGTGATTGGCGCCTGCCGATCTGCAACGGCCCCGAACGCCTGCGCCAGAATGGCGAAAAAGCGCACCCCACCCAGAAACCGGAAGCCCTGCTGTATTACATCTTGCAGGCCGGCACCAACCCGGGAGACGTGGTGCTCGACCCCTTCTTTGGCACCGGTACTACCGGTGTGGTTGCCAAACGGCTCCACCGTCGCTGGATTGGCATCGAGCGTGAGCCGCGCTATATTTCCCTGGCTGTCCAGCGCATCGCGCAGACCGACCCGGTGCCGTATGATCCCCACTACTTTGATACCCCTGACCGGCGCAAGCAGCCGCGCCTGCCATTCGGTCGTCTGCTGGCTAATGACCTGCTGCGCCCGGGTGACCGGCTGTATTACCGGGGCGACCGTTCGATTGCTGCCCAGGTCATGGCGGATGGCGCCCTGGAGTATAATGGGCGGCGCGGTTCCATCCACCAGATCGCCCGCCACATCTGCCAGGCCCCCTGCAACGGTTGGGAGGTCTGGTATTACCTGGACGAAGCCGCCGGCGCCCTCTACCCCATTGATCGCCTGCGGCAGGCATACCGCTTAGTAGAAAATGACAAGTTTGCTGGATGAAGTCAAGATATATAACCAAGAGGTGACATTGCCATGAGCCAAACCTACCAACTCTCCCCCTGGAACCTGGACGAGCTCTTCTCCGGGCAGGATAGCCCCGAGATGCAGCAAGCCATGCGCGACCTGGAGTCCCTTGTGACCGCTTTCGAGAGCCACCGTGCGCGCCTATCCCCGCACCTTTGGGCGGCAGATTTCCTGGGCATCATCCGGCATTACGAAGATATTATCGATTTCCACTACCGAATTAGCGCTTTCGCACACCTGCGATTCTCCGCTGATACGCAGGACCAGGTCGTTCAGGCCTTCATGGGGCGCATCGATCAGTATTTAGCCGGTATCCAGAATCGCCTGCTGTTTTTTGAACTGTGGTGGAAGGCGCTGGACGAGCCGGCAGCCAACCGGCTGTTGGATATCGCCGGCGACTACCGCTACTGGCTGGAAGGAATTCGCCACGAAAAACCCTACACACTCAGCGAGGCCGAGGAGAAGGTGATCAATATTAAGGATGTCACCGGCTCCCGGGCGCTGAACGATCTGTATGCCAGCCTGACCAACCGCTACCTGTTCAAGGTAATCATCGACGGGGAGGAAAAGGAGCTGACCCGCGGCGAGCTGATGACCTGCGTTCGCGATGCCGACACCGACCTGCGCGCCCGCGCCTATCAGGAGTTATATCGGGTATTCGGGCAAGACGGCTCAATTCTGAGCCAGTTATATCAGGCCCTGGTGCGCGACTGGCGCAGCGAAAAGATGGGTCTGCGCGGCTTCGCCAATCCGATCGCACCCCGCAACCTGTACAACGATATCCCCAATGATGTGGTGGACACCCTGCTGGAAGTCTGCCGGCGTAACACTGGGGTTTTCCAGCGTTATTTCCGCCTGAAAGCGCGCTGGCTGGGAATGGAAAAGCTGCGCCGCTACGATATTTATGCCCCGCTGGTGAAATCCGATCGCCGCTATTCTTTCGATCAGGCGGCGCACACCGTGCTGGAATCATTTGATGCCTTTTTGCCGGTGACCGCCCGCCTGGCCCGGCGTGTCTTCGACGAGCAGCATCTAGATAGCGAGGTACGCAAGGGCAAGCGCAGCGGCGCATTTTGCGCTACCATCACCCCCGATCTAACGCCTTACGTATTGGTCAATTTCCAGGGCCGCGCTGAGGATGTTGCCACCCTGGCCCACGAACTGGGGCACGCCATGCACTCGATGCTGGCCGAGCACCACAGCCACTTTACCCAACACCCCAGCCTGCCCCTGGCCGAGACGGCGTCTACTTTTGCCGAGATGCTGCTGGTCGACCGGCTGCTGGCCGAGGAAAGCGACGAGGCGGTGCGGCGCGACCTGCTCTTCAGCCAGATGGATGACGCTTATGCCACCATCATGCGCCAGGCATTCTTTGCCTTGTTCGAGCGTCAGGCCCATGAAATGATCGATCAGGGCGCCACGACCGACGAGCTGTCGGCGGCTTACATGGAAAACCTGCGCGAGCAGTTTGGCGACGCTCTTGAGATCAGCGATGAGTTCCGTTGGGAATGGGTTTCTATCCCCCATATCTATAATGTGCCTTTTTATGTCTACGCCTATTCTTTTGGCCAGCTGTTGGTGCTCTCGCTTTACCAGCAGTTCAAGCAGGATGGTGAAGACTTCAAGCCGCGCTACATCGATATCCTGGCGGCAGGCGGCTCCGCCTCGCCCGAGCAAATCCTGACCGAGGCCGGGATTGATATGCATGACCCGGCATTCTGGCAGGGCGGTTTCGACGTGCTCGACCGCCTGGTAGGGCAGCTCGAAGCGCTGCCGGTGGCTTGAGCCGGGATGAGCGAAAAGCCGCCGCTCGAGCTGGCGCCCCTCTTTGCGGCCGTAGAGCAGGTTCTCACCGGAAACCGGGAGGCGCTGAACCAGGCCGATCTGATGAATGGGAATCACGGCGATCATATGATCGCCGTTTTTCACCTGGCCGCCTGCGCCGCCGAAGAGAAGCAGGCTGCCCCTCTGGCCGAAGCCATGGCGTACGCCGCTGGCCTGCTGGGGGAGCAGCCCGATAACGGCTCAGCCCGGGTGTACTCCAGCGGCCTGGCGCAGCTGGCCTTTCAGTTTCGCA
>JBFYSP010000258.1:0-3360 GCA_041301395.1 Anaerolineae bacterium
CCGACATGGACGGGGTCGAGGCGACGCGCAGGATCAAGAACGTCAGCCCGCGTACACAGGTAGTCATCCTGACCTCTTTCCATCAAGATGAATATGTCTTCCCGGCCCTTCAGGCCGGCGCAATCTCGTAT
This sequence comes from Anaerolineae bacterium, assembly GCA_041301395.1. GTDB lineage: Bacteria > Chloroflexota > Anaerolineae > Anaerolineales > UBA4823 > CTSoil-045. The sequence continues at coordinate 132 of JBFYSP010000258.1, forward strand.
CTGCTCAAAGACGTGAAGGCGTCGGAGCTTCTCGAAGCCATCCGCCGCGCGGCGCGCGGCGAAGCCACCCTTCATCCGCGTATCGCCGCGCGTGTGATCAAAACATTCCGCAGCCTCGCGCCTGAAGATGAGACTCCCTACACAGCGCTGACCGAGCGTGAGTTGGAGATCCTCAAGTTGATCGCCAAAGGTTATTCCAATGACAAAATTGCCGAAAAACTGGTAATCAGTGTAGGCACCGTCAAAGGACATGTCAGCAACATCCTCAGCAAGCTGCACCTGGCTGACCGAACACAGGCTGCGGCATATGCCTGGCAGGAAGGGATCGTCCATCGCGAGGAGTAAAACCTCAGCCGTACTTCTGCGGGGTTGTCGGCATGGCAAACGCTGGCTACCCCGTTTCTTTTTAACGGAATATCCCGTGAGTACGGGATAAGAGTAGCTTGGATGCGTACTCTGGGCAGGCAAAACATACCTCAAGGCCTGGTCGCAAACAAATCTTTGATCATTCAATAACATTCCTTCAGGCTCGTGTGATTCAGGTTGTCATGCGATATGCTGTGTACATAAGGATCAACTGATAAGGAGAAATGAAATGAATACGAATGAAGTGATAGCACCGATCATTATGTTCCTGTTTGCGCTTTGTTTCAGCTTCATCGCTGCCTGGTCCAGGAAGAACCAGTGGGCGGTCATCCCGGCCGGCTTCTTTGCCAGCCTGGGGCTGGTGCTTACGCTGGAAGTCTTGATCCCGGAAAGCGAAGCAACAGGTCTGAGCTTTATGCTCCTGTTGGCCGCTACCTTTCTCTTCTTTGCCATCCTGTCAAAGAAGAATTGGTGGGCGGTCATCCCAGGCGGCCTTTTTGCCAGCATAGGACTGGTAATTGCGCTAGATACCCTGATCCCGCATGAGGAATATCCCCGGATTCAAGGCTTGCTCACCTGGGGTTTTTACTCCTGGGCGCTGTTCCTGGGCCTGGCGGCAACATTCGGGACCCTCTGGCTGCTCCGCAAAAGCCTGCCCACCAGCTGGGCCGTTTATCCGGCTTTCAGTTTCCTGGCCATCGCAGTGCTGTCCATCATCGAAGGCGCACGCTTCTCAGAATACTGGCTGGCGACGATGCTGCTCGTCTTTGGAGCCACGGCGCTGCTGGCGCTGCTTACCAGGAAAAGAACAACGGCAGGACTACAGGCACCCAGGGTCAAGGCTTGAATGCCATTGTTTCGAACGCTGGGCACTCTATCAAAACTAGGGTGCCCGGCAAGGAAGAATGCAGATGAAAAAGTATTCCCTGCCACTCATGATCGTTGAAACCATTCTTGCACTACTGCTGGCAGCCTGCGCAAGGCAGCCCCAGCCGGCCAGGGTCGAGGAGATCACCTTCCAATCTGGCTCTTTCAATTTAGTTGGCGATCTCAGGTTACCGGCGGGAAAAGGCCCATTCCCGGTCGTCCTGTTCGTGCATGGCTCCGGGCTGAACGACCGCACCGCTTCCGGAGCATACCTGCCCATCATGAAGCGCATGCAGCAGGCCGGCTATGCCACCTTCTCCTGGGACAAGCCGGGCTACGGCGAATCCACGGGGTACTTTACGCAAGAAATCCTCAAGCACCAGCGGGCCAAAATCTTACTGGATGGGATCGAGGTGATGAAAGCCCGTCCCGACATCGACCCAGGCCAGATCGGCCTGTGGGGCGTCAGCCAGGCGGGATATGTGATGCCGCGCATCTTCTCCGAGAGCCAGGATATCGCCTTCATGATCTGCGAATCCTGCGCAGGGATGTCGGGCGTCGACCAGATGGCGTTCCAGGTCACCGCGCTGGCCCTGTGCAGCGAAGTACCCGCGCAGCAGGCCGCTGAGAAAGAACGCCTGCTGGCCGAGATGGACCAGGCGCGCGCCTATGAGACCTACGCGGAGTACCTGCACTACCGGGAGACGCTCGCAGCCCTGGCGAAGATCGTCTCAGCCCCGATCGGTGAATGGCCTGCGCTGTCCGAAGCAGCCTGGCAAACGAACGACCCCAAGATCGAGAGCTGGTGGAATCCGATGGGAGTGATCGAGCAGGTCAGGTTCCCGGTACTGGCCATTTATGGCGATCAGGACAGGCAGATCGACCCGCAGCAGGGGGCGATTGCCTACCGGAGAGCCCTGGAGCTGGCCGGCAACCCGAAGTCTCGTGTGGAGCTCTTCGCCGGAGCCGACCACGGGATCATCATGTCCAAGACCGGCTGCCCGGAGGATCAGCTCGCGCAGCTGGAGCAGTATGTGAAATCGCTGGGATTCGTATCACTGCAGGCAGCGCAGGAAGCATTCCTGGCCAACCCTGATGATCCCCAGCTGTTGGAGGCGTATCCCTATGCGCCGGGATACCTGGACCTGATCGAGGAGTGGCTCCGGGATTTACGGCCATAAAAACAATTTTAAAACATTAAAACACATAGTTCACAAAGACCCCGCGGAATTGCGCGGGGGAATACAGGTACGAGGGAGCACAAAGAAGAATTCAGAATTATTTTCTTTGCGTTCTAGGCGGCTTGGCGTGAGATATTTATTATGTCCTGAAGTTACACCCGCTGGCGCTGGGCGGGGAGATGACCGCCAGGTCCACGAAGTTGTTCAGTGTTCTCAGTGCTCTTCAGTGTTCTCAGTGCTTCCAGTGTTCTCCAGAGCCCGCACCAGCTCCTCCACCCGGATAGGCTTGCTGATGTAGTCGTCCATGCCGGCTTGCAGGCAGGCTTCCCGGTCGCCCTGCATGGCATTGGCGGTCATGGCGATGATGCGCGGCCGCTCGCCGGCAGGCCGGCGGCTGCAGATCACCCGGGTGGCTTCCAACCCGTCCATCTCCGGCATCTGCACGTCCATCAGGATCACATCGTACGACTGCCGCTCCACCGCCTGGACGGCTTCCAGCCCGTTGGAGGCCAGGTCGGCCCGGTAGCCCATCTGCGCCAGGAAGCGCAGCGCCAGCTTCTGGTTGACGGCGTTATCTTCCGCCAGCAGGATGTGCAGCGGGTGGCGACTAGCCATTGTAAGGTCGAGAGTCGCCCGGGCGGGTGCAGACGCCGGACGAGTTCCCACCGCCTGGGCGGTAATAATGCCCATCACCGCATCGTACAGCGCCGAAGGCCGGATGGGCTTGATCAGGCTGGCGGCAAACAGAGAGGCCTCCGCTTCATCCAGGTTGTTACCCAGCGATGAGAGCAGGATCAGCGGCAAAGCAGCGCGAC
>JBFYSP010000296.1:0-10039 GCA_041301395.1 Anaerolineae bacterium
CAGGTGATGGACGCCGTCGCCGCCGACCTGCTGCGCCTGGGGGTGCCCAGCGCCTCGCAGGATGACGCCGGCGCTAACTTCCTGTTTGCGGTGATCGCTTCCATTGCTAAAAAACCTTTCACCACCCTGGCGGACCTGCAAACCGACGAGATGCAGGCCGGCCTGAAGACCATCTTCAGCGCCGTCATGGGCAGCGCCAGCGACGCCGGCAAGCTGCGCGACCGCTTCCTGGAAGACCAGCGCTCGTCTAATCCCGAGCTGAACGGCTTTATCCTGCCGGAGAGCATGGCTATCTCGGCCAACCGCAGCCTGCAGGCAGACGGCCTGACCCCGCAGCGCATTTTCTACATCGAGGATGCTATCGGTGTGCAGGATTTCCCCCTGGGTTGGGTCTCCGGCTTGAGCGAAGAAAAGCAGGCGCAGTTCACCCAGCTGGTCGATTACCTGCGCTCTCCCGAAGTGCAGGCGAAGATCCAGACCGAAGGCTATTTCCGCACCGGGATGCTGGGCATGCAGGTGGAAAATCCGGACAGCAGCGTGTTCAACCCGGACTGGGGCATCATCACCGACCAGAACTTCGTCCCGGCCTCGCTGCCCAAGGACGATGTGATCAAGGCGGCGCTCAGCCTGTACCAGACGGTGATTAAGAAGCCTTCCGAGACGGCCTTCTGCCTGGATTACTCGCCCAGCATGAACGGCGGAGGCGAGCTGCAGCGCAACACCGCCATGCACCTGCTGCTCGACCAGGAACAGGCCGCCACCTACCTGCTGCAATCCGGGCCGCTGGATACGACCTTCGCCCTGCCGTTCTCCAACCGGGTGCTGGATATCGGCCGAGTGGACGGCAACGACCCGAACAGCCTGATGAACCTGTACAATTGGCTGCTGGGTACCTTCCGCGGCAGCGGCACCAATGTCTACGGCTGCGCCATCGATGCCCTGGATGCCCTGCGCATCAGCGGGCGGCAGGATACGCTGCCGGCGGTGATCCTGCTGACCGACGGCCAGCACAACACCGGCGAGAGCTTTGACGACCTGGAAGAGTTCTATACCCGCAACGGGCTTACCATTCCCATTTTTTCGATTATGCTGGGGGACGCCAACGAGGACGACCTGCTGCCCATCGCCCGGTTGACCAACGGGCTGATCTGCGACGGCCGCGGCGGGACGGACGCCCTGGTAAACTGCTTCAAGCAGCTGCGAGGCAGCAACTGAGACGGCCATGAATACACGACGGATGATTCTCGATATTATGGCCATCCTGGGGGCGCTGGTGGCGCTGGCCTTCACCACATTCTTGCTGCCCGACTTCTGGCCGATCTGGGTGCGCGTCCTGATTGGGGCGCTGATCGCCAGCCTGTTATTCGCCGTCTACCTGGTGGCTCGCCCGCCGGACGAGGTGCTGGCCTTGCAGCGCCAGCTGGAAGCGATCGCCATGAATGCCCGGCAGATCCAGAAAGCGGGCAACCGGCTGATCCCTGAGGCGCGCAGCTTGAAGCCCGAGCTGGCCTACATCTCGACGGGCATTGCCCATCTGGGTGTGCGCATCATGCAGAGGGAGCTGGTAAGCGCAGCGACGGAAATCCGGCGCCTGGAGAGCCTGTCGAAGAATTTTCTAGCGCTGACCGTGGTGCTGACCGGGGAGGTGTACCTGCGCCCGGTCGAAATGCAAGCCCAGCTGGGCGATCTACGCGATCAGCACATCCCCGAGACGCGCACTACCTTGCTGGAGCTGAATGCATCTCTGGATGAACAGCGCGCCCAACAGCTGGCATCCGCCGAAGAGGAGCTGGAGCTTCTCTCGACGCTTTACAACCGCAACACTGCCGCCCGCAACGCGGCGGAGATTCTGCGCCAGGTTCTTGCAGAGCCAGACCAATCTACTGGAGGAGGCCAGGATGTCCCGTAACAGGCTCATTCTTATCTTTGCACTGCTGGCGGTCTTGTGCATCGTCGTCATCGTGGTAGTCAGCCTGGTGATCAGTGCCAACCGCAGCTACCAGGCCAACCGGCCGACGCCCGCGCCGACCGGCACCCCCATCCCGGATATGGCCGGCCTGCACTGCCTGGGCGGCCAGATTTACCTGAACGACCCCGAGATCAAGCGCATCCTGCGCGAGGAGTACCAGCTGGATGTGACCGTGGAGGCGATGGGCAGCTTCCAGATGGTGGCGCCCGAGACGGATTACAGCGATGTCGACTGCGTGTGGACGGGCAGCCTGGCGGCTTATGAAGCCCTGGGAGTCAACCACCCGGATGCCGAGATCGACCACGAGACGGTCTTCGTCACCTTCCTGATGAACTTCACCTGGGAGAACTACCTGAGGCCGGCCCTGGAGGCCGGGATTGTGAAGCAGCAGGGCAATGCCTATGTGATGGACATGGAGCCGGTGGTGCGCGGCATGCTCAACGAGCAGACCTGGGCCGACCTGGGTGTGCCGGAGATCCCCAGCTATGTCAATATGCGCTTCTCTGCCCCCGAGTCGTCTGGCGGAGGCCTGTCCAGCCTGGCGCTGATGGGCGCCTACCTGACGCCGCGCGCCGAGGGTGCGCCCGCCCGCCCGATACGGGATGCCGATCTGGCGAGTCTTGTGCCGCAGCTGGCGCATATCTGGGAAGTTGCCGGGCAGCAGAGCGACTCGTCGCCCGAGAACTTCGACGAGTTTCGCACCAAGGGCTGGCCGTGGGTGATCAGCTCGGAGAGCCTGTTCCTGGGCTACTTGAAATCTCTGCCGCCGGAGCAGCAGAAGCAGGTGACGGATAATATCATCGGCGTGTACCCCGAGTACACCATGAGCACCGATCATGTGCTGGTGTGCGTCTCGCAGCCTTGCCTGCGGCTGCTTGAGGCCTTCCGCAACGACGAGCGCCTGCAGCGCATCGGCTGGGATAATTACGGCATGCGCCTGGGCATCGGCGGGGTGGGCGCCCGCCCGGGCGATACCGACATCGAGTGGATCCTGCCCAATCCGCAGTTCATCCCCGACCCCAAGCAGTCGGTGACCGATGCCATCCAGGATGCGATACAACAGTAAACTTACTCTCGCTACGACGCTCCGCGTCGTAGCGGGCGAGGGACGCTCTGCGTCTGGATTGTTACGACGCGGAGCGTATGAGCAGGCGGCGCCGACGCAGGGCATCGGCGCCAGGATAAAAATAAGTTTCAATAATTCGCGGAGACTTAAACCCCCTTCCATAGGGGGCTAAACAACAAATTTGGAGGAACACCAACAATGAGCGATATACCCACCCCCACCAGCGATTTCACCCTGACCCTGCCGCCGCTGAGCGGCAGCGCCCAGTCGCCCATCCTGCCGGTCATCCCGGTGGAGGCGCCCACGACGGCCGGCGTGCCCTACGACGTGCTCTCCAAGGTGCCGCCGGACAAAGTCGCCGCGGCCCGCGAGCAGATTGCCGCGGTGATACGCCTGCCCGAGTTTGGCATGGATTACCTCAAGGCGATCATGAAAAACTTCCCCATCGGGGAGGTGCCCACCCTCGACCAGCTGCTGCAGAACACCGGCCTGCGCGCCAGCGGCCCGCTGGGCGATACCCTGCAGCAGGAGGTCAAGCTGATGCGGCGGGTGGAGAAGAAAATCCCCGAGCTGGATCCCAAGGTGGCAGAAGCCATCCGCACCATCCGCGGCAAAGCCGACTGGCTGCTGGATACCGCCCGCGGCTTGAAGGAAGAAGTCAAGGACGCCATCGACGAGTTTGGCAACTGCAAGAAGCAATTCGACGAAGCCGATCGCATCCTGGCCGGGCAGGAAGCCCTGATGATGGAAGGGCGCATCCGCAACGACAAGACCGCCCAGAAAGAGCGCGAGCGCTCCAAGGCGATCCTTAACCTGTGCGTCACCCTGCAGCTGATCTCGGAAGAAATGGGCAAGTACCTGCAGGAAATCCACACCCGCCTGCAGGCCGGACCCGACGAGGCGCTGCAGGAAGCCCAGGAAGAGCTGATCTCGCTGGGGCCGGTGGTGGAGCATGCCCTGGGCTCGCTGGTGCCGTTCATCGAGACCACCGCCCAAAACGTGAAGATCTTCCTGGATCAGCGCAATGCCGACGCCCTGACCGAATTCCAGCTGACCATGTTCCGTGGTGTGGGCATGGCGCAGTGGAAGGTGAATTTCGTGGTCAAGCTGCAGGCCGCTATGAATGCCGCCGCCCAGATGGAGCTGCGCCTGGCGACCGAAGCGATGCGCAAGGCCGGCGTCGAAGCCGACGCCGCCTACGTCCAGCAGATGCAGGAAGTGGCCGTGCAGTACCGCACCTTCATCCAGAACGTGGACGCGGTGCGCAACCGCACCCAGAAGCTGATCGAGGCCATGGCTATCCTGGAAGACGGCGTGCGCCAGGCGCTGGACGAGAAGAATAAGGTGCTGGTCGAGGTGGAAGACAGCTACCAAGCTCGCAAGGAAGCCCAGGCTGCCTGGGTGGAGACGGTGACGGGGATTCTGGCGCGGTAGAAGAACGACCGTCCCGCAGGAAAGCACTGCGGGATACCCGACCGCAGACCGATGTCCCGCGCACAAGCAGCGCGGGATTCACGGAGCCCGACGACCGCCGATCCCGCGGGAGAGCACCGCGGGACAAGCTCGACGACCGCCTGTCACCCTACGCCGTCGAATTCAATGGACAGGATGCCCAGGATGGAGATATTCATCCTGGAAATCCTGTCCATCCCTGTTTTTTACTATTAGTGTAGGGCGGGATTCAATCCCGCCGGGATGGAGCAGGTTCACTAATTGTCGACAATCTCTGATTCTTCGCTCGCATCCCTGGTCGATCCGCAGCTACGGCGCAGGCCGCATAGCGCGCTGGCGATCGGCTTGATCTCCCAGGGCGAGAGCGCTTTTTTTGGCTTCGGTCAGCTCAGCCAGGAGCAAGCAGCACCACCCATTGGCGATACGGTCTTCGAGATTGGCTCCGTGACCAAGGTGTTCACCAGCACCTTGCTCGCCATCCAGGTGGAAGCGGGACGCCTGGAGCTGGACATGCCCGCCGCTGCCCTCATGCCGGAGGTAGCGAGCCTGCCGCCGGAGATCACCCTGCGCCGGCTGGCGACCCACACCGCCGGGCTGCCACCGCTGCCGGCGAATTTTATCCCGATCATGATGAAGAACCGGCTCAATCCTTATGCCAGTTACACGCCTGAGCATTTGCTCGAATTCCTTGCCACTTACCGGCCCAAGGCGCCGCCCGATGACCAAACGAAGGTGGCCTATTCAAACCTGGGGATGGGCTTGTTGGGATTTATCCTGAGCTGCTATCTGGAGGTTTCCTACGAACAGGCGGTTAGCGAGGCAATCCTTGGCCCGCTGGGGATGGTCGATAGCGGCATTACCCTGGGCGACCCACAGCGCAGTCGGCTGGCGCCGGCCCACGATGGTAAAGGCAAGCCCACCTCCAACTGGGATATCCCCACCCTGGCCGGGGCGGGGGCGCTGCGCTCGACGGTGCAGGATATGCTCGCTTTCCTGGCGGCGCAGCTCCAGCCGCCGGCGGGCCTGCTCGGCCGGGCGATCGAAAACAGCCAGTCTGCGCAGCGCAGCCAGGCGGTCAAGATAAGCTTCCCGGAACGCTTGCTGCGCCGCCTGGGCGGGAACAAAGAAGATTATGTGCTGTTCACGGACGGCATCGCCCTGGGCTGGATGATCGGCTCGCTGGGCGCCGGGGGCCCGCAGGTTTACTGGCACAACGGTGCGACCGGCGGCTACCGGGCCTTTGTCGGCGTTGTCCCACAGCAGCAGGCGGCAGTGGTAGCGCTGCATAACTGCGGTCCAAGAGAGCTGGATATGATCCTGGCGCGCTACTGCATCGACGACGTTGGCTTCCTGGCCTTGAAAGCAGTCTGCGATCTCAATCACAATGGAGGTATTTCATGAAAGCTGCCATGTACGCACAATACGGTTCACCGGATGTGATCCGGCTGGTGGAGGTGGACACCCCCACGCCGAAGGAGGATGAAGTGCTGGTGCGCGTCAAGGCGGCCTCCTTGAATGCCTTCGACTGGCACATGCTGCGCGCCAAGCCTTTTTTGGTGCGCTTGATGGGGGGCGGGTTTTTGCGACCCAAAGTCCAGGTGCTGGGTGCGGACCTGGCCGGAACCGTTGAAGCCGTTGGACAGGAGGTTAAACAGTTCAAGCCGGGCGATGCTGTCTTTGGGGAGAGTACTTCCAGCAGCACGGGCGCCTTTGCCGAGTATGCCTGCGCCCGGGAAAAATACCTGGCGCCGATGCCGGCGGGTATGACTTTTGAAGAGGCGGCGGCCCTGCCCATGGCCGGCATGACCGCCTTGCAGGGTCTGCGCGATCTCGGGAAAATTCAAGCAGGCCAGAAGGTGCTCATCCAGGGCGCTTCGGGCGGCGTGGGTACTTATGCGCTGCAGATCGCTAAGGCGGACGGGGCGCACGTCACGGCGGTGTGCAGCACGGCAAAAGTGGCGTTGATGTGGGAGCTGGGCGCCGATGAAGTGATTGATTACACTAAGGTAGATTTTACCAGGGGCGAGCAGCGCTACGACCTGATCCTGGCGGCCAACGGCTACCACTCGCTGGCGGATTACAAGCGTGTCCTGAGCGATAAGGGCATTTACGTCATGGCGGGGGGCCAAAATGGCCAGCTGTTCCAGGCGGTGCTGCTGGGTTCGTTCTACTCGGAAAAAGAGGGCAAGAAGATGGCGGCTCTCTCGGCGGTAACCCGGCAGGAGGATTTGCTCACGCTCAAAGAGCTGGTGGAAGCCGGCAAAGTGAAGTCGGTCATCGACCGCAGCTATCCGCTGGATCAGGTGGCGGAGGCGATGCGCTACCTGGAAGAAGGGCACGCCAGAGGCAAGATCATTTTGACGATGTTGATGTAAAATATCCCTACAAAGTTTTTCCGAACATTATGCCTGACCGTGGTGAAATCCTTCTGCATACCAAGCTGCACCGGCCGCTGATCGCCAGGGGCTTAATTGACCGTCCGCAGCTTCGTCATCAGCTGGATGAGGGGGTGAGCCTGCCGTTGACATTGGTCGTAGCCTCAGCCGGCTTCGGCAAAACCACCCTGGTTTGCAGCTGGCTTGAAAATATGGCTGCCGGCCGGCCTGAAGCCCCAGTCTCTTTCCCTGCTGCATGGCTTTCGCTGGATGAAAACGACAGCGATCTCGGTACCTTTGTGCAATACTTTATTGCCGCAGTGCGTACGGTCTTCGTCGATGCCTGTGAAAATACCCTGACTCTGCTGAAAGCAACGCAGCAGCCCCCGTTGGCGGCACTTTTCGCCACCCTGAGCAACGAGCTTGATCAGCTTCCCGGGAGTTTTATCCTCGTCCTGGATGACTACCACACTATTCACAGCGTCGAAGTACACAATCTACTCAATGAGCTGGCGCGCTACTGGCCAAAACCTCTGCACCTGGTTCTGATCTCCCGCACGAACCCGCCCTTGCCGCTTTCCAGCCTGCGAGCTAAAGGAATGATCAGCGAGATTCGCACTTCTGACCTGCGCTTTTCACTGGCAGAGACTGCCTCTTACCTGAATACGGCTCAAAATATTTCTCTGAGCCAACCCACACTCCAACTCCTGGAAGAACGCTTCGAAGGCTGGATTGCCGGTTTGCACCTTGCGGCCCTTTCATTGCGGTCTGTGCGCAGCCAGGAATCAGTTCTGTCTGCTATCTCCAGCGAGAATGCCAACATCACCGGTTACCTTTTAGATGAGGTGCTGACCCACCTGGTTCCGGCGATCTACTCATTTTTAGTAAAGACTTCCGTCCTGGATCGCTTTTGCGCCTCGCTGTGCGAAGCCGTTTTAGGAGAGATGGACGCCGCCTGGGATGTGCGCGCCTGCCTGGATTGGATTGAACGCTCTGAGATGTTCATCACACCCCTGGATGACAGCCGTACATGGTACCGCTACCACCATTTATTCCAGGAGCTGCTGCGTCAGAGAGCCTCTGCTGAGATGAAGGCCGATCAGATTGCCGAATTACATCGCCTGGCTTCAGCCTGGTTCGAAGCTCATGGAATGCTCGATGAAGCCTTGCATCACGCCCTGGAATCCGGGGACCTGGATTTAGTAGCCCGTCAGATCAATGCTGGCTTGCGTGATCAGGTCAACCGGGAGGACCGCATGATTCTGGAACGCTGGCTGCGCCTGCTGCCGGAAGAGGCAATCCAAAAACACCCAGGCCTGTTGATGCTCAGGGTCTGGGTACTTCAATTTTCGTGGCGCCATAACTTGCAAGCCAAGGTGCTCCAGCAAGTAGGAGAGATGTTGGATTCAGGGGGAGCTGCCTCGCTTTCGACGGAGGATGTGAAGATTCTGCGCGGGCAAATCCTCCTGATAAGATCTCAGCATGCATATTTTAGCAACCAGATTACAGAGGCGATCGAGCTTTGCCGGCAGGCTTTGGCGCTCCTGCCCTCAACCTGGACATTTGCACGCGGTGGGGCGATGTTATACCTGGGCATGTCGATGCAAGCCAGCGGTCAGGCGCTGGCGGCCGAACGATTGCTGCTTGATGAATATGAGTCTTACAGCGAGAAGACCGACACCTATGCACTGCTTCTATTGCAATCCCTGTGTTTTATCTACACCAATTCCGGCCAGCTTGAGCGTACCAGGCAAATCGCGCAGGTTTTGGCTCAAACGGCGACCCGGAGCAGGCTGGCGCTCAAGAAGAACTGGGGTGATTATTTTCTCGGCCTGGTGTGTTATCAGCGAAACGAGCTGCAGGCTGCTGCGCAGCACTTTACCCAGATATTAGAAAATCGCTTTACAGCTCATATTTCTGCTTATCGGGATGCCGTTTCGGTACTGGCGTCGATCTATCAGATCCAGGGGGACGGCTCAACTGCCTGGCAGATGCTAGAGTCGATCAGCCTGTTTGACCTGGAGCAGAAAGGCAGCGAGGATGAGCGCACACGCTCCTTGCGTGCCAGGATACTCCTGATGCAAGGGAATAACCTGGAAGACGCCTACCGGTGGGCTGATTCATTGACCGGTGATCCGCCGGACCGGCCGCTTTCGTGGTTGGAAGAACCGCAGCTGATGCGAGTCCGCGTTCTGATGGCCAGAGCATCGGAAGCCGACCTGCGCCTGGCGACGCAAATATTGAATGCTCTGAATGAGATTGCCGAACGGACTTTTAATACACGCTACAAGATCGAGATCCTGGCACTGCTTGCCCTAACACTGGATCTGCAGGGCGAACCCAGCACGGCAAACGCCGTTCTTCTGCAAGCGGTTGACCTGGCGCATATGGGAGGCTTTATCCGTATATTTGCCGACCTGGGAAAGCCCATGGAGAAAATGCTCTTACGACTGGTAAAACAGGATCATCCAGCAGAGAGCATTCACCGCATCCTGGCGGCATTTCGAGAAAAGAATGATCAATCACCTGGCAGCCAAAGCCGAATGCCAACCCCGCGCTATCCATTAATCGGCAGCTCGACACTGATTGAGCCCCTGACGCCTCGAGAGCTTGATGTCCTGGTTTTATTGCGTGAGCGGTTGAGTAATAAAGAAATCGCACACAAACTCAGTATTTCCTACGCGACGATAAAAAGGCACACCATCAACATCTACACTAAGTTAGGAGTTAACCGGCGCTGGGACGCGGTGGCTCGTGCCATAGATCTGGGCATCCTACCCCCTGACTGATCTCATATCAATTTTATTGGGTCAAAAGGCCTACACCTTATTTACACCCGCCGGGTGGTATTCCGACGCGGGTAACTAAGCTATCATTTACTCATCATGAGCACAAGTCCCAAGAAATCAATTCCGTACGACCGCCCGGCTATCTACAGGATCAGCGTACAGGGCAGGATCGATCTAACCTGGTCTGATCGCCTGGAGGGGATGTCGATCTCCCAGGTCAAAGATAGTACCGGCCTCCCGGTCACGATCTTGGAAGGCGAGCTGGGTGACCAGGCGGCCCTGGCCGGCGTGCTCAACACGCTTTATGAGCTGCATCTGACCGTACTATTGGTAAAGCGCCTGGATGATGGATTGCCTGCGAATCCAGTGCAAGTGCAGAGGGGAGGGG
>JBFYSP010000058.1:0-28780 GCA_041301395.1 Anaerolineae bacterium
TTGGATAGAACGATTCTCCCGGGACAAAAGCTACTTTTTGCTCGATAGCCGCTTTTAGCACATCTGCCGAGCGCAAGCTCTCTGGCAAGGTGCCCCACAGGAACAAACCGCCCTCCGGGTGAGTCCAATCCACTTCGGGTGGAAAAAATCCATCCATCGCCGCCAGCATGGTATCCCGCCGTTCACGATACACAGAGCGAATCACCTTGATGTGGCGGTCCAGGAAACCGCCCCGCGCGACTTCATAAGCCACAAGCTGGTTGAAAGAGGAGGTGTGCAGGTCAGCGCCTTGCTTGGCCTGCACCATCTTACGGATTACTTCCGGCGGGGCAATCACCCAGGCCAGGCGCAGACCCGGCGCCAGGATTTTCGAGAACGTGCTCAGGTAGATCACATTCCCGCGATAGCAAACACTGCAGTTGTCTCGGAACTGGCCGTCCATGACCACTACCGAAGTCAGGTGCTCTCCTTCATAGCGCAGCTGGCCATAGGGGTCATCTTCGACGATCGGCACACCGTACTGGTCGGCCAGCTCGAGCAGCTGCATACGTCTCTCCTGGGCCAGGGTCACCCCGGATGGATTCTGGAAATTCGGCAGGACGTAGATGAACTTCGGACCGCTGCGCAGCGCTGCTTCTAGCTCCTCGGTGACCATCCCGTTTTTATCCATACGCACGGTTACGTATTCCGCACCATAGGCACTCCAGGCTTGCAGCGCACCCAGGTACGTTGGGGATTCCACCAGGATGCGGTCGCCTGGGTTGATCAGGATCTTTCCCAACAGGTCCAGCGCCTGCTGGGATCCGGAAGTGATCAGGATGTTTTCCGGTGTTACTTCGATCCCGTAACGTCCAGTATGGCGGGCTATCAGCTCGCGTAGGGGCAGGTAGCCATCCGTAGGGCCATATTGCAGCGATTGGGGACCCTGATCGCGCAGCACTTTCTGGCAGGCGGCTGCAAACTCCTCAATCGGGAAAACTTCTGGAGCCGGCATCCCGCCGCCAAACGAGATGATATCGGGTCGCTCGGTCAGCTTCAGCAGCTCACGAATTGCCGAGCTGGTCATGCGCTGTGTTCTTTGAGCAAAGCGGTGTTCCCAGGGAGTCAGCATTCATTCCTCCTGATCATAAAAGCAGATAAGTTTGCTTAAGGGAACCGGCTCACCACAGTAGCCGGAGTCGGCAGTACTGCCTTATCGGCCAGTTTCAATTCGACCGGGGCTTTCCCAGCTTTATCCGGGGCGCTTTGGTAAATCGCAATCGGCGTGCCCTGCTCAGCGCTTTTTTGCTCAAGGTACGCCAGGCCGGTCAGAAAACCATCGCGATCTACAGCACAGCTGGTGACCCAGCCAATCACTTTGCCGCGCCGGTCAATCACCGGATCGCCGCCGTGCGCCATGCGCACACCTTTCTCGTTGAAGCGGAAGCGGATGACTACGTTTTTACGGCTGGCTTCGCGTTGCAGGAATGCTTCCCGCCCAATAAACCAGGGCTTGTAAGTCTTTACGTAACTGCCAAAGCCGCCTTCTGCCACGCCCAGGTCACGCTCGCCCATTTTCCCTGATCCTGCACCCATCTCATGCCCGTACAACGGCAGGCCGGCTTCGGTGCGCAGTGAGTCGCGTGCCCCCAGGCCGATCGGCTTGATGCCAAATGGCTGCCCAATTTCCAGGACCTTCTCAAATAAGGCTGCTGCTCTCTCGGGGTGGACGAACAGTTCAAAAGCCATTTTTTCGCCGGTGTATCCGGTTCGGGAGACCACCAGGTCAAAACCGCCTACGATGGCATCGCACAGCTGAGTGCGCTTGAGCGCCATGATGCGCCGGCGGGTGCCGGCGTCCACGCCCAGGGCCAGCAGGATATCCCGCGAGCGAGGCCCTTGCAAGGCAATGTCCACGCGCATATCGGCGCCTTCCTTGGGATCCCGCAGGTTGCGCAGCCGCACCTGGCGGCCAAAAGCCTTGGCGCCGGGGTTTGCGTGGCTGATGAGAATCTTGCCATCCCGAACCAGGTTCAGCCAGGTCCAATCCTTGTCATCATTGGAGGCATTAACGACCACCAGGAACTTTTCAGCACCCCGCCGGTAGACGAGCAGATCATCAATAACATCCGCATCCGGGGTAAGGAAATGTGTATAACACGACTCTCCTACTTCCAGCCCGCTAATATCGTTGCCCACCACGCAGTCCAAAAACACTCCGGCATCCGGTCCTTCAGCCTGGTACACGCCCATGTGTGCTACATCAAAAATCCCGGCTGCTTCGCGCACCGCCAGATGTTCTTCTACCACCGAGGTGTACCAAACCGGCATTTCCCATCCGGCGAATGGGATAACCTTTGCGCCTAGTTTCTTATGGGCATCGTATAACGGCGTTCGTCGCAGCGCGCCTTCCGTATCGTGCCAGGCAAACGGCGGTAATGAAGACGTGCCGCGACTTTCCGGCTGCCCAATATAATATGGTTTTTCCTTCCCAACCCGCCCGCCATCTTTACTCAGCGGGTTCCAGGGCTCGCAGGACTGCACGCTTACCGGTCCAGGCAGCTTGCGCAGCGGATCGTCGTCGAAAGCCACGTAGCCGTCGGACAGGTCCCGCAGCCACGCAGCAGTCAATCCGGCCTGGGCAGATGGTGCCATCAGGCGGAAAACGTTAGCGGCAACCGACTGCAGCTCACCATTAACTTCGCTCTGCGGTGTGACCAGCTTGGTCAGCTGCTTCTCACCCGGCTGAAGCTCATCCGCCGAGCTGGCAAAGGCATAATTCACGAAGCTGCGCACGCGCTCACCGCGCAATTCGAAGGCGGCCCAATCGCCTTCTGTCCGATCATCGATATAGTAGAAATGGGGGTAGCCGTGCCTGGCCGGCTCGAAATCCAGCCCGGCTTCGGCTGCCAGCCGGCGAACACGCAGTTTTACATCTTCCAGCACGTCAAAATCGACTTTCGCCCGGCGCGCTTCGCCTTTGCGCCCTTCCAGGCTGAATGGCGTCGCCGATAGCAGCAGGTCGGCCATGCAGTCTGCTACGCGCAGGATCTCATCTTCCTTGAAGCCGCGTTGGGTGACCCAAGGGGTGCCCAGACGCAGGCCCGAAGGGTCAGCGGCCGATTTATCACCGGGTATCGTGTTGCGGTTGACCACAATACCGGCAATATCCAGGATGCGCGCCGCCTGGTCGCCGGAAAGCGTTGTGCCATCCGGTCCTTTCACACTGCGGCAGTCCAGGTTGGTCAGGTGCGTATTGGTTCCGCCGTAGGAAATGCGCAGACCGCGGCGCTGCAGCTGTTTGCTCAGCGTCAGGCAGTTTTCCACAGTCTGGTGCTGCAGCTGGCGATATTTCTCGGTTCCGGCCAGCTTGAACGCCAGCGCGATGGCGGCTACCTGGTGGATGTGTGGTCCGCCCTGCTCGCCGGGGAACACCGCCCGGTCGATCTTCCTGCCCAGGATGGCGTCGGTGGTGATAATGCAGGCCCCGCGCGGCCCGTTCATCGTCTTGTGTGTGGTAAATGTAATCACATCTGCGAAACCGACCGGGGATGGGTAAACACCGGCTGCAACTAAACCGGACACATGCGAGATATCCGCCAACAAGTATGCGCCAACAGATTTGGCAATCGCCTTGAAGCGTGCCCAATCCACCACCCAGGGATACGACGAATATCCCGCCACGATCACTTTGGGTTTATTAAGCCGGGCCAGCTCATCGATGGCGTCATAGTCGATCTGTTCGGTTTGTGGATCAACGGTGTAGTGCACCGCCTTATAGATCTTTCCCGAGCGATTAACCGGCGAACCATGCGTCAGGTGCCCGCCGTGGAGCAGGTCCATCCCCAGGATTGTATCTCCCGGTGCAATCAGGGCATGGTATACGGCGTTGTTGGCCGGCGCTCCGGAGAGCGCCTGGACGTTGACATACAGGTCGTCTGCTGAAAATCCGTTAGCGGCAAACAGCTCCGCCCCCCGCCGGCGGGCAAGCGACTCAACCACATCTGCGTACTCAACGCCTTTGTAATAGCGCGGGTCCGAATAGCGCCGGAATTCGCCCAGCCTGGCGTCATAATCCAGGATTTCCGCCTGGCTCATCCTGCGGGTTTCCTCATCCGGATAGCCTTCTGCATAAATATTTTGGAACGCTGACCCCAGTGCTTCCCGGACTGCCAGGGGAGCCTGGCTTTCGGAAGCAATCAGTATCAGTTTGCGCGCCTGGCGCTCCGCTTCTAGCTGCGCCAGTTCAAATACATCGGGATCCAGCTCACGGAGTGAGCCGCGGAACAGGAAGTCTTCCATAGAACTCTCCAGGTATTAAATTGGTTATAGGTATTGGGATATCGAAGCCGTCTGGATGCTTCCAAAGCGGTTGGTTCTGCTTGCGTGGGTGACCGTCGCGAACCGGACGAGCGCGGGTATTCATCCTGATATCATTTTAGCCCCATGCGCCACGCGGGTCAAGTGACAGATGACACAATTTGTCTGATGACTTACCTCAAACCGTCTTGATCTTCATATCTTTCAGCGCAGCCTGCGCCGCATTATAACCACACATCCCATGCACACCCGGACCCGGCGGTGTGGAAGACGAGCAAATGTAGATCCCTCTGACCGGTGTACGATAGGTGGATACGGTTGGCCGGGTAAACATTTGGCCCAGGTCCATCGCCCCACCGGTGATATCTCCCCCAATGTAATTTGCGTTATAGGCTTCCATGTTAGCTGGGCTGTGGACATGGCGCATCAGGATTCTTTCGCGGAAGCCGGGAGCAAAGCGCTCGATCTGGTTTTCAATCTGCGAGGTAGCATCGGTAGTGGATCCAAAGGGTACGTGACAATAGGCCCAGGCCGTATGCTTGCCTTCCGGCGCCCGGCTGGGATCGAATGGCGACTGCTGAACCAGCAGCACATAAGGTCTTTCGGCGTGCTCTCCACGCCAGACAGCCTTCTCCGCAGCCGCAATCTCACCAAAGGTGCCGCCGAGATGGACAGTGGCTGCTCGAGCGACGCCTTCCGCCGCCCATGGAATCGGGCCATCCAGGGCATAATCCAGCTTGAAGACACCCGGTCCGTGCCGGAAACCCTCCAGGCGTCGCCGGTATGCGGATGGCAGTTGCTCCCCCATAATTTTTACCATCTGCCAGGGCGTGGTATCGAAAAGCACGCACCTCGAAGCGGGTAGTTCATCCATCGATTTGACTTCGTTATCTGTTCTAATCTCACCCCCCAGGCTGAGCAGATAAGCCGCCAGGGCATCCACAATTTTTTGCGAACCGCCTTTCGCCATCGGCCAACCAACTGCGTGCGCCAGGATCAAAAACATCAAGCCTACGCCCGATGTAGCTAACGAGTTCAACGGAAGCACAGCATGCCCCGCCATACCAGCGAACAACCCGCGCGCTTTTTCTCCCTTGAAGCGAAGATGTGCTAATGTCTCAGCCGGCAGCAAGCTGGGCAGGCCAAATCGGGTAGTCGCCATGATATGGCGTGGTGGGATGCGCATTCCCGCATAGATATCGACGATAATCTCTTCATGCTGGCGCACCAAAGGTGTCATTAGCCTGCTGTATGAGCTTGCATCCACCCCCAGCTGGTGCGCTGTTTCTTCGACCGACTGCGTAACCAGCACAGCCTGATCGCCATCCATCGGATGGGCTACCTCGACCGGCGAATATATCCATTCAAGACCATATTGCTCCAGCGGCAAGCTGCGAAACACCGGCGACAGCCGTCCGGTCGAGTGGATCGCGGCACACACATCATGTAAATAGCCAGGTAGAGTCAGCTCCTGTGTGCGGCAGCCGCCGCCGATTGTGCTCTTTGCTTCTAACACCAGGACCGAACATCCCGCCTGCGCCAGGGTCACTGCCGCAGCCAGGCCGTTCGGCCCTGCTCCAATTACAATCGCATCATATTCCACACTGGAACGCATACGCTGTTCAGATCTTTTTCTTCACCCAGCGAATCGGCGTCCCCATAACGTAAAATACCGTCCGGATAGCTGCCGACTTAGTGATGTTCTTGGCTTCCGACCACTGCACCGAAGGATCCATTAATACTTTCTCTACCTTTACCTGTTCGCTACGGACACCGTAGTAATCGGCAAGTGATTTTAACACATGCAGCCAAATCTTGTCCTGCTGGTCCGAACTGCCCAGAAAGCGGAAAAACAACTCATAAAGGGGATCGCTTGGTCGAGACTGCTCCTGTACCTGGGCATACAACACCCCATCATCTTCAAACACACTGAAGGTATTCCACCCGCTCAGTGGATGCCCCTCTGGATTCATGACTGTAAAGCTTTCATCGTCGGCATACAGTACCATCACGCCTGTAGCTACCGGCATGATGCTGGGTAAGCCAGGCAGCGGAGGTACTTTGCCTTCGATTAAAATCGCCTCGCCCGGCTTGATCCCCGACATGGTCGGGTAAAATTTATTTTCCGGGGGCTGGAACTTCTGGAAATTCGCCTTCCAGGTGGTCATCACTTCCACGGGGGACCTGTCAACACCCGTTAACTGAATTCGGAAGGTTTTCTGCCACATTTGGCCAAACCCCTGCAAGGGAGATTGAAGGTGACGACCCTCCACATTGATGTTCATGGCTTCTTTTGGTGCGCCTGTTACCGTCATGTGGTGGGTTGGCTTTGCCCAGGCACTGCCTTTGGCGGCATCGCCCCCCGTTTCTACGGTCGATTCCACCGCCGCCATTTCCTCTGTAGTCTGTTCGCTCATACCGCCTCCAATACCATCTCGGCCATTAAAATGATCACGATGATCAAACCGCCGCCAGAGCCGAAGCCTCATCTGGGAAGATGTGGATCGCT
Source organism: Anaerolineae bacterium (assembly GCA_041301395.1). Taxonomy (GTDB): domain Bacteria; phylum Chloroflexota; class Anaerolineae; order Anaerolineales; family UBA4823; genus CTSoil-045. Next base: position 6,809 of record JBFYSP010000058.1, read on the forward strand.
TCGCTCAAACGCGTCAGTTCGAAGATCTGTTGGTAATGCTCGCTCAGGCCAAATGCCATTAACATCTGTTTCTGGCGCTGCACGCGGATCAATAGGGTCACCAGCAGCCCGATGCCGGAACTGTTCATATAATCCAGTCCGCTAAAGTTGAGCAGAATCTTTTGCACACCGTCACTACTGGCTTCACTGTAAGCATCCATAAGTGTCGATTCCGCAAAAGCATTGATCTCTCCCTTGATATCGATGATAGCCGCAATTCCCTTTACTTTGCGCACAGTCATGGTTACATTTGCCTTGCTCATATGCTACTCCTCCTCAGGCTATTATTTAGTTAAACTAGCTCGCTACTGATACTGGCCTCATCTGGAAAGATGCTCATGAAATCCGATAGGCGTGTGATTTTGAAAATCTCAGTGTAGTGATCTGTGAGGCCGAACACCACCAATCGCCGGCGGGATTTACGTGCCTGCGCTAGCAAGCTGACAATCAATGCAATTCCTGTACTGTTGATGTAGCTGACATCTGTGAAGTTCAGCACGACTGTTCCCGGGTCCGTCTGCTCTGCGATTCTGTAAGCCTCGGTCAGCTCGCTCTCGGCAAAAGCATTGATCTCACCATGCAGGTCGATTGTGGCCAGATTTGGCTGCTGACGCACCTGCGCTGAAAATGGTTGCGCCTTCATAACTTATCTCCTTCAGTATTGAAAATTAACTCAACGGTATGATGCTTCTCGTCAGACTTGATACGCATCTCATCAACCATGCTGTCAATCAAGAATAACCCCCAGCCACGCGGTGACTGCAAGCCGGCCAACTTGGCATCGATATCCGGCTGCACCGCTTCTGGAATTTCGCGTCCGCCTCCCAGGTCAGTTATCCTGACCATCAGGGCCGCTGCCGAGGTATACACGCCGATTCTCACCGGCAAATCCACCTGGTAATGATTTCCGTGCTCCATAGCGTTCATGGTTGCCTCGGCTACCGCTGTGCGCAGGCGCTCAAGCCGTGTCCCACTGTAGCCCAACTCGCTAACAATCTCGCCAACACGGTCCATTGCCAGGCGTTCAGTCCCGGGCTCTGAAGCCACTTCAAACTCAGCCACAGCCTGCCAGTCAGGCTCCAGGCTCGCTGCAGCAGCATCCTCGTCCCTGGAAACTTTCTGCCGCTCGACCAGGACAATCGTCACGTCATCTTCCTGTTCCCAACCATCCCCGGTAAACTGCCACAAATCTTCAACCACCCGGTCAATCAGGGAAAGTTCATCACGATCTTCCTGGTAATCGACGATAAACTGCTTCAGTCTGGGAAAGCCGTACATCTCCCCATTCGGGTTGTGCGCTTCAATCAGCCCATCGCTGTACAGCATCAGGCTTCCGCCTTCCTCCAGTACGGCTTGTTTCTCTTCATACTCCATGCCAGGAAGTAATCCCAATGGCATCCCAGTTGCCCGCAACTCAACCACCCCATCGGCAGTACGCTTATATGGCAGATTGTGCCCTGCATTGGCGTACACCAGCTCCCCGGTTTCTTGATCGAGGAGCATATACAGGCAGGTAACGAACATATTGCGTGGGATATTCGGACCCAGTAAGTCGTTAGCTCGTTTTAATACTTCACCGGGAGAAACCAGTCGCTCGGCAGTCGCCCGCAAGATTGTGCGCGTGGTTGCCATCACCAGGGCTGCCGGTACACCTTTATCCGTCACATCCGCAACGACAATCCCCAATCTACCGTCGGGAAACTCCAGGAAATCGTAAAAATCACCGCTTACTGCTCGTGCCGGTCGCCAAAATGCTGAGACTTTGCCGTTCTTCAGCTGAGGCAGCTCCTTTGGTAACAGGGTCTCCTGGATCACACGCGCCACGCGCAGCTCCTGCTCCATGCGCTCAAGCTGGCGGGCTTCTGCTTGCTGCTGCCGGGCAAGCTGCGCCACTCGCAAAGCCGGCGCAGCCTGGGTCACTAATGTGTTCAACAAGCGCCGGTCATCGGTGGAGTAGTCCTGCTCGCTGAGGCGTGGACCCAGGTTTAGCAAGCCAATCAGCTCCCCCTGGCTGATTAAAGGCATGGTGATCTTTATGCCGTCGCTTCGCAGAGACTCCAGGGCAGGCGAAGCTAATTGCAGTTTTTCAAGCTCGATGAAACCCTGGGAATTGACAAAGTATTCAAGCAGGGGGTCATCCGGTGCAATAGGCGATTCACGCGTGTCTGTCCTGGTTTTCGGTGCAGCCAGCTCTTCGACCACTGGGGGCGGTGTTTCGGTTAATATTTCCGATGATGGTTTTTGTCGAAATCGTTTCATATTGTCATCCCATTGCTTTGCGGTGGATCAATCTCGATGCTCCCACTCTGGGGCGAACGATTTTTCCAACGAACGCCATTGCGGGGTCATCCGGCTGGTATTGAGCTCGCGCACAATGCGGCGGGCAGCAACGCCAAGCACAGCCGTGAATGTAGGATAGGCGATTTCAAGATCCGCCAGTTGATCAACCGTCATGCCGGAAGCCATTCCGGCAGCAGCCACTTCGACGATTTCCAAAGCCTGTTCTCCGGCTACATGCGCGCCAACGATAGTCCGTTGGTCCAGGCTTACAATCAGTTTGCATAGACCTTCTGGCCGGCCGTCAATCACAGCCCGATCCAGCTCGGCATAAGGTACCGTAGCCACCGCAACTTCGCCGGCTTCGCGCGCCTGGACTTCGGTCAACCCAACGCTACCATATTCCGGATCGGTAAAACCGCCATGCGGTACGATATGGTGGGCTTGAATCTGGCAGGCGCCCAAGACTGCATTCTCCGCAGCGGCCAATGCTTCGTACCCGGCGCTCTGGACCAGCATCATTTTTCCGGTAATATCCCCCGCAGCAAAGATATGCGGCGCTGTTGTGCAGAACTGGTCGTCTACCTTTACGTAATTCCCGTTCGTTTCAACACCGGCCGCCGGTAGATTCAATGCCGACAGGTTGCCCACCCAACCGGTGGACATCAAGATCGCCTCTGAACGCAACTGTGCAGGCGCCTGGTTAAGCTGATAATTCAGGATCAGGTCGCCGCCTTGCCTGTCAATAGAGGAAACCCCACCGATGCCGGTGATAATCTCTATTTCATGTTTTTCAAAGGATTCACGAATGGCTTCGGAGATGCATTCGTCTTCTAGGCGCAGGATGCGCGGCGCCACTTCCAGCAGATACACTTTCGAGCCGAAAGTCGCCAGGATCGAGGCCAGCTGGCAGCCGGTTGCCGCTGCGCCAACAATGATGGTCGAAGCCGGCAGCTTCTTCAGTGACCAGATGTCACTGTGCGTCAGGGTGTGCTCTGCGCCAGGAAAATCAATTCTCCGGGCACGACCACCCGCACACAGGATGAATTTCTCGCCTCGAATATGCCTGCCGTCTTCTAACTTGATCGTGTGGGGATCCACAAAGCTGGCAGACCCCACCTGGTTGTAAACCATGACACCTGCCTGATGCAGGTGATCGATAATCTGTTTTTTCTCATGAATCCCGTAAACCACCTGTTGGGTGCGGGTCATCAAACGGGCAAAATCCAGCCGGGGCATCTCGCCCTCCAACCCGTACTGGTCAAATTGCTCGGTATCGCGCAGCAAGCGTGCAGCCTTGGCCAGCACCCGGGTAGGAACACAGCCATCATTGGTGCAGGTCCCACCCATTCGGCCACGCTCAACCAGCGCCACGTTTGCCCCCAGACTGCGGGCGTGCATAGCAGCCGTGAAACCTGCCGGACCCCCGCCGATCACAACGATCTCGAAATTATGCTCCATGGATTTCCTCTACACGACCGATATCGCCCGACAGGGTCACACGATAGGTCTTCAAGGGCAGGCGGGCAGGACCATTCACTGGCGTCCCGTCTGACACATTGAAGCGGGCCCCATGGATCGGACAGGTAATTACCCCACCTTCCAGGTCGCCTTCGGTCAGTTCGCCTCCCATATGTGTGCACCGGCTTTGCGTGGCGAAGAACTTCTCACCCACTCGAAAAACCGCCACACTGTCGTCACCTAGATAGACCAGCTTCATCTCGCCAGGATGGATCTCATTAGCCATAAACTCGTTTCGTGCTAACGTTGGCTGCGGCTGTAAAGTTGATTGGGGAGCAGAAAAATCATGGCTATGATCCCCATTCATATCTTCCGGCAGCATGACGGATACCTCGCCAGCGTGCACCACTACCTGATAAACGGGCAGCCTGGCCTTTGGGTCGGCCAGCAGTTCGCCTGTCTTTAGACTGTATTCATAACCATGCCAGGGGCAGGTGATCGTGCCGTTATCCAGTTCGCCGGTCGCGATCGGACCGCCCCGGTGGACACAGCTATTGCTGATCGCGTACCATTCTCCGTCGTAGTGAAAAACACCAAGCGAGAGATTGCCAACTTTGACGATTTTTCGGGCGCCTTCGGGAATCTCCTCTTCCATAGCAACATGCACCGCGCTGGCCTGGGTCGCTTCGCCCGGGGCGAATTCGTGTTCAAAAGCATGCGCCGCCAGCTTGGAGACCATTCCTGCATCCACCTCAACCAACGGATCGAAGCGCTCTTCTTCACGCTCGGTAGTATACGCCCGAGCCATCATTTCCAATAGCACCATCATCAGCTTATCCCAGGCCTCGATTGCCCGGTGGCTAAGCTCAGGATCTTTTTCGTGAAGCTCCTCATCCAGCACCTGCTTGATGGCGCGCTGCATGAAGCCCACCTGGCCAATCACGTAGCGCTCCGCAATATAAATGCGGGGGTCGGCGCCATGCGAAGTATGCGCCCGGCCCACATAATCTACATAACGTGCATAATCATCGTCAAACACCGCATCCGCAGTGCGCACCCAGAAATTGCTCAAGTGCCGCATGCGCATCTCGATGTAATCGAAGTCCAGGCTGCCATCTTTCTTCTGGAAAAACTTACGGGTCGGCGGAAAGCGCAGTAAATGGTCGTAGAACTCAGTGACGATTTTCGGCAAGTGTTTCTCAATCGCAGGTTTCGTTCGACGGATTGCCACGATATCGGCCGCGGTTAATCCAACAAATTCCGCCATATAGCGGAAGTATGCTCCAGAATCAGCCACCCCACGTTTCTTTTGAACATCGATCTGGTTGGGTTGGTCGCCCATAAATCTCCACTCCAAGTTATTTTAGTCAGGTTGGGAGCAATACACGGGTGGGACTACCGTGTATTGCTCCCTGGGGTTTCCCCCTGGATTGGCTAAGCCAGTGTTGTGGCAGCCACCTCGTGTGATTGTGCTTAGTATACATACCCATCGTGACGAAATCGTTACGAAAAGCGTTACGAAAAAGATATTTAGATACATTTTTCGCTATTTAGAGTAAAATCTTTAGCATCTTTCGCTAACCCGGAGAATAGAGGGTGCCTGATTTAGCGATCTACCTGTTCGGGACGCCCAACATCGAGCTGCACGGCCATAGTCTTACGGTTGACACCCGTAAAGCCATCGCCCTGCTGGCTTACCTTGCCGTCACCGGCAAGCGCCACTCGCGCGACTCACTGGCGACTTTGCTTTGGCCGGAGTATGACCAATCGCATGCCCGCTCTGCGTTACGCCGCACCCTTTCTGTGCTGCAAAAGGCATTGAATGGGGGCTATTTACTCGTCACGCGCGACGCAATCTGCCTGGAACTCAATGAGCAAGTCGAAGTAGATGTCGTCAGTTTCCGGCAGCATATTCGATCCGCAGATAAACACGCGCAGCCGGCGGGCGAACCTTCCTTTGATTGTACCCGTCATCTCGAGCAGGCTTATGCCCTTTACCGCGGCGACTTCATGTCCGGATTCAGCCTGCGGGACAGCGCTGGCTTCGATGAATGGCAGTTTTTTGAAGCCGACTCTTTGAAGCGGGATTTCGGCACTGTACTGGAAGCTTTGATTTCCATATCGATTGAAACTCACAATTTTACCGCCGCCTTGAATTACGCCCAGCACTGGCTCTCCCTGGACCAACTGCGCGAGGATGTCCACCGCACGCTGATGTTGATCTACGCCTGGACTGATCGGCGCAATTCAGCCCTGCGCCAGTATCGTGAGTGCTTGCGCATCCTGGATCAAGAGCTGGGCGTGCCTCCTTTGGAAGAGACGACCCGCCTTTATCAGGCCATCCTCGAGAACGAAATTCCCCCACTTCCAGGGATTACCAGGGCTGCTTCGACTACAGAAAGCATCGTGGTGGTTCCAGAAGGTACCAACCCGCCTAAAGGCTATCCCTTGATCGGGCGTTCCCTCGAAACTGAAACCATTGAGCAGGCTTACCAGCGCCACGCTCCCACAGGGCATATTTTGGTACTGGAGGGCGAGCCAGGAATCGGGAAAACCCGCCTGGCAGAAGCCTTCCTGGCATCCGTCCAGTCACGCGGCGCGATCGTCGTCCACACTCGCTCATATCCCGGTGAAGGCAACCTGGCCTACGGCCCGTTGATCTCGGGGCTGCAACCCTTGCTCACCCGCCCAGATCGTCGTTCAAAATTAGAAAAACTTGGAGCACACTGGCAAAGCGAAGCCGCTCGTCTCCTACCGGAAATGCACACAATTTTCCCTAACCTGCCGCCACCAACCCAAATTTCGGGGCCAGGTGAGCAATCCTATTTCTTTGAAGGCCTGCGTCAGCTGATCCTATCGATCCTGGAAGGCCCACTGCCAGGAGTGGTCTATTTTGACGACCTGCAATGGGCCGACTCGGCCAGCCTGGACTTCCTGAACTACCTGGTCCGCCGGATGATTGGCCACCCCATATTAATCCTGGCAACCTGGGTCGACCATTCGCTGCCCGCTCCATTATTGCAGTTTATCGCCGAAGCGCAGCGCCGCGGAATTGTCACCCGTTTACGCATAGGACGTTTAAAGCCGGTTGATATCATCGATCTGGTGCGTATTGCCAGTCAAAACCGGCCGGGTATCCCTCCGAATCTTGGCGAGCGTTTGTATGTAGAAACAGAAGGGCTTCCATTTTTCGCCATTGAGTATATTGAGAGCATCCTGGCAGATCAGCATACCCCGGTCGAGCAGCAAGATGGCTATGCGCTATCTAAATCCAGACAGTGGGAGCTGCCTCCTGCAGTCCGGGCCGCCTTGCTGGCGCGCCTCTCCGCAGCCGGCGATTCCGGCTGGCAGTTATTATCTGCCGCAGCTTTAATCGGACGCTCTTTCGATTTTGATACCCTGCTGGCAGCCAGCGGTCGTCCCGAGAGCGAAGCTATTTCTACTCTCGAAAGATTGATCGCCCTGGGGCTGATCGAGGAGCAGCCTGCCGTACACGAAGGCCGGATCGGCTACGATTTCACGCACGACCTGATCCGCCGCCTGACTCTCGCGGAAACCTCGCTCACTCGCCGCCGCCTGGTCCACCGGCGTATCGCAGATGACCTGGTCCTTCAAGCCCGTCGCCGCTCAGAACCGCGCCTCTTGGCCTCTCAGGTCGCATTCCATTACCACGAATCGGGACAGGAAGCGAAAGCAGCCGAATATTACTTCCTGGCAGGCGAATACGCCCGTGAGGTGCGCGCCTACCAGGAAGCCATTTTGAATTACCGGGCGGCGCTCTCTTCTGGTCATCCGGACTCGATATTGTTGCATGAAGCCATCGGTGATTTGTTGACCCGCCTGGGCGAATACCGTCTCGCCATGGGCGAATATGAAACCTGCGCCGCGTTAAGCGACCCTTCCCCCCGGCTGGAGCAAAAAATCGGCAACCTGCATCACCGCAGCGGCGAGTGGGAGCTGGCCGCCTGTCACTACCAGCTGGCATTAGATCAGCTTGCCGTTCAGGATGACCCAGAGCGACGGGCGCGTATTCTGGCGGATTGGAGCCTGACCGCGCACATCGGATCTCAGCCAGAATTGGCTTTACGATATGCAAAGCAATCCCTGGAACTGGCAGAAACTAACCACTTGCAACCGGCGCTCGCCTCTGCCCATAACATCCTGGGGATATTGGCACGCCAGGCAGGCCACCCTCAGGAATCGATAGGCCACTTGCAGGCCAGTCTGGACATTGCTCGGCAAATTAACGACCCGGATACCCTGGCTGCGGCATTAAATAACCTCGCCCTGGTCTATCAAGACGTACCCGATATCCCGCAAGCGATCAACTATACCCAGGAGGCTCTCGCAATCTGCCAGGCACGCGGCGACCGGCACCGTGAAGCCGCACTGCTTAATCACCTGGCGGATTTGCACCACCTGGCGGATGATCAGGAAACTGCCATGGCTTACCTGAAACAAGCTGTCGCCATCTTTTCCGAGATTGGCGTTGTGGAAGGAAACCTCCTTCCAGAAATATGGAAGCTGACCGAATGGTGAGCCCTGCATAGAGAGTAAGCATGCCAACCAATCTTCCGCCCGATTACTTCGATGCCGAGAAACGTTACCGTGAAGCAGAGGGGATCGCTGAGAAGATCGCTTGCCTGGAGGAAATGATCAGGATCGTCCCTAAGCACAAAGGGACGGATCATCTGCGTGCCGATCTGCGCCGCCAGCTGGCGAAACTAAAAACCGATCACGATACCCACAAGAAACTGGGGGGCCATACTTCCGCGTTTCACATCGAGAAGGAAGGCGCCGGACAGGTCGTCCTCGTTGGTCCCACCAACACGGGTAAATCATCCCTGGTTGCCGCCCTTACCAATGCTGAGCCAGAGATATCATCTGCCCCACATACCACCTGGAAGCCGACACCCGGTATGATGAAAGTTGAAAACTTCCAGGTACAGCTAGTGGATACCCCACCTCTGGACCCAGAATACACCAACCCAGGCGTCTTCGACCTGGTACGGCGTGCCGACCTGGTAATGGTCGTGCTGGATCTGCAAGCCGATCCGTTCACCCAGTATGAAACCACTTTAGCGATGCTATCCGACCACCGCATCTCTCTCAACAAGCCCGGGAATGTGCCCGAATCCATCGAGAGAATCACTCAGCTTCCGGCTATCCTGCTGGTCAATAAGTGCGACAACCCTATCTCGGATGAAGATTTTACAGTACTGTGCGAGTTATTCGAGGGTGAATGTCCCCTGATCCCGGTGGCAGCCGGTTCCGGACGGTATTTCGACCGTCTGAAACCGCGCATCGTAGAAGCGCTTGACATTATCCGTGTCTATGCGAAACCTCCAGGCAGTGATCCCGACCTCGATACCCCCTTTGTGATCAAGCGTGGTAGCACGGTGACCGATCTGGCCCGCAAGATTCACCGGGATTTTTACGAGCACATGAAATCGGTGCGTATTTGGGGCAGCACCAGCTTCGACGGGCAGCTGGTGCAGCGCGACTATGTGCTCCAAGATGGTGATATTGTCGAATTCCGTGCGTATTAAGAAGCAGTGACGAATGTCACTTGATAAAACTTGTGATAAATGTTACAAACAAGGCAAACAGGAGAAACCAAAATGTGCGATCAAACCAATGATAAAGCAGATTTAATTGACGCGCTGCAAGCCATCCCCTGGTTTCAGGAACTACCAACGGACCATTTCGCCAAGCTGATCGACCTGGCATGCCTGCGTCATTTTGACGCCGGCCAGGAATTATTTCGCGAGGGCGACAAGGAAGACTGTCTGTTCATTGTTCTTGAAGGACGAATTGGGATCGAGCTGCGGGTCCCCGGGCGCGGGAAAGTACGCATCTATACCGCCGAGCCGATGGACATTGTCGGCTGGTCGAGCATCACCCCGGTAGTGCGCCAGCGCACTGCCGGCGCACGCGCGGTACTGCCCAGCCGGGTGGTCTGCCTGGATGCCCTAAAACTGTACAAAGCCTGCGACGAAGATCACGACCTGGGTTATATCATCTTCCGCCGCCTGGCCAACGTCGTCGCCAGCCGCTTGCTCACTACCCGCCTGCAGCTGCTAGACATGTTTGCTCACCCGACCGCCAAGGAGGTTTGAGATGCCCGAGGCTCACCTGGAAATTGGCGCTAAAGTCACAATTCCAAAAACCGAACTGGATGAACTTCTAAAAGCATTTCATCAGCAGGGCTATGAGGTCCTTGGCCCGCAGGTGCGAGACGATACGATCGTCTACTCCCCCCTGGATAACCTGGCGGATCTACCCCAGGGCTACCAGAGCCGCCAGGATGCCGGCGATTACCGGTTGGAGTATACCGGCCATACCAACTATTTTGACATCACCCCAGGTCCGCAGAGCTGGAAGCAATATTTTTTCCCACCGCGCTCACATCTTCTAACGATGCTGCGCGAGAATGGCAAGGATTGGCGGGCGCAGGCGTCCACAGTGGAGCGAAAGCCGACTGCCCTGATTGGGGTCAGACCCTGCGAGCTGGCTGCCATCCAGGTCCAGGATCGGGTCTTCTTGCGGGAAGGTCTGACCGACCCGCTTTACCTGGCCAGGCGTGAAAGCGCTTTTATTCTGGCAGTCAACTGCATGCACCCGGGCGGCACCTGCTTCTGCACATCTATGGGCACCGGCCCCAGCGCCACAAGCGGTTTTGACCTGTGTCTGACCGAGCTGGCGGATGTCTTCCTGATCGAAGTCGGATCGGAAGCCGGGCGCATGATGCTGGCAGACCTGCCCTGGCAGCCTGCCGGAGTCTTTTGGCTCCAGAACGCCGAGCGTGGGCTGGAAGCCGCTGCCCAACGCATGGGACGGCAAATACCCAACGCCGAGCGTCTGCCAGAAGTGCTATTAAGTGACCTGGAAAATCCGGTGTATGACGAGGTCGCCGGGCGCTGCCTGAGCTGCACAAATTGCACCCAGGTTTGCCCCACTTGCTTCTGCTGGGATGTCCAGGAAATCAACAACCTGACGGGCAGCGAAGTCCACCGGGAGCGAGTCTGGGACTCCTGCTTCAACCCCATGTACTCCTATGTGTTTGGCGGCAACTCGCGCCCAAATACGCGCTCCCGCTACCGCCAGTGGATCACGCACAAACTGGCATCCTGGCATTACCAGTTTGGCGTTTCGGGATGTGTAGGCTGTGGGCGCTGTATCACCTGGTGCCCAGCCGCCATTGATATCACCGCAGAAGCCAATTCCCTGCTCGGGGAGGTGAAGGCATGAGTGCCCAAGTCCACCAATTATCCTCAGCCATCTCTCGGGTTGCCCCCATGCTGCCGTACCGGGCGGAAATCACAGCCATTCAACCGGAAGCACCGATGGTCTCTACATACTGGCTGCGATTTCTGGACAGCGAGCTCAGTGATAGCTACTCGTTCCAACCGGGGCAGTTTAACATGCTGGCCGTTCCTGGGATGGGCGAAGCCGCCATCTCGATCAGCTCCGATCCTAGTGATCACCAGAAAGTTGGGCACACCATTCGCTTCGTCGGAAATGTCACCAACGCGATCAACCGCCTGAAAGTTGGCGATGTGATCGGCGTGCGCGGACCATTTGGCACCAGCTGGCCGCTTAACCAGCACCGCGGCAAGGACATATTCATCGCCGCTGGTGGTATCGGACTGCCTCCTCTGCGTCCGGTTCTCTATCAGGTCATGCAGCAGCGCAGCGATTTTGGTCGCGTGGTGGTCATTTACGGCGCGCGCACGCCCGCCGATCTGCAGTTCACCAAAGAATACAAGGCCTGGGAAGAGGCTGGCATCGAGCTGATCGTCACCGTAGATCGCGGCGACGATAAATGGACCGGTCTGGTCGGCGTGGTTCCCCTGATGTTTTACCGCCTGCGTATGGATCCGCGGAAGTCTGTGGTGTACACCTGCGGTCCCGAAATCATGCTCCGGTTCGTCATCTTTGAGGCCCTGGCACGCCGCATTCCCGTCGACAGTATCTACGTCTCGATGGAGCGCAACATGCGCTGCGGGCTTGGCCTGTGCGGTCACTGCCAGCTTGGGCCATACTTTATCTGCAAAGACGGTCCGGTCTTTACTTATGAGCAGCTCCAGCCGTATTTCAATGTGGAGGATCTGTAATGAGCAAGCCAAAAGTTGCCGTGTATAAGTTTTCGTCCTGCGATGGCTGCCAGCTCTCAATCTTGAATATGGAAGACGAGCTGCTTGACCTGGCTGATGCGGTAGAAATCGCTTTCTTCCTGGAGGCCACCCGGCGGGTACTGCCTGGTCCGTATGATATCGGACTGGTTGAGGGTTCGATAACCACTCCCCATGAAGCCGAGCGAATCCGTGAAATTCGCGAGCAGGTACGCTTTCTAATTGCTCTGGGTACCTGCGCCACCGCCGGCGGCATCCAGGCGCTGCGCAACTTCACCGATGTCGCAGATCTGGCACACACCGTTTATGAGCACCCGGAATATCTGCATGTTTTGGAGACCTCCACGCCGGTAGCAGAGCACGTCAAGGTTGACCTGGAGCTGTGGGGCTGCCCGGTGAACAAGTACCAGGTGCTGGAATGCGTCTCCGCATTGCTGCAAAACCGCACCCCATTCCTCCCCACACACAGTGTCTGCCTGGATTGCAAGCGGCGCGGCACGGTATGCGTCATGGTTGCCAATGGCACCTTGTGCCTGGGCCCTGCCACCCGCACAGGCTGCGGTGCATTGTGCCCGGCCAGCGGAAGGGGCTGTTATGGCTGCTTTGGTCCGGCGCCGGGCGCAGAGTTCGCCACAACTGCCCGCTTGCTGCAAGGCATGGAACATTTTCCTGGTGAAGCCGCCCTCTTGATGCGCAATATCTCTGGGTATGCGCCAGAATTTCGCAGCGCGGTGGACATGCTACTCGAAGGAGGCAAATCATGAGACAGAACATCGAAGTCGATGCCCTGGCGCGCGTGGAGGGCGAAGGCGCTCTCTATATTCGCTTGAAAGATGGAGAAATTGCTGAAATTCAAGTGAATATCTACGAACCACCGCGTTTCTTTGAAGGCTTCTTGAAAGACCGCTATTACCAGGAAGTGCCGGATATCACCGCACGGATTTGCGGAATCTGCCCTGTTGCCTACCAGATGAGCTCGGTGCAGGCCCTGGAAGCCGCCCTGAGTGTACAAATCACCCCGCAAATGCGCCTCCTGCGTCGCCTGCTGTATTGTGCCGAGTATATTGAAAGCCATGCCTTGCATATCTACATGCTCCAGGCGCCCGACTTGCTCGGTCACGACAGCGCCCTTTCCCTGGCTGCCGTCGCCCCGGATGTCGTCCGCCAGGCTCTGCGCTTGAAGAAAATCGGGAACAACCTGCTGCGCACCATCGGAGGCCGGTCGGTGCATCCGGTAAACACATGCGTGGGCGGCTTCTACCGCTGGCCGGATGTGCAGGCTATTCGCAGCCTGATACCCGAGCTCGAATGGGCTTTGGAAGCCTCTAAGGAAACGGTGCGCTTTGCCGCCGGTCTGGCATACCCTGAGTTTGAGATGGATTACGAGTTCGTCGCCCTGACGCGCCCCGACGAGTACGCCATATACGATGGCGAGATCCTGTCATCTACCGGCAAGAAGATCACGCCGGAAGAGTTTGAAAAATCCTACATCGAGTCGCATGTTCAGCACTCAAACGCCTTGCACAGCCACACCAGCGACGGCAACACTTACTTCGTCGGACCGCTGGCGCGCCTGAACCTGAACTTTGAGCAGCTCCGCCCGGCAGCGCGGCAGGCAGCCGAAGAAGCCGGCATCACGCTGCCACTGCGCAACCCCTTCAAGAACCTGCTGGCACGCGCCGTAGAGCTGGTGGAAGTCTGCGATGTCGCTATCGAATTGTGCCGCAGCTACCAGCCAACCGGTACCAGCCACGCCGCCATCCAATTGAAGAACGGCGAAGGAGCGGGGGTTTCCGAGGCGCCGCGCGGCCTGCTGTACCATCGCTATATCGTCGATGAAGCCGGCAAAATCCGCTTTGCCCGCATCACGCCACCCACTGCACAAAATTTTGCACAGATGGAAGCCGATCTGTGGCAATTTGCCCCACGCGTCATCGATCTGCCGCACGAAGATGCTACGCTGGCTTGCGAGCACCTGGTGCGCTCGTATGACCCGTGTATCTCCTGCGCCACACACTTCCTGAAACTGACTATCGACCGCTGAGCCGTCTTAAGGATAAATAATACCGGCTGCGGTACAATTCCCGCAGCCGGTATTATTTTGAGACAGAGCATGATTGTAGTAATTGGCATTGGGCAGACCTTACGTGGCGATGACGGCGCCGGCATCCAGGCGGTGCAGCGCTGGCAGGCGGCAAACCCTGCTACCGCCTCACATCCACAGCTGCGCGTCGAGCTGGAAGAGCTCCCCGGCTTGAGCCTGCTCGATCGGCTCTCTGGGGCGGATGCCGCTATCCTGGTGGACGCTGTGCGCAGCGGGGCGCCTCCCGGCTGCCTGCACCGTCTTGAGCTATCCGACCTGGATGCCTTCCGACCCGAGTCGGACTCGGCGCATGGCTGGGGTGTGGCGGAAACCCTCTATCTCGGCCGTCTGTTGGATTCAGAGAATTTGCCTGGGATAATTGTGTTGATCGGTATCGAAGCAGGGGCCATGCGTCTGGGCGATGCCCTCAGCCGGGAAGTAACCGGCGCCCTGGATCAAGCAGCAGCCATGATCGAAGCCAGCGTAAGCGAGCTGCTATTTACAGCAGATTAGCAGCCGGTTGGCGTCTTGTTACCCAAACAGCCACCAACAGTGAGAGAAGCCCGGCGCCATCAAAATAAATAAAGCGAGTGATGGATTGAGCAGCCAGCGCGTATCCCTGGGGCAGAGAAACCAGGATTAAAATCTCGCCTACCAATCCGATTGCCTGCATGGCAACCGCCTCGTATAAGGAAATCCGGTATCTCACTGGGTTCCACAACGCCACGGCATACGGAACATTCCACATCAGGAATAATACCCCCATCCCTTGCACCATCGCCTCACCAGCAGCGCCTGCTAACTGAAATCCAGGCGCGAAACGCTCAGGCCAGATCAGGAAAACCACCGCGCACTGCACATTCCACAGGATCACGATCCCGATGCATGCCCGGGCCAGGTTAATCTTCATCGATTGTAATTGGGTTGCTAGAGCTTGGGATATGGAAGCCGCAGCGTTCAAAGGCTGCCAGGATCGTTTTGGGTGATCGCTGCCAAAGGCCAATCTTGCGGGAGATGTGCTCACTCCAGCTGTAGTTATCGAAAGTGAATAATTCCGGGCGTCCATCCTCAAGCGGGATGATGTAGTTAGCCTTGCGGTAATAATCCTGTGCCAGGTAGCCATCGTCCATCACCCGCATGGCCTGCCGGAGGTCATCATCCGAAAATTCGGGGTACTCGTCCTCAAAAAGGGTGAACTCCAGCGGGTAGCGCGGCCGCACAGGCGGATCGGAGGCCGGGTAGCCCATCGCCAATCCCACCAGAGGGAAAACTCGCTGCGGCAAGCGGTATTTGCGAATGATTTCTTTCGACTGATAAGGCACACCCCCCAAAAAGCAGCTGCCCAAACCCAGGCTCTCACCGGCAATCACCATATTCTCAGCCATTAAAGCCGCATCCTGTATGCCGATCACCAGCAGCGAAAGGTCGTTCGAGCCCGTCTCCCAGCCCCGCTGCTGCATGATCAGCTCAAAGCGGTGGGCGTCTACACAAATCGTAAAGTTGAGCGGAGCGTTGAATGGATTCTCTTCGGCCTGGCGTGATAACAATACGCTGCACAGCTGATACGCAAAAGGCGCCTGCTGCCCTGCCCGGACGATAGTCTGGATGATCTCATTTCCCGGCTGGTCGGCTGTGTATTTCCGAATCGACTTGCGCTGCATCAAGCTATCGACAACCGGGTTGTGGATCATATCGTAAACATCATCCCTTCCATGCCGGGAGTGACCTTGCATTTCGGCGCTACATCATCGATAGCTTGAGCGAACAACCCATCCAGGATGTCATCACTATGTGCAGGATCATGGTGAAAAGGCACAACCTGCTTGGCATCCACTAATTGAGCGAACCGTAAAGTCTGGTGAATACTGCTGTGCCCGTAACCTATCCGTAAAGGGTATTCCACATTGGAGTACTGCGCGTCGTGAATCAGCAAATCTGCACCTTCTGCCAGAGAGTAGCCGGAAGTCCACTCACCTACGCTTGGGAAATCGCGGGTACCCAGGGCGGGCTCGTGGTCCGGGATGTATGTTACCGTACCCGTTGTGCATGTGATGCGGTAACCGACCGTAGGATTCGGGTGTACGACCCGCTGCCCCAGGACCGAGAACTCGCCCATCTCCGCGGTAGAACCATCCAGCTCGTGGAAATGCATTTCGGAGAGCAGGTCGCGCACCCGCACCGGGAAAAGCGGCGGGGAGAGATAACGGTTTAAGCGTTCTTCCAGACTCTGGGTGGTGCTGGCCGGCCCCCACAGGTGAACCTCAACGCCCGGCAGCCGCAGTGGATCAAAAAAGGGCAGCCCTTGAAGGTGATCCATGTGCAAGTGGGTTAGCAAGATGTGAATGGCGCGGATTTTCCCCGGCATATTTCTCCCCAGAACCCGAATTCCTGTGCCCGCGTCCAGCACGAGCAGAGTCCCTTCAACACCCAACACAGATACGCAGGAAGTATTTCCGCCATAACGCACCGTGTCTGGTCCTGGTGAAGCCAGCGAGCCGCGCGTCCCCCACAGATTCACAATCATTGGGCCACCTCCCAGAAGATGGCCACCGCTCCCAGGAAGTTTCCTCCCTGACCAATCAATGGAAACGCGGTCACCTCGATCTGGCGCAGAGATCCATCCATGCCATGGATCCAGAAAGTTTTGTGCGCCGGAGTGCGTTCGGTAATTGCGATCACCAGCGGCAGATCATCGGGGAATAGCTGATTGCCAGCCGAGTCATATGGCTTGAATACTGTGGCCCATTCACTGGCCGGCATAACCCCGGTCTCATCGAAGCGATAACCCAGGATTACTTCGGCCGGTTCATTATAGAAGATCAGATCACCGGCAGGATTAACAATAAAGATAGGCGTCGCCAGGTGCTCGGCCAAATGACGGGATAGGATGATCTCAATATCATGTTGTGGCACGGTGGGGTCCTCCCTGAATTACTTGGACAAATCTAATCGAAATAATACCGCATAATCGGATTTATCGAAAGGGGCTGAACTCCAACCGGAGTTATTAGACGCATGCAGCCAGCAATCCAAAGAATAGGAGTGTACAATCCAGGAAGAATATCCTCCATTGTTCATGACATATGTCACTATTAGAGGTTAGTTACGTTTGTTATTATTTTCACAATCTTATGTATGCATCTATACTGATATATACATTTATAGGAATTTAATGATCACACCAACATTAACCCAAGAAGTCACCGCCCTGCATGCTGGAATTTGTTCGGGGCTGGCGGATACCAATCGCATCTTGATCCTTTATGCCTTACACGAAAAACCAACCAGTGTGAGCGAGCTAGCCCGGGAAATTGGCGCCAGCCAGCCAACTACTTCTCGGCACTTGAACGTGCTGCGCGAACGCGGTCTGGCCACTGCCCAACGCGATGGCCAATCCGTAGTCTATACCCTGGCCGATGAGCGTGTCATCCAGGCACTGGACTTGTTGCGCGCCGTTCTGGCCGACAAAATCAAATCTCAGGCGGCCCTGGTGGGCGACACTGATGTGCTATCAGAATAAACCTTACCCAACCTTGCCGTACGATCACCCAGGAGTCATTGTATGAAAAATCTCGTTATTCTTGGTGCAGGAACCGCTGGCACGATGGTAGCCAACCGGATGAGCAACCAGCTGGACATGGATGAATGGCACATCACCATCGTCGACCAGCACGCTACCCACTATTATCAGCCCGGTTTCCTGTTCATCCCATTTGGCATGTACAGTAAAAATGATGTCATCAAGCCCAAGCGCGATTTCATTCCCACCGGCGTCGAGCTCATCATGTCCCCCATCGAGTTGATTGACGCTGAAACGAATAAAGTGAAGCTTGCCAACGGGCGTACGCTGAGCTACGACTTCCTGGTTATCGCCACCGGCGCCCATACCCACCCGGAGCAGACTCCCGGCCTGCAAGAACACGAATGGCGCAAATCCATCCAGGAGTTTTATACGATCGATGGCGCTATGGCGCTTGCTCGCCACCTGCGCAACTGGCCGGGCGGCAGGATGGTGGTCAATGTTGTGGAAAACCCAATCAAGTGCCCGGTCGCTCCACTCGAATTTCTCATGCTGGCCGATTGGTTCTTCCACGAACAAGGAATCCGCGACCGGGTAGAGATCATCTATGCCACGCCGCTTCCCGGCGCATTTACCAAACCAATTGCTTCCCGCCACCTGGGAGATATCCTGGAGCGTAAAAATATTAAAGTTGTTCCAGATTTTATGATCATGGAGGTAAATCCGGATGCGAAGAAGATCGTCTCGTATGACGAGCAGGAAGTCGAATATGACCTGCTGATCAGTGTGCCAGTTAATATGGGCGCAGATGTCATCGGGGCTTCCGGTCTGGGAGACGAGCTAAACTTCATTCCGGTGGAAAAACACACCCTTGTATCACCGAAGTACCCAAACATCTTCGTCCTGGGTGACGCCGCTGCCATTCCCACCTCCAAAGCCGGATCAGTTGCTCACTTCGCAGTCGAATGTTTCTCCGAGAACTTCCTGCGCTATATCGACGGGCTGGAAATGCTGCCCACCTTCGATGGACATGCGAATTGTTTCATCGAGTCGGGCTTCGGGAAAGGCCTGTTGATTGACTTCAATTACGACACCGAGCCTCTTCCGGGGCATTATCCCTTGCCGGGTATCGGGCCTTTTAGCCTGCTGCAAGAAACCGAGATGAACCACTGGGGTAAATTAATGTTCCGCTGGATGTACTGGAATCTGCTAATTAAAGGCCAAGAGCTGCCGCTGCCTGCGCGCATGACCATGGCCGGCAAGTGGAAGAACTAAAGGAGCCTGACATGGAACAGGCCATTCTTGACCTTAACCAGAAAATCGACCAGCTGACCACCCAGGTTACTTACCTGGCAGAACAGGCTGCTATCCAGGAACGTCAGCGCCAGGAGCGCGCCGAATTGGTGCGGGATTTAACCCCGATTGCCAACCAGGCCTTTCATATGGCCATTGAGCAGTTGGAGGAAGTCCAGGAGTACATTGACCTCAACGACTTGCTGCGTCTTTCCAAGCGGCTGATGCGCAATGGCCGCAACCTGGAAAAAATACTCGACCAGTTGGAAAGTCTGGCCGACCTTACTCAAACAGCTGCACCAATTGTCGACGAAGCATTCGCCAAGGCAGTCCACTCCCTGTCTGACTTTGAGCAGAAAGGTTATTTTGCATTCGTTCGTGGCAGTCGCCAGATCATGGATAACATCGTCACCGCCTTTGGAGAGGAGGATGTCAATCGCCTCGGTGACAATATCGTCCTCATCCTGAATACGGTCAAGGACATGACCCAACCGGAAATCATGAGCTTCGTCCGCAACACCTTGTTGATTGCCGAGAAGGAAATTGAAAAACCGGTAGATATCTCATATACAGGCCTGCTGCGTCAGATGCGCGATCCTGAAGTCCGGCGTGGATTGGCATTAACGATGCGTGTGATGCACGTTATCGGCGCACAGGCAGCCGGTAACAGGAATAGCATATCAGAATCGTGAATATTGGCGTAACTCAACTGCGCCTGAAATAAATATCAACTCAAATATCATATTGGAGGATCATAGAAATGGCAACTCGTGAAATTGCTGGAAGAACAATAGATGTTAATGATGATGGCTACATGACCAATCCAGCTCAATGGGATAAAGGAATCGCCGAAATCATTGCGAAGGAAGAAGGCATTCCAGAGCTCTCTCCGGTGCACTGGCAGGTTATAGATTTCTGCCGTAAAACGGCTGCCGCCAACGGCTCTGCTCCTACCCTGCGCGCTATTACGAATGGTGCTGGCGTTACCACGAAAGATCTGTTCGCTCTGTTCCCCAAAGGCCCGGCGAAGAAGGTTGCCCGCATTTCAGGACTGGGCAAGCCGGAAGGCTGCGTCTAGGTCAACATACCAGTATATTATTTCGATAAGGACAACTGATGATGACTGACGAAACACGCAAGATCGCATTTATCTGCTCCAAGGGCAACCTGGACATGGCTTACCCTGCCCTGGTTATGGGTTGGGCAGCCCTGGGTAATGGCCACGATGTCACACTCTTCTTCACTTTCTGGGGCATGGACATGATCAACAAGGCCCGGGTCGACAACCTGGAAATCCCACCTGTAGCTAACACCAGCATGAAGATGAACATGATGGGCGTACCCGGTTACCTGGGTATTCCCAATGCGATGGGTGTCTTTCCAGGCATGACCGCCTTTGCCACCAAACTGATGAAGGATAAAATGAATGAGCTCCAGGTTCCGCCAGTGCGCGAGTACCTTCAAATGTTGGTCGATGCCGGCGCCAAGCTGTACGCTTGCAAGATGTCCGCTGATATGATGGATTTGAAGATGGATGATTTTGTCGATGGCGTTCTCGATATTGTCACTGCTGCCGATTTCATCGAAATGACCGATGGAGCCCAGGTAATTTTCATCTAATCCTGGCGCAAAAAAAAATAAAAAAAGGCCGGAGTGATGACCGGCCTTTTTTGTTAGGCATATTACCCGCAACCACCGCCGCTGGGACCACGCTTGGTCTGCAGCTGTATCTTGGGTAAGAATTCCAGCTCGTATTCATGCGGGCTGGGGTCTGCCGCTTCGTAGCGGTCGCCCAGAGCAGCCGGGAACATGTAGTTTAATCGGTCCATACCGGCCGGCGTAGGAGTTGGTTGGATCTCCGGAGTATTCGCAATGAACGTCATCAGCCAGTTGTTTATGCCTCCCTCCAGAATATAAACGTTAGGGACACTCTCAGCCGACATAACCTTCCAGGCTTCCGTCGCGGCCGCCTCGTCATTACTCATCAAAATATACACCGTGTTAGCGGCTGGTTCAAGCAGCAAACCAGGGATGGCACCGGCCACCTGCTCCAGCGGCAGATGCTGTGCGCCGCGTAGGTGAAACAGGTTGTAATCGGCTTCGTCGCGCACGTCCAGCAGCACCAGGTTGACTTGCTTATTTTCTGTGGTCGCCAGCAGCTCTGCCGGACTGACCTGCACTTCGCGGTTGTCCAACGCCGCTTGCTTCGTCGGCTCGAGCTGAGCCCATTTATCGGCAGTCGTCGGCTGACCAATCAGCAGCACAGCCACCGCCCCAGCCAGCAGGGTTCCGGCAGCTGCATAGCGCCACTTCGGCTCTTTGCTCAGATCCTTCTTGCCAAAGATCGCCTCCAGCTTTTCGCCGCCCCAGAACATAAAGAGTGCCATCAGCACCACAAGCACCACCACAACGCCGGCTGGTAATCCGAAGAAGTCCATCAGGGTAACTCGCCCGAAGTAGCTGCCGTTCCACCATTCATAGAACAGGTCCACCGTCTCGCCGAAAACGAAGATGCCAACCAGGCTGCCCAGGGCAAAAAACAGGCCATCGATCTTAAATGTCGCCATCGAGACAAGCGAAGTGCCTGGGCAAAATCCGCCGACGATAAACCCAACCCCCATGATCAGCCCACCCACAATCCCAGGCCACAGGTAAGTCGGGTTGACCCAGATCAGGTTGAAATCCAGCAACCCGAGAGCGGTTGCCCCAAAGATAAGCACCATTGCGACCACAATGGCGGTAAACATTACTTTCAGTACCGTCATATCTTTGAAATAGAACTGGCCTGCCAGCTTGGTAGAGATAGCAAACCCAGAGATTTCCAGGGCGTAGCCAAAGCCGATTCCAATCAAGAGGTACAGGAAATACGCGCCGCCCTTTGTCAACAGGGCTTCTAAAGGTAAAGGAAAAGGTGCCATGTCATGCCTCCTTTAATTCCAGGCTTTCCGCAAGAAGTAAGCCAGGGCGTATCCCCCGGCAAAAATGGACAACATTACCGCCCAACTGCCAGCCGAGAGGGTTGCCCCACCGGAGAGCGCCTGACCAGAGGTGCAACCGCGTGCCATGCGTGCGCCAAAGGACATGATCGCCCCACCGGTAAAGGCTAAAATCCAGCGTGTCCTCACCGAGATTTGCGGTCCTTTGTTTGTTTCCACTTTCAGACG
>JBFYSP010000063.1:0-14585 GCA_041301395.1 Anaerolineae bacterium
CGTATACCAGAACCGTCACCGGCAGCCAGGCCGGTTGAATAGGACGGGGCGCCCGGCAGAGCCTGTCCACCAGGGCCGTACAAGTGCAAATCACCAGTGTTGGATAGCACCGCGATCTCCAAAATCTGCGAGTCGCCTGCGAAAAAATCACCAAGCGCCAGATCCGTTGCATTGAAGCCCAGGTCGACCGTCTCTACCTGAGGTTGCATCTGCCCCGAGGCAAACTGATCCTGCCCGTGCAGGATGCCCAGTCTGCCGCCGGAGACCCAGGCCAGGTCAAAGGGGTAATTGTTATCTAGTTGGCCAATAACCAGGGCAGATGCGGGGGCGGTCAAATTAAGCTTATAACGCACCTCGCTCAACCCATCGGGGCTGCCGGCATACACAAGGAGCTGCCCGTTATCCAGCCCAACCACTACTTCCTCAGGCCCATCCTGGCGATCCAGCTCGCCTACCGCCAGCGCAGTAACCCTACCCGGCAGCGGGATTGCCTGCGGGTTGCCAAAACCACCGGCGCCGTTACCTGGCAGGTAAGTCAGCTGCAAAGCATCCAATCCGGCTGCTACGATGTCATAATATCCATCGGCGTCAAAATCACCGCTGCCCAGCCAGGTAGGAGTATGTGCCAGTGGAATGGTCTGCCCCCCTTCCAGAAAAGGCACATCCGAGTTACGATCCGGGTTGCCTGGGTAAATCATTAACTTGCTGCCGGATGCATCGCTGGTGCCCGAGATCAGGTCAAGGGCGCCATCCGCGTCCAGGTCAGCGGCCGCCAGCGAGATTGCAGCACCTGTCCCGGCGAGCCCAGCATCCAGATGATTCAAAGATTGAACAGCTCCCAGGTTCACCCAAGATTGGGGCGGATTTGGATCATATCTGGCCGGCCCAGGGATATAGGCCCGCGCGGAAGCAGCGCTTGAATCAAACGGCTTGAGATTGATCCCGCCTAAAAGTATGGCGATCAATATCGACCCAACCATGGTCCGGACGATTCTGCGAGGAAGATTCATCAGTATATCCTTTCGAGGTTGTACTCAAAATTGATTTTGATGGAGTAATTTATTTGTGCAAGTCGGCTCTTATATATTACACTATTTTAATTCTCTAATATTGACCTTACCCAAGGATATGACAACAACATGACAAATGTCACTTGGCATGCTGTTACAGTTGGAGCATAATTATTGCAAATGATTTGCAGTAATATTGCGAACCATTTGCAGGAATCACTTCCATGACCAAAGATCTCCTTCAGGAAGCCCGCCAACGCCTGCAAACCCGCGGTGGACGTATGACCGCCCAGCGGACTTTGATCCTATCCACTCTGGACAACCTGGATACACACCCAACTGCCGAAGAGCTGCATTCCAGTGCTGCCCGGCAGGACCCCAGCCTGCATCTATCGACGGTCTACCGCACGCTGCACTGGCTGGAAGAAGAAGGCCTGGTCAGCTCGCGGCGTTTTGATGAAAACCGGCGCCAGGACCGCTTCGACCCAATGCTGCCCAGCCAGCACCATCATTTCCTGTGCAGTGTCTGTGGCAGTGTCATCGAGTTCGACCATCCACAAATACCCGCAATCCAGGCGGATTTTGAGCGCCAGCACGGCACCCGGGTAGACAGTATCAGCCTGGTGTTTTACGGCCTGTGCGCCCGCTGCAGCCAGGACGGCGGTAGCGGAGGCGGGACTTGAGCTGCCACACCCCTCCCGGTGCCGCCGCCCTGCCCTCCGGGGGTTCGATCGCCCTGGTCGGTCACCCCAACGTGGGTAAATCTGCCCTGTTTCAACGCCTGACCGGGCAGCACGTGATTATCTCTAACTACCCTGGCACCACTGTGGAAGTGGCGCGTTCACCCGCCCGCAGTTTTCCTGGTACCACCCTGGTGGATACGCCAGGTGTGGTCACCTTCCCACCACGCTCGGAGGATGAACGCGTCACTGCCCGGGTGCTGCTGGGCGAGGACTTGAAAGCGATTTTACAGGTTGGTGATGCCAAAAACCTGCGGCGCACACTGCTCCTTACCATCCAGCTGGCCGAGATGGGCCTGCCGATGGCGCTGGCACTCAACATGACCGACGAGGCTCACCGCCGGGGTGTGCAAACCGATACACGCCGGCTGGCAGCCCTGCTGGACATTCCGGTCATCTCTACGGTGGCAACCCAGGGACAGGGGGTATCCGAGCTGGCCGAGGCCGTGCAGCAGGCCGAGGCTCCCCATTTTCAGCTGCAGTATCCCGATCCAATCGAGCAAGCGCTGGAGAAGATATCAGCCTGCCTGCCGCCTGCGCCAATCGCAGCTCGCGCCCTGGGCTTGCTCTGGCTGTGCCTGGATGAAGTCACCCAGGGCTGGCTGGAATCTCACCTGGAACAGGCCACCATTGCCAGATTGGAAGAGCTGCGCCGGGAAGCCCAGGGCGGTTCCCATAGCACACTCGCGCAGGCTATCTTGCAAACCCGCCTGGCTTTTTCCGCTCAAACCGTGCTGCAAGCCCAAACCGATACATCCTCGAGCCTCCCTACCTGGTCCGACCAACTGGGTCGCCTGGCCATGCACCCGTTGTGGGGTTGGTTCTTCCTGGCTGGCGTGCTGTATGCAATGTATTGGTTCGTGGGTGTATTCGGGGCCGGGGTCCTCGTCGGCTGGCTGGAGAACACGCTGTTTGGTGAAATGATTAATCCCTGGGTTACCCAGGTGGTCACTCAACTGGCACCCTTCCCGTGGCTGGCAGAGCTGCTGGTTGGCGAATATGGTCTGTGGACGATGGGCATGACTTACGCCCTGGCCCTGATCCTGCCAATTGTGACAACTTTCTTTCTGGCCTTCGGCGTGTTGGAAGACTCTGGCTATTTGCCTCGCCTGGCAGCCTTCAGCAACCGGGTTTTCCAATCACTGGGCATGAACGGTAAAGCCGTGCTGCCCATGGTATTGGGGATGGGCTGCGTCACCATGGCCACCCTGACCACGCGTGTACTGGAAAGCAAGCGCGAGCGGCTGCTGGCAACCTTGCTGCTGGCACTGGCGGTGCCCTGTTCGGCCCAGCTGGGCGTGGTGATGGGCATGCTGGCCGGCATTTCCTTTGGCGCCACGCTCATCTGGAGCTTCGTGGTACTGGCCGTGTTGCTGATAGTTGGCTGGCTGGCAGCCAGGTTGGTGCCCGGCGAGCGTACGCCGTTGCTGGTCGAGCTCCCCCCCATGCGCCGGCCCCAGTTTTCCAATGTTGCCCTAAAAACTCTGGCCCGCCTGGAGTGGTATGTCAAAGAAGTTGTCCCCTTGTTCCTGGCCGGTGCAGCGCTGATGTTCGTACTCGACCAGACCGGCATCCTGCAGCGCCTGATCACCGCCATCCAGCCGCTGGTTACTGGATGGCTGGGCTTGCCACCGCAGGCTGGCGCGGCATTCTTGATGGGCTTTTTACGCCGTGATTTTGGCGCTACCGGCTTGTTTGTAATGGAATCGCAGGGTCAGCTTTCACCGGCGCAAGTCGTGGTCGCTATGGTCACCGTGACCTTGTTGATCCCCTGCATCGCCAGCGTGATGGTCATTGCCAAGGAGCGCGGCTGGCGCACCGCCGTGGGGATGTTTGCCCTGATCGTCCCGCTGGCCTTCCTGGTGGGCGGCCTGCTTTACCGGGTATTCTTACTGACAGGATGGGGCTTATGAGCACAAAACTGCTGACCTGCACCATGTGTGGGGAGACCTTTGACCCGGCAACCCACACCGCCTGCCAATCCTGTCCGCTGCAAAAGGGCTGCTCCCTGGTGTGCTGTCCAAGGTGCGGCTTTGAAATGGTGGATGTAAGCCAATCCCGCTTAGCCCGTTTTGTGAGCCGCTGGCTCCCGACCTCCACTGGATCTTTATTCAATAGCCACCTCGACAGCGACAGCCTGCCGGCCGACCAGATCGTCGAACGAAGGACCGGCCCATGAACCTTTTTCACCATCGACAACGCCTGCCGGGCAAGCACCATCGATACCGATTCTCTGGTAGAAGGCAGGATGATGAGCGGTTCCCCCTGACCCTGTTGGACGTACCCCTGGGCTGCCGGGCGAAAATTGGCGATCCACCTAATCCTGCTGGCCTATCAGCCAGTGAGCCCAATCCCGCTCTTCCGGGGCTGGATCAGCTGCAGGCTTACGGCCTGGCGAGCGGCCACTGGGTACGCGTGCTGCAGCGCACCCCGGTGATCGTCCTGCAGATCGATCACCTGGAACTGGCCATGGAAAAAAGCCTGGCCGCCCAGGTCATCGTCGAAGAAATTGGCCCTTTCCCTAGCGCCTGACAAGCGGCAAGTAAATCGAATGCAGATATAACATGCCGGTCGTTGCAGTAGCGGTCGGTGTACCTGTTGGCGTGGGAGTACAGCTGGCAGTAGCCGTCGAGGTGGCGGTCGATGTGGGGGTGTGGCTGGCAGTAGCCGTCGGTGTGCTGGTGGCGGTTGCTGTAGGGGTGTGGCTGGCGGTAGCCGTCGGCGTGCTGGTGGCGGTTGGCGTTGGGGTAGACGGGTTTGGCGCGCTTTCCAGGGTGAAGTCATCCAGGTACAAACTGCTGGGGTTCGACGCATCCGTATCAATTCGAATTTTCAAGACCACGGTTTGCCCAATGAAGGCGCTTAAGTCGTAACTTACTTTGACCCACCGGCCAGTATTTTTCGCAATACAAAGAGCATACGTCCAAACCGGAGAATCGTTAACCAGCAGCCGGGCTGTATCCCATCCGCAGGAATCCTCGGAATCAATCCAATGCCAGTATGTCAGAACAGGGTTGGTGCCGGGAATCGTGGCCACCTGGGACAGATACGCCATTTCGGCGTTATCGCCGCCCAACCAGGCCGCATACACACCGCCATGCGGATTGACGCCTGCCGGAAAATCGCGTTGGTACAGGATGATCGGGTAGCCCAGTTGAGAGTATTCTACCCACCCGGAACCTGGACCGCTCTCGAAATCCCCATTGGCCAGCGGCACAACAGACAGGCTGCCGGATATCTGATTTTCCGCGCCGGGGAAGGCCAGTGCTGGTATGCCGAGCAATGCCATCACCCACAGGATGGCCTGCAAAATCCGAGTTCTTCCGGCCATTTTTAAATGAGTGGATCTGGCGCCGTACTGCTGCGCCAGATCCACTAAGAGCAGTCTGTTAGCCCATCATCCCGGGCTGGCCGGGTTGTTCCGGGCCTATCCGGTAGGGCCGCATCATCTCGTTATCTTCATGCTCAACGATGTGGCAGTGCCAGACATACTGGCCCGGTAAGTCGAAGGTCGATTTAATCCGAGTGATCTCGCCGGGATAAGCAATGACCGTATCCTTGGTGCCGGTTTCCCAGGCTTCCGGCAGGCGAGAGGCCCCGCCGATCGGCTGGCGATCGATCACCTCGAACATCACTTCATGCAGGTGAATGGGGTGCGCATCGGCGGTGAAGTTGTAAATTTCCCACACCTCCGTTGCCCCGGGAGCCGGGTTTTCACTGATGGGGTCCATCCACTTAAGCGGTTGGCCGGCTGGGTTCGCCGGATCGGTCAGGTCCACTGTACCAAGCACCGCCGCAATTGGGATCATCTCATCCATTCCCATCCCTTCCGGCATGTACATCTCTTCATTGAGCGAAACCTGGCGCGTGACGCTGTGGGCAGGCAGCGGTGTGAAAGCCGGCAGCACCAGGCTCATCGCCGGTTGGCTGATATCCCGGTTGAGTGCCGGCCCGACGCGGAACTGCATCACCTGGCCGGTGGTCAGTGTGTCGGATGGAGGCATGGTGCCGCCCTCGCCATCGCTGAGCGATCCGTCAGGGTTGAAGCCCTTGAAGGGCTCGTCCGGACCCAGGTTGAGCAGCGTGATCTCGGTACCGACCGGCACGTTGGTAAAGTCCACGATCACATCGGCACGCTCGGCCGGCGACATAATCAACTGGGACAGCTGCACGGGCGCCGGCAGGAAGCCGCCTTCTGCCCCAATCTGGTAGAAGGGCAGGTTATTATCCATCTTTAAGATCAGGAAGCGCGAGTCACAGCCGTTCAGGAAGCGGAAGCGGTAGCGGCGCTGCTCCACGTTCAAGAATGGCCAGGTGCGCCCGTTCACCAGCATGGTATTGCCGAAGAACTCCGGGTTCCAGATTGGAGCAACCGGGGAATTCGGGATATAGGGCCCGGGATACTCATCAAAGAAAGCCCGTGAGTCCGGATAAAAAAGTGATCCATCGTCATTGAAAGAGCGGTCCTGGATAGCCAGCGGGATTTCGTAAAAGGTACCAAACGGATCAGATCCGATGGACGGTGCAGGACCGGGGAGCTGGTTGCCTTGCATATCATGGGGGCCACCGCGCAGCAGGTAAAAGCCGGCTGGCCCTGCATACACGTTGAGGCGCGTCATGCCCAACGTGTGGTCGTGATACCACATCGTCGTGGCTCGCTGGTCGTTGGGGTATTGAAAGGTGGCTGTGCCGGGCTCCCATTGAACACCGTACCTGCCGGCAAACTTGCCCTTGAAAAAGTCGTACCAGGTGCCTTCTTTGTAATAAGTTGCCGGGATATTCCGGGCCTTGGGCAGCCACCAGGCTTCGGCATATCCATCGCTTTCGTCGCTCACGTGGGCGCCATGGACGTGGGTAACCATCGGCACCGGGCCCAAATACGGGCTTGGATCCATGCTGTGGTGATCACGTGGCCCGGGCGGATTGGCCCAATGCACGGTTTGGTCAACCGGCAGCAGGTGTGGTAGGAAATCGCCATTCTCGTCCACCAGGTCGTTCACCCATTTCACGCGCACCGGCCGGTTCCATCGGGCTTCGATAGAGAATGCCGGGTAATTGAAAGATTCCGGGTGATTGGCCGAGCCATAACTCCATACGGTCGTCATAGGCAACGAGCCAGGCAATACCTGCTGGCTAAACTGCCGCATGGCAATCACGTAATAATCCGGGTTCTTCCCTTTTGTAGAGCGCGTCCGCCCGGCGCTGGGCATTGCCGGCGGCTTTACCAGTTCCCAGCCATACTTCGGAATCAGATTGGGATCGAGCGAGCCGCCGGGAATGGCAGCCTGGGCCAGGTGAAGGTATTTCCCTTTGGTAGCCAAAAGCAAACCACCAGCACCGGCCATACTTAACTTTATAAAGTTGCGTCGTGAGATCATAGGCCCTCCGGTTCAAAACTGCCAAAGTTGGGTTTTATGCCCTGATTGGTTGAATTATTAGATTCTAATATTAACAAATAATTATTTGAACGTCAAGCTGCAAGGCTGATACATTACAAGTCACATTCGGAGTCATGACATTTATCGCAATGAAACAAAAGCAAATCGGACTGGCAAATATCGACATTAACAATACTATACATTGACATTATATCTACAATCTTGTATAATCTGATACATGTTTTTTCTCGCCAGATTCGAGTCGTGTTAGAATAGTTAGGTTAACCTTTGGGGCGGGTGGTATTTATTCATGAAGAGCAATACACGCATCATCATCATCGGCTCCGGCCTGGGAGGGCTGGGCACCGCCCTGCGCCTGCGATACCAGGGCTTCCGGGTGACTGTCCTGGAGAAGTTGGCGCGCCCGGGGGGCCGCAGCAACCTGATCGAAGAGCAGGGCTACCGCGTCGACACCGGCCCTACCCTTCTGTTAATGAAGGATACCTTCGAGGAGACCTACCGTGCGGTGGGCCAGGATTTCAACCAGCGCTTGAAGCTGACCCAGCTCGATCCCAATTACCGCATCTACTTCCATGATGACACGCACCTGGACCTATTTTCGAATATGGTGCAGCTGGCACAGGAGCTGGAGCGCGTCGAACCGGGCACTACCGAGCGCTTGTTTCGCTTCCTGGGGGAAGGCGCCCGCAAATACGAGCTGGGCATGGATTTCGTCAACCGCAACTACGATCACATCACCGATTTAGCCAATCCGACTGCCGCCATGCGCCTGGTTGGGACGCGCGCCTACGAAAATATGTATCGCCAGGTGGCAGGTTTCTTTAAGGGCAGCGATAAGCTGGCCAAGGCTTTCACTTTTCATTCCATGTTCCTCGGGCTGTCACCCTACGACGCCCTGGCAATGTACAGCATCATCACCTATGCCGACCTGGCCTTGGGGATGTGGTATCCTGCCGGCGGCATTTACAGCATCGTCGAAGATATGCTGCGCCTGGGCAAAGACATGGGTGTCGAGCTGCGCACAAACGCTCCGGTGGAGCAAATCTGCGTGGAGAATTCGCATGTCACTGGTGTCCGGCTGCAATCCGGTGAATTTATCCCTGCCGATATCGTAGTCTCAAATGCCGACCTGCCTTACACTTACCAGGAACTGCTCGACGAGCGCCAGCCCAAAGATTACACCCCCCAACGCCTGGAGAGGATGAGCTATTCCTGTTCCGGTTATCTCCTTTACCTTGGCGTGGACCGCACCTACACCCACCTTCGCCACCAGGCACTGTACTTCTCAGAAGATTATCGGGCCAACCTGGATGCGGTTTTCCAAACCAAAAGCATCCCGGAAGAGCCCTCCTTCCATCTAAATATCCCCACCGTCACCGACCCGAGCCTGGCGCCGCCCGGCCATACCCTGCTGTATGTTCTGGCGCCCATGCCAAACCTGCAGACGAATGGCCAGCCGGCAGTCGATTGGGACCAGGCCGCTCCAGTGGTGCGGGAGAAGCTTCTCGACCGGCTGACAAAGATCGTCGATCCGGAACTCCGCAGCCACATCGTCTGGGAGCGAGAATACCGCCCAACCGACTTCCAATCCGACATCAACGCCTGCTTCGGCACCGCGTTTGGCTCCCTTTCGATGAACTTTTTACAGGCGACCTATTTCCGCCCACATAATAAGTCGCGGGATATCCACGGTCTGTATTTTGTCGGCCAGGGTACTTATCCCGGCATCGGCATGCCGATGGTAATGATCTCTTCCCGGTTGGTGACAGAAAGGATCCTGCAAGAATGGCGCTAAACCAGTCTGCCGATCATCTCTCTGCCGTCCATCCGATAGGCGCCGATGGGCAGCCTGCCCGTACACCGGGCAGAAAACCCATCTCCACACCAGAAGACTACGCCTTCTGCCGGCAGGTGATGCGCCGCGCCAGCAAGAATTATTCCTTTGCCAGCCGCTTCCTCCCTGAGGATAAGCTGCCGCACGTAGAATCCCTATATGCACTGATGCGCATCGGCGACGACCGCGTGGATGTCTCTCACGAAGGCTTTTCATCGCCCGGCGCAGCCATCCAGGATTGGGAAAACGCCTACTGGCAAGCTTTTGAGACCGGCGACAGCCCGTACCCTGTGATGCGCGCCTATCTGGACACTGCCCTAAAATTTGACATTCCCAAAGAGATCATGGCGCCCTATTACCGGGCAATGAAAGAAGATCTGACCATCACCCGCTTTCCCACGTATGCCGACCTGGTTCATTATATGGAAGGTAGCGCGCTGACTGTAGGCCGGGCGATGACCTATATCCTGGGCACGCATCCCCCCTACCAGATTGAAGATGCCCTGCCCGGCGCCGACAGCCTATCGACTGCCATGCAGCTCAGCAATTTTTGGCGCGATATCGGGCCGGATTGGGGTATCGGCCGGGTGTACCTGCCGCAAGAAGATATGCAGCGCTTCCAGGTCTCCGAAGCCGACCTGTCGGCAGGACGCATCACGCCGCAGTTCATCGCGCTGCTGGACTTTCAAATCGAGCGTACCGAAGCTTATTATCAACACGCCTTTGAGTCCGTAAAAATGCTGGCCAGCGGGCAGTGGGGTGTGATGAGCGGCCTGGAGATCTACCGCGCCATTCTCGCCGGCATCCGCCGCAACGGCTACGATGTCTTCCACCACCGCGCCGGCGCCAACGGCCTGCGTAAAGCCGGCCTGGTTGTAAAATCTTATTTCCAGGTACGTACCTGATGAAGTTGGTGCGCCCATCTTCCTCGCCTAATATTTACCGCTATGTCGGGCAGCTCCTCTCGGTGCTACTCGGCTGGGCGGTCACTTCGATTGCCTTTGGAGCCGGTTTGCGTCGCAGCCAAGATAAAAGCCTATCCGGCACCGCCGATCAGTTCATCGCCTGGGGCGCCGTTGATGGGATGATCGCTGCTGCCGGGATTGCCGGAACGCGCAAAGACTCTCGCCGCGTCGAGCTGGGCCTGCTCGACCTGCCAGGACAGGCCCGGCAGGCTCGCCGTTTTGAGGGGGTGGTGTGGGTAAACGCTCTCCTGGATATCGGTTATGTAGCCGGTGGCACCGCCCTGATTCGGCGCAGTGCCAGCAACCCATATCGCCGCGGCACAGGCTTAGGGATCATTATCCAGGGAACCTTCTTACTCATCTGGGATGTTTTCCTGGCTTGGTCCATCCGGAAATATCGCCGTGACCGCCTCGCCTGAGTTCCGCCCTTTCGCAGGACCCGAACACCTGCCCTTCCAGCTGGGCGACGGTCCCGCCGCAGTGCTGATGATCCACGGCTTTGGCGGCACGCCGGCAGAGCTGCGCGGCCTAGGCGAGATCTTTGCCGGGCGCGGCTGGCATGCCCAGGCTCTGCTCCTGCCTGGCTTTGGCGCAGATATCGCCAACCTGGAGAGAACCCATGCCCAGGACTGGTTTGACGCCGTGGGCACCGCCTGGAAGACCCTGCGCTACGATTACGATCCCTGTGTTTTGCTGGGGTTCTCGATGGGCGCGGCGATCGCCCTGCACGTCGCTGCCGAGCTCAAGCCCGACCGGATGATCCTGGCTGCCCCTTTCTGGCGGTTGCCAGGCTTTATGAACGGCATTTTGCCAGCCGTAGCGATGTTCAACCCTAAAATCCGCCCCTTTAAGCGGGCCAATTTCAACGACCCGCGCCTGCGCCAATTCCTCGGGCGGCTGCTGCCGGGCATCAATCTGGATAACCCCGCCGAGCAGGAATACATCCGCCGCGAGCTCTCCATCCCCATCCGCACCATAAACGAGATCATGAAGATGGGACGGCAAGCATACCATGCTGCGCCGCACGTCCACACGCCGACTCTGGTGCTCCAGGGCATGCAAGATATGGTGGTTCAACCAGCTGCCACCCGCCGGCTGGTTAGCCGCTTGCCGGCTCCTCTCACCACCTATTACGAGATTCCCGGAGCGCACGACTTTCTCCCCGCCGCAGGCCAACCGCTGAATCCTGCAATTGGAGATTCTTCTGCCGACGCTTCACCCGCCTCGCTGGTGCAGGCTATTTTCGATTGGCTGCCGATGCGCTATCCCCACACACCCATTGACAGGCCTTTTTACGTGCCAACTCCCCTGGAGCGAACTTCATGACCTACTTTCAAGTCCTGGCGACCTTCATCCTGCCTCCCCTGATCATCCTGATGATCATTGTGCCGCAAGATATCTGGCGCCGGCTGTTCAAGCGCCAGGGTCAGGTAGATTGGCTGCCCTATATTGGTGTGCTGCTGCATGTCGTCATTGCCGTGGTGTATACCACGCCCTGGGATAACTACCTGGTGGCAACCAATGTCTGGTGGTATGATCCAGACCTGGTGACCGGCGTGCGCCTTGGTTACGTGCCCATTGAGGAGTATACATTCTTCGTCTTGCAAACCCTGCTGACCGGTTTCTGGACTCTATTCTTAATGCGTTACGTGTTCAAATCGCCGCTGCGTGAGCAGCGGAATTACAGGCTGCGCATCGCGGCAGGCTCGGTATCCGTCGTTCTGTGGCTGGCATCCACAGCTGTGCTGCTTTCCGGATGGAAACCCGGCACATACGCTTCCCTGATCCTATCCTGGGCGCTGGTGCCAATCGCTATCCAGCTATTCTATGGCGCGGACTTGCTGCTGGCCAACTGGCGGCTGGTGACAGTGGCTTTCATGACCCCCACCATCTACCTGTGGATCGTCGACTCGCTCTCCATCAGCAGCGGTACCTGGACCATCGATCCGGCCCAGACCACCGGCCTGATGCTGGGAAGCCTGCCGCTGGAAGAAATGCTGTTCTTCCTGATAACCAATGTGATCATCGTGTTTGGCATGACCCTGCTGCTAACCGAAACCACCCGACAGTTGGGGCGGGATCTGGCACGACGCCGGCGCGAACGCAAACAAGCCCTGGCAGCTGATGCCCAGTAAGTAGACGGATGCTATGGATATCCTGCTCTGGACTATCATCGCCTTTTTATCCGGCTCCATCCCCTTTTCCCTGCTGGTGGGCTGGCTGGTAAAGGGCGAGGATATCCGTCAGTACGGCGACCACAACCCCGGGGCGGCCAACGTGGCGGCTTCAGCCGGCAAGCTATGGAGCTTCGTTGCCTTGCTGCTGGACGGCTTCAAAGGCGCCATCCCCGTCGGCCTGGCATACTTTTGGGCCGGTATCCAGGGCTGGGAGATCGTCCCTGTGGCGCTGGCGCCGGTATTTGGCCATGCATTCTCTCCGTTCCTGCGCTTCAAAGGCGGCAAGGCATTATCCACCACCTTCGGTATCTGGCTGGGGATCACGCTGTACGTCGGACCTGTTGTTTTAGGCCTGTGCATGGCAGTCATGTATACCCTGCTGATTACCAGTGCCTGGGCGGTCGTTTTCAGTATGCTGGCATTTGGTGCATTTGTTGCCCTTTACTATGGCGGCTCAAATCCGGAATTCTTGCTGATCTGGCTGGTCAATTTTCTTCTGCTGCTTTACAAACACCGCCAGGAGCTCAGCACCCCTCCCAGGCTGCGGCCGAGGTGGAGAAAAGCATAGCCTTGTTCGCTCGCCGTGGGGGGTTAGTAGTATACTCAAAGCATGCCCCAAAAAATACCAACCCCATCCCCCCAAGCCGGCCTGATTGCGTTAAAAGCGCTGATCGGCGAGCGCAGCTTGCTTGCGCCTCTGCAGAAGATGAACCAGGAACTTGGAGACATCTTCCAGATCGAGCTGCCCAATTTTGCCCCCATCTTCATGGTTGGACCCGAAGCGGCCCACTTTGTCCTGGTGGACGCCCGTGGCGATTTGCGCTGGCGTAACGACAGCGACCCGGTGACACACCTCCTGCGGCACGGCGTGCTGGTTGAAGACGGTGAAGAGCACGATCGCCTGCGCCGCCTGCTCAACCCACCGCTGCATAAGCAGATGCTGAATGAGTACATCACAGATATGTGGTGCTACACCCGCCAGGTTACCGCAGAATGGAAAGATGGCAGCACGGTGGACATCCTGGACGAGATGCGCAAAATCGCACTGCTTGTGCTGATGCAAACCTTATACGCCCTGGACTTTTCCCCCGAGCTGAGGCGCATGTGGGATGTCGTCCTGGATAATATCCGCTATGTCTCTCCCGGGCTGTGGATGTTGTGGAATGGGATTCCCAGGCCGAAATACCGCGCTGCAATCCAAAAGATGAACAGCTATCTCTACCAGATCATTGCAGAGCGCCGCCGGTGGATGAAAGCGGACAGCCTTCCGCCGAAGGACATGCTGGGTTTGCTGATTGCCTCCGGCATGGATGACGATCTCATCCGCGACCAGTTGCTGACTATGCTGATCGCCGGGCACGATACGGTCACTGCGCTGATGGCCTGGACGCTGGTGCTGCTCGGCCAGCACCCGGAGGCCCTCAGGGCGGCCCAGGACGAGGTGGACAACACCTTATTCCCCGATGACATCCCTTCGATGGAGCAAATAAACCAGCTCACTTACCTGAACCAGGTGATCAAGGAATCCCTGCGCCTGTACCCACCCATCCACCTGGGCTCGCGCATTTCTGCTACCGATCTCGAATACAAGGGTTACCACATCCCGGCGGACCGCCGCGTGGTGTACTCGATCTATCTGACGCAGCGCCACGCGGCATACTGGCCCGAGCCGGACCAGTTTAACCCCTCACGCCATACCGCCGGCGCCCGGCCGGAGCCGTATACCTGGCTGCCTTTCGGCGGCGGCCCGCGCAACTGCATCGGCGCGGCCTTCGGCCAGATGGAAGCACGCGTTGTCCTGGCTTACCTGCTGCTGCATTTTGACCTTAAGCTGGTTGGCCGGCATGTCCGGCCGTATATGGGCGCCACCCTGGAGCCGCATGGCGGGCGCATGCGCATCGAGCACCGCACCCTCTAATCACTCCCATCCACAATATTTTCGAGGTTTATGCTCAACCAGGCGGTCAGCGGTCCGCCGTCAACCGTCCGTCATCCGTCATCCTTCGTTCAGCGCGTACCCGACCGCCTCATCCTGGGACATGCCACGCCCCTCCCCATAAGCCCTGGCGTGTTCGACCTCACTTAACTGGTCATTTGCCCGGGCCATCAGCTCTTCCAGCTTAACCAGCTCCGTTGGCGACATCGGCGCGCCGATTTCCTGGCGCAGCGCTGCAGCTGCCCCGACCAGCCGCACAGCCCGCACCGGCTGCCCTTCCTCGGAGGCCAATCCGGCAAAGTACTCCAGCAAATAGGCAATTGCTCGCCGGTCACCCAGGGTCAGGTTGGTTTGCATGCTCTCGTACAGGTAGGTCCGGGCAGCCTGCAGATCGCCCCGTTTAAGCGCCAGCTCACCCAGGCCGCTTAATGAATTGGCAATCTCCCATTTGTTTCCTAGCTCGCGGAAGATAACCAGGGCTTCCTCCAGGTACTGCGTGGCAGTGACATACTCACTTTGGTCCC
>JBFYSP010000071.1:0-9325 GCA_041301395.1 Anaerolineae bacterium
CGGATACCTGCCAGGGCTTCGATCACCCCGACCACGGCCGAGTTATCCATCTCGGCCATTCCCATAGCGAGCATGGCGTTAAACAATTGGGCCGAGACAGCCGTGGCGGGTAAGGGCACGCCGTATTCCCGCGCCGTATCGAGAACAATAGCCAGGTCCTTGGCCTGCATGTAGGCTTTAAATCCCGGCTCACGATTTCCGGCAAACAGCCGGGGCGTCTTCACATCCAGCGTCCAGCATTGCGCGGAACCCCCGCGGATGGCTTCTACAACCTTTTGCGGGTCGGCCCCCGCCTTGCGGACGAATATTAGCAGCTCACCCATGGCAGCCATTTGCGCAGCGACCATGATCTGATTGGCAGCTTTGGCGATCTGTCCGGCGCCGGCCTCCCCCACATGGGTGATCGTTTTCCCCGTCGCCTGGAGAACCGGCCTGGCGCGCTCCAGGGCTTCAAGAGGGCCGCCAACCATGATACTCAACGTGGCGTTGCGAGCGCCAACATCCCCACCGCTTACCGGCGCATCCAGGCAGGCGACGCCTGCCTTCCCAAGTGTAGCCGCGATCTGGCGGGCAGCCGCCGGCTTGATGGTCGAGTTATCGATAAATACCAACCCAGGGTGCGCCCCGGCCAGGATGCCGTTCTCGCCTAACGCCACCAGCAGCACGTCCGGCGTGTCTGGCAGGTTGGTGAAGATTACATCCACCTGGGCGGCTACTTCCGCCGGGCTGCTGGCAACATGAGCGCCTTCCGCAGCCAGCTCATCCACTGCCGGGCGGCTGCGGTTGTGCACCCACAACGGAAAGCCAGCTTTCAAGATATTGCGGGCGATGGATTTCCCCATCAAGCCCAGTCCAATGTAACCAACGGTCAACGCTGCTGTCATAGAGGCTCCCTGGATTGTTAATATTTATACCTACCGGCAATCAGCCCGGCTCGACATGAGGACCCTCGGGCGAGTCCTTCACCTGCCAACCTAAGGACATAATCTGCAGGCGGATTTCATCTGCCGCGCTCCAATCTTTACGCAGGCGGGCAGCCTGCCGTGCTTCTACCAGTGCTAGCACTTCCGCCGGCGCGGATTGTACCGGCTCGCCGGCCAGGCGGCTTTGCTGCAGCGCCTGCCGTCTACGGTTGGCCTCCTGCCAGACCGGTTGCGGGACGCCCATCCCAGGCTCTGGCGGAATCAACTCACAGCAATCGCTGAGCGGGAATGTCTGCCCGCTGTGGTAAAAATGCACGTGATCATCCCGGGTTTCCCCTAGCTCCGCCAGTCCAGTTCCGGCTAGGTCGGCAGCTGCAACGGACGACTCGTGCCCATGCCCGGTGTGGATCAGGGTCACGCCGCCCAACCCGGCCACCCGGCATATTCCCAGCTCCAGGTCCATGATCAAAGCGGTCTTTTCGTCGATGCCCAGGACAGTCAGCCCGGCGGGAAGCATCTCCATCAAACGGGCAAAACGCTTCTGACCCATGAAGCAGCGGCTGGTATCCAGCTCATCGCCGCCTTCCCGGTTATTCCAGTGCGGGATGAAAACCAGTGGCAGACCGTACAAACCAAACAGGTCCAGCCCTGCCTTCCAGTGCAGATCTTCGCCTACTTTGTAAATCTCATAGACCGGCAGGGCATAGGCGCTGATGGCGACTGTGGCGGCGCTGGCCAGCACCATCCCAACCCCCAGGTAATGGCAGGCGATCAATCTGTGCCAGGCCAGGCTGTCTCGCAGTTGGCGCACCGCGTAGGATGGGCTGCCCGGCCCCATAAAGATCAGGTCGGCATCCAGCATGCTGTCGCTGATAGCCGGGCTGTCCGGGCTGAATTCCGTACCGCGCTGGCGTGCGGCGATGGTGTAGACTTGCGGGTGATAATTCTGCAAGCGGTGGAGAATAAACTCTTCTACCCGGCCGATCACCTGCTCTGAATTGAGCTCAAACCCGGCAGGGGTCTCCAACAGGGCGATATTCGGGGGGCTGTGCAAATTGCGCAACGCCTGGTCAAAGACACCCCGCCCACTGGGGGAGGTCTCGCCAGAGCCAAACAGGATGATAGGTCCCGGTTTGAAGGGTAAAGTCATGCGCGGCTCAGCCATTCATCCGCTCATGTAGCGATTGCGGATATTGGGCACCAGGTACTCTTCAAAGGCGCGTTCCAGGCCATATGCCGGCTGCCAGCCCCAGTCACGGCGCGCGTCGTGATCGTTCAGGCCGGCTGGCCAGCTATCCACAATCCCCTGGCGTTTTTTATCTGGGTTAAATGTGATATCTGCACCTGGAAAGTAATTCAACACCTGTTCGCGGAATTCGGCGGCGGTCAGGCTGAAGCTGGTGACATTGTACACCCTGCGGCTGAGTGCTTTTGCAGGCGCAGCCGCCAGCAGCGTGAGCGCAGTGACCGCATCCGGCATGGCCATGAAGGGGATGCAGGCTTCCTCGCTAACAAAGCAGGCGTAAGGGCTGTTTTGGGCGGCGGCATGCAGCATCTCTGGCCCGTAATCGCTGGTACCGCCGCTGGGGACGGTATAAGCGCTGATCAACCCAGGGAAACGCACGCTGCGGAAATCGAGCATCACCGGGCGTTCGGCTGCCAGCTGGCGGAAGTTCTCGCTGTAGTAAGTGCCCAACAGCTCGCAATATAGTTTATTGCAACCGTACATCGTGCGCGGATAGTTCCATTCCCACTCACGCACCATGGGGTAGCGGGCTTTCGTTTCAAGGTCGGGCATCCCGTAGGCCGCTACCGAGCTGGGGAAGATAAACAACACCGGCTCGCCGCGCCACTGGGACTGTTCTGAAGCCAGCTTCAACAGGCCTAGCGTTCCCTCTACATTGACGCGGTGAGCTGCCTCGGGAGTAAACTCAGCCCGGGTTGAAAGCAGTGCGGCCAGGTGATAGATGGTGGCGATCTCATACTCGCTGACCAGGCGGGCCAACAGTGCCTGATCCATAATATCGCCGGTGATGTGGGTTACCATCGTGCTGGTCTCGGCCGGCAATGGTCGCACATCCAGGGTGATTACCTGGTTTTGATCTTGCTGGGACAGGCTGCGAATCAGTGCATCGCCAATTTCTCCGGCGGCACCTGTGATTAGGATACCTTTTTTGCGCACATTCTCTCCTTATAGTATCTGTACTATAAATCAATTTTACTTCAGCTTCTCGCACTGCATGGTAAACTAATGCCATGAAAACGGCTCTCAGGGCGCTCTGGATCCTGATGGCGCTGGCTGCTCTGGCCGCCTGCCTGCCCCTGGCGACTCCCCTCCCGCCCCTGCCAACCGATACTCCGGCGTCATCCGCAACCCCGACACCCACGATCGTCTGGTTTCCTCCCACGCCGACCTATACCAGTGTGCCCATTCCTAATCTCGTGGTGACGCCCACAGTTGATGTGCAGCCCGAATACGGGACATTAATCTTTAGCGACGATTTCAGCGATCCCAGCCGGTGGACCCTGGGCAGCTACCCGGCAGGCAGGACCGCCATGGCCATGAACGAGCTGACCGTGGCAGTCTCCCAACCGGAAGGCTACCTGTACAGCCTGCGCCAGGACACTTTACTCAGCGATTTTTACCTGGAGATAACCGCCAGTCCCAGCATTTGCCGCGGGGAAGACCAGTACGGCCTGCTAATACGGCTGTCTTCTGAAGTTGACTACTACCGCTTTGCCCTGACCTGTGACGGGCGCACCCGCCTTGACCGTATTTATCAAGGGAACGCCTCCTCGCCGCAGTCGCCCATTTATAGTGGATCCGTTCCGCCGGGCGCACCCAGCATCTCCAGGCTGGCAGTGCAGGCGGTTGGCAAAGAGATGCATTTTTTCATCAACGGCCAGTTCCAGTTCAGTGTGCGCGATGCCACTCTGCCCAAAGGCACAATCGGCGTATTCGCCCGGGCAGCCGGCCCGGATGTGATGACTGTGAATTTTTCAGACCTGGTTGTCTACCAGGCAGGCAGCACCCCCTGAAGCCCGAATGGCCAGGCGCGCATACCACAACCGGCTGAACGACATGGAACCCAAGCGCTGGCTGAAGTTCCAAAAATCATGGTTCATCCACAACCCGCCGCCGCGTCGCTCTACTGTCCTGCGCCACCCGGCCAAATTCCCCGAGACGCTGGCTGCCGAGTTCATCGAGTTCTTCACCAAGCAGGGGCAGATCGTGTTGGACCCGATGGTTGGTACCGGCAGCACCCTGGCTGCCGCATTGCGCCTCGGCCGGCACAGCTACGGCATCGAGCTCAACCCCACCTATGCCGATCTGGCCAGGCAGGTCGTCGAACAGGAACGCCTGGCGCTGGGTGATACCGCCCCGGCTGTAGAGGCACTGGTGATCCAGGGGGATGCCGGTAATGCCGGCTTACTGGCCGAGAAACATCACATCCCCCTGGTCGATTATGTGCTTACATCACCGCCGTATTGGGATATGCTGCGCGCCTCCGGCGCATTGACTCAGAAGAAGCGGCGGGACAGTACAGCCTTTGACGTGTATTACTCGGAAGACCCGGCAGACCTGGGGAATATTGAAGATTACGACCAGTTCCTGGTACGCCTGGTCGGAATCTACGCCGGTTTAAAACCGCTGCTCCAGCCGCGCGCTTACCTGACGATCATCGTCAAGAACGTGAAAAAACGCGGCAAAATCTACCCCCTGGCCTGGGACCTGGCCCGCGAAGTTGGCCGGATTTATACCTTGAAAGACGAGCGCATCTGGTGCCAGGATGACATCCGCCTGTCACCTTTTGGCCTGGGAAATGCCTGGGTCAGCAACACCTTCCACCATTACTGCTTGCAGTTTCGCAATGAGGGGTAAAAAACCCTTTACAACACACCAAACCCGAGTAAAATAATAGATAGAACTGATGAGCGAACCAATAGATCTGCCCCGGACGGCGTTCGTCCGGAACCTAAGACAGACCGCTCACCGGAAAAGGAGTCCCCTATGTACCACACCATCATTATTGTTGGGAATCTCGGCCGCGATCCCGAAATGCGCTATACCCCCGGCGGCCAGGCGGTGACTAATCTTAACGTAGCCACCAGCCGGCAATATACAGGATCCGACGGCCAGCAGGTCAAAGAAACGATCTGGTTCAGGGTCTCGGTTTGGGGTAAGCAAGCCGAAACCTGTAACCAGTACCTGCGCAAAGGCCGCTCCGTTCTGATCGAGGGACGCCTGGTCCCGGATCCGGCGACGGGCGGGCCGCGTATCTGGCAAGGCCAAAGTGGCCCAGGCGCCAGTTTTGAGGTATCCGCCAGCACAGTCCGCTTCCTGGGTGGCGCCCGTGGAGAAGAGGATGGTGGACACCAGGGTAGCAGCAGCTTCTCTGGCTCACCGGTATCTGCCGGCGACGAAGATATCCCGTTCTAACAACCACATAACAAACCAGAGTGGCTGCCAACCAGGCAGTCACTCTGGTTTTTGGAGAGCTTTGCATGACCAACCAACCCCCCAAACAGCCGGCTCCCCCTTTCCCGCCGCTGGAAATCCCTGCCGGGCTGGAAGTCGAGTATGTCAACCTGGTGCGCATCGCGCACTCTCCAGCCGAGCTACTCTTCGACTTTGCCCACCTGGTGCCGGGTAATCCTTCAGCCCGCATCCGCTCCCGCATCGTCATGTCGCCCCTTGGCGCCAAGCTGCTTCACCGGGCGCTGAGCGAAAACCTGGCGAAATACGAAGCCGCCTTCGGCGAAATCAATATCCCGGGAGACCCCACCCTGGCCGACACCCTGTTTCGTCACGGTGGCCCCTCCGACTCACCTCCAAAATAGGTAGCCATCATGCGCAACCTGGATGATATCGCCGAAAGAATCCGGCAGTCCTTTGAAACCCGCACCACAGCCCGGGAGAAGGCTCTATCCCACACGCGTGCCCTGACCCGTCACTGCGCCAATGCGATTCGCGCCGTTCACCGTGATGAAGAAAATGTCGCTCAGCAAAACCTGGCTGAAGCACATCTCCTCGCGCAGGCCCTGCGCGACAATCTGGTGAATAACCCAGATATTTACTTTGCCGGTTACACACAGGACGCCTTGAAAGAGTATGCCGAGGCCAATATCGTTGCTGCCCTGATCCGCAATGGCAAGCTGCCCACCCCGGAGGAGCTCGGGCTGGAGTACGCCACTTACCTTCAAGGATTGGCGGAGGCAGTCGGCGAGCTGCGCCGGCGCTGCCTGGATATATTGCGACACGGTCACTCCAACGAAGCTGAGCGCCTGCTCACCCACATGGATGATATTTACGCCGTGCTGGTGACCATGGATTACCCAGATGCCAT
Source organism: Anaerolineae bacterium (assembly GCA_041301395.1). Taxonomy (GTDB): domain Bacteria; phylum Chloroflexota; class Anaerolineae; order Anaerolineales; family UBA4823; genus CTSoil-045. The sequence continues at coordinate 6,272 of JBFYSP010000071.1, forward strand.
CACCGGCGGCCTGCGGCGCTTGACCGATATCGTGCGCGGCATCACCGAGAAGACGCGCGGCGATATGACCATCAGCCTGCGCCAGGGTATGTTAGAGCAGAGCCTTAAACGCCTGGAAGAAGACCTGCTGCGCAACGAACAGGCTGGCTCCTGATCCTTCCGTACCCCGCCAACTGATGCCCAGTCTGACCTCCAGAGAGACAATCCGCGCCTCGGATATTGGGGCCTTCCTGTACTGCCGGCGAGCCTGGTGGTACCGCCTGCAAGGTTATGCTTCGGAGAACCAGGCAGCCCTCGACCAGGGGACGCGCTTCCATCACGACCATGGCCGGCGGGTAGGAGGCTTGCAATCCCTGCGCAAGGCTGCGCTGCTGCTATTCCTGGCAGCACTGGGATTGCTGGGGGCAGCCATCCTGATCCAATTTATCAACTAAACGCTATGCTGTTCTTCCTGGCTGTTCTCTTCCTGGCGATCGCCGTCGCTCTGTTGGTTTTAGCCGAGCGCGGCCGAAAAGCCAGCGGTCTGCCCGCCGGCAGAGTGGTCTATTCCGACACCCGCAGCTGGAAAGCGCTCGAAACCCCGCTCTACGATGCCACGCTGTGCCTGGCAGGCCGCCCCGATTACCTGGTCGAGCAGGGCCGGCAGGTAATCCCGGTCGAAGTCAAGTCCGGCGCGGCGCCGGACAGCCCCTACGAAAGCCATATTTTTCAGCTGGCAGCCTACTGCCGGCTGGTGGAAACCACTTATGGCAGGCGGCCGGATTACGGCTTGCTGCACTACCCGGATCGAACCTTTGCCGTGGATTACACCCCCCGGTTGGAGGCAGCCCTGCTGGCTTTACTGGACGAAATGCGCCAATGTGCCAGCTCTGATGAAGCCTCCCGCTCTCACGATTCGCAGGCCCGTTGTACCGGCTGCGGCTACCGCTCGATCTGCGACCAGAAACTTGGGTGAACCTGCTATAATTGCCCTGCTATGGCCGGACCGATCCCCCATCTTAACCGAGTCGCTATCGTAATCCACCCCCAGATGCCTGAAGCCGCGCCGCAAGCGGAAGTCGTGGCGGCTTCACTGCGTACAGCTGGCTTGCAGGCTGTTTCAGGCTTTTTGTATGAGGAACCGATCCGGAAACTGGTGCGGGATGGCGAGATCGATATGCTGGTCGCCCTGGGTGGCGACGGCACCATGCTGCGTGCCGGGCATCTGTGCGGGCCGGCCTGTGTGCCAATCCTGGGCATTAACCTGGGGCGCTTCGGTTTTTTGACTGAAATAGCCCACGACCACTGGATAGATATCTTGCCACGCCTGATAGCTGGCGATTTTTGGCTGGAAGAGCGCATGATGCTATCGGCCACTTTGTACCGCCAGGGGCAGCCACTGGGAAGCTGGGATGTGCTCAACGAAGTGGTGGTCAGCCGGGGCGAGTTTGTACGCCCGGTGCAGCTCGAAGCGCATGTCGACGGCCGTTTACTGACCACATACGTGGCGGATGCCTTGATTGCCTCCACCCCCACCGGGTCGACGGCTTACGCCCTGGCAGCCGGCGGTCCGATCCTTCCGCCCGATCTGCGCAATATCTTGCTGGTGGCCGTCGCACCACACCTGTCCATCGACCGGGCCATCGTCCTGGCGGAGGGTTCCACTGTGCGCATCACCGTGCGCACCGACCATCAGGCCGTGCTCTCGCCGGACGGCCAGGCGCCTATCGATCTGCAGGATGGCGACCAGGTTGAAACGCGTGCCAGCGAGCACACGACCCGTTTTATCCGCTTTCAGGATCCCGGCTATTTTTATCGGAATCTCACTCCTTATATGTATCAAAATCCCGTTACCGGAAACCAAAGATGACTGAAGAAACACCTGTCCTATACTGCGCCAACCATCCCGATATCGCTACCAACCTGCGCTGCAACCGCTGTGAAAAACCGATTTGCCCCAAGTGCGCCGTGCTCACCCCCACCGGGTACCGCTGTAAAGAATGTGTGCGCGGCCAACAGAAGCAGTTTGAGACTGCCCAATGGTTCGATTACATCATCGCCGTGCTGGTGGCCGGCGGGCTGGCTTTCGCCGGCAGCTTGCTGGTGCGCTTCCTGGGCTTTTTCACCATATTTCTGGCGCCGGTGCTGGCGATCGGCATCGCTGAAGCGGTTCGCTATGCGGTAGGCAGGCGGCGCTCTAAGCGCCTGTTCCAGCTCGCCACTGCAGCGGCGGTACTTGGTTGCCTGCCGCTCCTGCTGCAATCTCTCCTGGGGCTGTTCTTCGGTGGATTCAACCTTTCGATCCTCTGGCTGGGTTTATACGCCGTCACCCTGGGGTCCACAATTTATTACCGCCTGCTGGGTATCTCAATCCGTTGATCTTGATTTATGTTATCTGAGCTTCGCATCGAAAATTTCGCCATCATCGACCGGATCGACTTGCAATTGAATGCCGGACTGGTGACTTTCACCGGCGAGACCGGGGCGGGCAAGTCGATCATCATCGATGCCGTGGAAGCCATCCTCGGCGGGCGCACTGACCCCACCTTCGTACGCAGCGGCGCCGAGCGCGCCTCCCTGGAAGGGGTGTTTCGCATCCCGCAAGCCAACCGCAGTATGATCCTGGGCATCCTGGAGCGGGAAGAGCTGCTGGATGATCCGGAATACCTCAACCTGGGGCGGGAGATCCGCCAGAATGGGCGCAGCGTTGCCAGGGTCAACGGTCGCAACGTGGCGGCAGGCTTGTTGCGCGAGCTCGGCGAGCTGCTGATTGATATTCACGGTCAATCCGAGCATCTTTCCTTGTTGAAAGTCAACCAGCATCTTGGTTTGTTGGACAGCTTTGCCGTAGCGGCCGAGACCGAAGCCCCGAGGCAGCCGCCTATGCGCGACCTGCTGGCTGGCTACAGCCAGACCTTCGCACGCTTGATTCACGTGCAGCGCGAATTGGACGCGCTCCACCAGGCCGAGCGAGATGCCGCCCGCCGGGTCGATATGCTCGGTTTCCAGATCCAGGAGATCGAAGCCGCTCGCCTGCAGGCGGGCGAAGAAGAAACACTGCGCCAGGAGCGCAAC
>JBFYSP010000082.1:0-2514 GCA_041301395.1 Anaerolineae bacterium
AACAACCCACACAAGACACCTCCCAGCCCGTTTCTCGGCCGATCGCCTTCAAAGCGGAGACACGCCAGGTACTGGATATCCTGATCCATTCGCTGTACACCGAGCGCGAGATTTTTCTGCGAGAGCTGATTTCTAACGCCTCGGACGCCCTCACCCGCATCGACTTTGAAATCCTGACCAATCGCGATGTACTCGGCCCGGACGCCGAGCTGGGCATCTGGATCACCACGAATCCAGAAGAAAGAATCCTTACCATCCGAGACAGCGGGATCGGCATGACCGCCCAGGAGATGGAGCAGAACCTGGGCACAATTGCCCACTCTGGGGCGCGCGAGTTTATCCGGGCATACCAGGAAACCGAAGGTCGCCCGCCCGAAACCCGCAGCCTGTCGGATGTCATCGGCCAGTTTGGGGTTGGTTTCTACTCCGTGTTCATGGTCGCCGAGTGGGTGCGGGTCACCTCCCGCTCCTACGACCCACAGGCTAAAGCGGCCACCTGGTTCTGCACCGGGGCCGATACCTTCACCATCGAGCCAGCCGAAAAAGACGAGCGCGGCACGCTGGTGACGATCAAGCTTAAGGAGGAGGCGGCCGAGTTTGCCCAGGACTACCGCCTGCGCCAGGTCATTCATAAGCATTCAGACTTCATCCCTTTCCCCATCTACCTTGGCGACCCGCCCGACCAGGCCAATCGCCAGACCGCCCTGTGGCGCCAGGCGCCGCGCCAGGTGGAGCAGAAAGATTACGATGAGTTCTACCGCCAGCTGACTCTGGACTCGGAAGCGCCGCTCGTTCACATGCACATGGTTGTGGATGCCCCGGCCCAAATGTACGCCGTGCTGTATATCCCCAACGACCCCGAGCGGCGCGGGTACGCCCCCTTCTCCCTGCGGCGCGAGCCCGGATTAAAGCTGTATGCTCGCAAAGTCCTGATCCAGGAATACAACCGCGACCTGCTGCCCGAGTATTTCGGCTTCGTACAGGGTGTGGTTGACTCGGAAGACCTGCCGCTCAATGTCTCGCGTGAATCCGTGCAGTCCAGCCGGGTGATGGGGCAGCTAAAAAAGCTGGTCACCTCCAAAGTGCTGGACACGCTGCGCAAGCTGGCAGCCGACAGCCCGGAAAAGTACAGCCAGTTTTGGGAAGCCTACGGGCGCTACCTCAAGCAGGGCGTCGCCATCGAGCAGGAAGAACCGCAGGATCTCTACCCCTTGCTGCGTTTCCACTGCACCCCGGGCAATCCGGACGGTTCCAACCCGTGGATTTCGCTGGACGAATACACGGAGCGCATGCAGCCCGGACAGGAACAAATTTACTACATCATCGGCGACGACGAGCACTCGGTGCTGTACAGCCCACACCTGGACCTGGTGCGGCAGGCCGGCTACCCGGTGCTGCTGATGACCGACCCGCTGGATGCTTTTATGCTGGTGCGCATGCACACCTACCGCGACCTGCCGCTAGCCAACGTGGCCGAGGCCGACCTGCCGCTGCCCGAAACAGCCGAGCAGCCGGGCGAGTCACCGGCCGAGCAGCAGGCTGGTTTTGCAAGCCTTGTGCAGCGCATCGAGCGCCAACTGGGCGAGAAGGTCGGCGGCGTACGCCTGACACGGCGGCTGACCGAGTCGCCGGCTCGCCTGGTGGACCCGGAGGGCGCCATCAATGCGGAAAGACAGCGCGTCCTGCGCCTGCTGAACCAGGAGTACCAGGCGCCCGCCAAAATCCTGGAGATCAACCCGAGCCACCCCATCCTGCAGCGGCTGAATGGACTGCCGGAGGATAGCCCGCTGGCGGCCCTGGTCATTGAGCAGGTCTATGAGGATGCCCTGTTGATCGAGGGGCTGCACCCCGATCCAGCCGGCATGATCCGGCGCATCCAGCAGCTGATGCAGGCCGCCCTGGGCGCCTCACTGGCTGCACCCGGAGAAGCGGCTGGCGACTCCTCGGCAAGCAATCAGCCGGCCGAACCGGAACAGGAAGGTAAAGCGGAGTGACCGGGCAGGAGTTTTCCCTGCTGGCTACCGGCCTGTGGTGCATTCCGCTGGTTGTGCTCGGTCTGCTGTTCGGGGTGGCGCTGCTGGTGCGCTTCTGGCGGCTGCAAACCCAGCAGGATATGAAGCGCATCCATACAGAGCTGCGCGAATGCGAAGCTCAGGTGCGCCAGGCGGCGGCTGACCTGCAGGGCTATTCCCCAGCGGATCCAGAACCCTACGGATCAATCGCCGCCCGGTTGGAGAACCAGCTGCAGGCGCTGCAACGCCAGGCGCACAACCTGCGCATCGGGTATGTCGCCATCCAGGAGGATATTCACCGCCTGGCGGTAGATCGCTGGAAAACCTTGCCTCGGGCGCCTTACGAGTGGTACCACCTGCGCGGCGAGGTCGCCGGGATGGACCGCGAGCTGGACAAAGCCCATTCCATGCTGGAGACTCTGGGCACCGGCCGGCAGGCGCTCAACCACCTGGCCTGGCAAACAGCCCTCATCCTGCGCCAGGCAAGCGACCTGCACCTGAA
>JBFYSP010000119.1:0-4634 GCA_041301395.1 Anaerolineae bacterium
ATGGGACATTGAGAGTTACCTCCACGATTATTATAATGTAGGATACCCGGCAGAACCGTCCTCCTGGGGTAGGATTACGGCTGCTGTCGTTTTTTCCAGAGTTGCATTCCCACCAATACAAACGGGATCAGCAGGATGGGCAGCAAACCGCCGCCGCACAGCAGCGGGTTGCGCTGCTCGGGCTCGATGGGTGTGGCCCCCGCAGCATTCGTTGCTGCGGGGCTTTGCTCCTCGACGGGCTGAGTAGGAGCACTGGTCGAGTTGGCAGGCAGAGATGTCCCGCTCGCCTCAGGCTGGGCGAGAGGTATGTCCAGGGGCGCTACCGGCCTGTCCTGCGGCACGACTTCGTAAGCGCTGCCCTCGGCGAACGCGATTACCGACTGCCCCAGGGCGAAGGCAGCCGCCAGCTCGGGGTAGCGCTCCGCCAGGGCAAAGTAATCCTCCGATAAGAAGGCCACCTTGATTGTTTCCGTCTTTTCCGGGTCGTATGCGGTATCAATCCACTGCTTGCCGCTCAGGACAAAGGCGCGCGCCCCCACCTGGCGCACACGGCCGGCCGCCTCGACGGATTGCTCGGCGGGCGCTTCCGCTCCTGCCAATGAGGCCTGGTCGGCCGCTTTCTGCACCGCAGCCTGGCCGGAGACCGCTTCGGCAGGCATAGCCTCCATGGCTAATACCTGTTCCTCTACAATCCGGTTCTGCTCGGCTGCTCCCAGGGGCATAGGCTCGGTAACCAGGTAGGAGGTGTACGGGGTGACGATGCCGTAACGGATGCTCAGGCGCACCACCTGGTCGATGATCTCCTGGTTGGGCCCGCTCAGCCGGATCTGGTTGAGCAGGTGGCCGATCTTGCGGGTGGCCCACAGGCGCGGGATGGCGCTCTGCGGACCGCCGGCAGATAGCTCCAGGCCGCTTGAGCTGCTGGTGAAGCGCTGCTCGGGAAAGACGAATGTCTGGCGCTCGCCGTTGACCAGCCCGTTGAGCTCCACGTCGGCTGTGCCGCCTTCGCGATAGCGCCCTACCAGGATGATCTGCGAACCCTCGAACAGATCCGGCAGCGGCTCGGGGTACAGGTCGTAAACCGGGATGCCGTCAAAGTCCAGCTCCAGATCCGTAAGCACCGGCGTGCTGATGCGGGCATAAAATGCCGACAGGATTTCGTCCAATGGTTCTCCCGGCAGGACGTAGGTACTGGCGCCGTGGTTTTCCTGGGCCAGCGAGTCGAGTAAGAAGGTATCGACGTCGTAACCTACGCCAAAGGGAAACAGGCGCAGATTATTGGGTGCTACCGAGCGGAAGTTATCCAGGATTTTCTGGCTTTCCACCTCGCCTTCGGTTGGCAGGCCGTCGGTCAGGAAGATCAGGTAAGTGGGCCGCTCGCGGTCGGTCATGGAGGCTGCTTCCAGCAGGGCGCGGTTGATGTCGGTCGAGCCTTGGGCGCTCTGCTGGTCAACCCATTCCAGCGCCTGGCTGGCCTGTTCGGCAGGCTGCATCCGCTCTGAGTAAGTCTCCAGCCCGGTGCTGAAGCTGATCAAATTGAAGCGGTCCTCCGGGTTGAGATGGTTCAAAACGTAGCGCAGGGCATCCTGCGCCTGGTGGAACTTCTCGCCTTCCATGCTGCCCGAGCGGTCGATCACCAGCAGCACATCCTTGGAGATGGCCTGGGGCGAAACCTCCGGGTTGGGGGCCAGCAGCAGCAGGAAGAACCCATCCGGGTCGTCATCAAGCGGGCTGCGGTAGCTCATCAGGTGAAAGGCTTCGTTCTTGCCAATCGAGTAGTATAGGGCGAAATCCGTGTCTGGCAGCACATCCTCTGCTTCGTAGCCGGCCAGGGCCTGATTTGGGCTCTCCCGGCTGACCGCCACCGAATGGCTGGGCGAGTAGACTGCCCGGATTGGTTGGCTGGATTGGATATCGACGTTGATGGCTACATTTTCCAGCGGCCAGGCGGAGTATTTCTCTGTGCCCAGCGGGTAGACATAGCGCACCAGGCCGTTTTCGGCTGCCAGTGCCTGGGTATACTCCAGCTCGATACGCCGCTCGCCCCGCGGCGGGATGGGGAAGATGTGCGCCTGCACCGCGCCGCGCCCGGCATATTCCAGCAGAGCCGGATCGAGCAGGCTGCTCACGATTTGGCGGTAAGTCTGGCGGGCCTGCTCGGCGTCCAGGATTTCGCCTTCCACTGGCTGGCCATCCACCCACAACGTAAATGAGGTGACTGCTGCGTCCACCGGCAGAGGGAACAGGTAGGTGCCTTCCACCGCCCAGTCGTTGGGATTGAAAAACACCTGGTCGACGTGCGTGACCGCCACCTGGTCTTCGATGGTCACATCGACGTGGTGGTAGCGGATGGCCAGCTGTACCATTGGGCTGGGCTCGGGGCAGGGGCCCGCGTAGGGGCAGCCAGTAATTGGCAGGCAGTCCGTGCAGGGTGGCAGCTTGGGAATGATAATGCCGTCGGCCAGGGCCGTGGCCGGCAAGGCCAGGCTGAGTAATACTACCAGCAGGAGGAGAGCTTTGGCTTTCATGTCGATCTCCGTAGAAGTCAGGTGTAAATGGTTAATAAGCGGTATGCCTGCGGCATACTGGGCATTGGACGAAGGATAGATGTTAAAAGTTCCGATGGTATAATTTGCCCGGTGCGGGAAGGACCGCCGAAGAAAAGGAAATAGTTTTCAGGTTAATCAATATTATGTTAGATAAACTTGTAGGAATTGAAGACCGTTACGATGAGCTCAACCGACTGCTTATGGAAGTGGGTACCGATTACCAGCGGGCGGCCGAGCTGAACCAGGAACGCAGCGACCTGGAGCCGCTGGTGGGGAAAGCGCGCCTCTATCGCCAGGCGCTGGCGCAGCTGGACGAAGCACGCTTGCTGCAAGACTCCGAAGATGAGGAAATGCGCCTGCTGGCGGAAGCCGAAGTGGCCGAGCTCTCCTCCCAGGCAGACAGCCTGGAAGCCGAGATCAAGAGCATGCTGGTGCCCAAAGACCCGCGCGACAAGCGCAGCGTGATCGTGGAAATCCGCGCCGGCACCGGGGGCGACGAAGCCGCCCTGTTTGCCGCCGACCTGTTCCGAATGTACAGCCGCTATGCCGAGCGCCTGCACTGGCACGTGGATATCCTCTCTACCAATGAGATTGGCATCGGCGGCTACAAGGAAATCATCTTTGAGATCAAGGGTAAGGGGGCTTACTCGCGCTTGAAGTACGAGTCGGGCGTGCACCGCGTGCAGCGCATCCCCGCCACCGAGTCGTCCGGGCGCATCCATACCTCCACAGCCACCGTGGCGGTACTGGCCGAGGTCGATGAGGTCGAGATTGACATCCCAGAAGCCGATATTCGCACGGATGTCTACAAATCGGCCGGTGCGGGCGGGCAGAATGTGCAGAAGAACGCCACTGCGGTGCGCATCACACATATTCCCACCGGGATTGTGGTGGCCTGCCAGGACGAGCGCTCGCAGCTGCAGAACCGCATCCGGGCGATGAGCATCCTGCGCGCCCGGCTGTATGAGATGGAAGAAGAAAAGCGGCGCAACGAGATGGATGAAACCCGTCGCTCGCAGGTGGGCAGCGGCGAGCGCGCCGAAAAAATCCGCACCTACAACTACCCGCAGTCACGCGTCACCGACCACCGCATTAACGTTTCTTCGTACAACCTGCCGATGGTGATGATGGGCGATATCGACCAGTTTATCGACGAGCTTTCGACCCGCGACGAAACCGATCGCCTGGCGGCGGTGGGATTGGCGGAGGACGAATAGCCGACCGTCCGGCCGTGGCCCATCTGGCCGCGCTGGCCAAACGCCTGCAGCCGGTTAGCGAAACCGCCTACCTGGACGCCCAGCTGCTGCTGGCGCACATCCTGGGCGTCACGCGTACCTGGGTGCTGGCTCACCCGGAAGCAATTCTCTCCGCAGAACAGCTTTCTGATTTGGAAGCAGGCGCCCGGCGCCTGGAGGCCGGCGAGCCGCTGCCATACCTGCTGGGGCACTGGGAGTTTTTCGGCCTGGATTTCATCGTCACACCGGCGGTGCTCATCCCCCGCCCGGAAACCGAGCTGATAGTGGAGCAGGCCTTGAACTGGCTGGAGGCCCGTTTTGGCACGAGAGACGTAAGCGCCTGCCGGGCTGTCGATGTGGGCTGCGGCTCCGGCTGCGTGGCGATTGCCCTGGTCGCCAATTTCCTCAGCCTGCACGTGACCGCCGTCGACCTATCTCCACAGGCGCTCGAAGTCGCCCGCCGCAATGTCGAGCGGCATGGGCTTGCCGGGCGTGTGACCCTTGCCCAGGCTGACCTGCTGCCCCCACAACCCCCAGTGTTTGACCTGATCTGTGCGAACCTGCCGTATATCCCCAGCGCCAAACTGGACGACCTGCCGGTTGCTCGCTGGGAGCCGCGCTCGGCGCTGGACGGCGGCCCGGACGGACTGGCGCTAATTCGCCGCTTGCTGCAGCAGGCAGCCGGGCGCCTTGCTGAACGTAGCTCCGCGCCGGTCTTTGGCGCAGGCGGCGGCTTGTTGCTGCTGGAGATCGAATCGTCCCAGGGGGCGGCAGCCGCATTGCTGGCCCGGCAGGCCTTTTCGCGCTGGGAAGAGCAGGGTGGGGAAGTCCAGGTGAATGTGCTGCCGGA
>JBFYSP010000126.1:0-9083 GCA_041301395.1 Anaerolineae bacterium
TTTGATCAAGCGTGCTGGTCATCACAATGCTGCCAAGGCTCGCCGTCACTACGATGGCCACCTAGACGAAGCCTTTCGCTTGCTGGTCACTACACGTTGCCATTCTTGAAATAGCCATGCAGCGGCACTGTCCTCGCCTTGACAACTCCACTCCCCTCAGATACAATAATCTCCGCCTAGTAACCGGGCCTGTAGCGCAGTTGGGAGCGCGCTTCAATCGCACTGAAGAGGCCGAGGGTTCGAATCCCTCCAGGTCCACTCGATAACCCCCAGGGATGGGGGTTTTTGATTTAATAATGCCTATATATTGGGGGTGGTCGGGTCGTGCTAGGGTTTGCAACTCGCCGCGTGTGCAACCGTGTGCAACGCATTTACTTGAAGATAGACGCATTGTCCAGTTTCAAGGCAGTTAGTGTTACCAAAGCAGCAATCAGCTCAGCAGCTTCAGCCTGCATACTCGGGATCAGGTGACCGTAAACATCAATCGTGATTGAGGTCCTCGCGTTACCAAGCCTGCGGGAAACGACAATCGCGGACACACATTGGTTCAGCATCAGACTGGCGGCTGTATGTCGAAGATCATGGAACCGGATTGGCGGTAGCCCTGCTTGCTTGAGAAGCACCTTGAAATTTCGAAGCAGGTTGCGTTGACTGATTGGTGTTCCGATACCGGTCTTGAAGATCAGTCCGTGTTCCACCCATTTCTCGCCAGCCGCTACTCGTTCTCTCTGCTGGCGCTCGTAATGAGCTCGCAGAACATCAACCGTGATCGCTCCTAGGGCCACAGACCGTTTACCGTAGCTGGTCTTTGTGGGCACAAATACAACGCCATTCCCGTCTGGCCGCTGTAACTGCCGCTCAACCTTCAAGTATTTCCGGGTCCAATCCAAGTCTGTCCAAAGTAAGGTGGCTGCTATCCTGGAGCACCTGTGTGGCACGTCGGTGTCCGTTACCCAGGTGAGTTAAGCAAGTGCTCTACTGGACGTCACTCTATTAGTCTGGCATCAGGGGATATACTGAATGCCCGCTACGATAAGGTGCCCCAGGATGGTCAGCCGTTTGATGCAGCGATCTTGATGGGCTGCGGCAGCGCGGACGGAATCCAATCTGTGTCATCGTAACACTATCGGCAGGAAGATCCGTGGCCCGATATAGGCGGTCTGGAAGCTCCAGGTGAAGTCTGCCGCCATGTGGTTTCCCGCCGGATCTGCCGCTCCCGTCTGGATTACGACCGTGTAGATCTCTCCCTTCACCAGCCCTTCGAGTGGCATGATAGCGACCATGCGCACCGCCGGGTCATAGAGCAGCGCAATCCCTATTTCATGCCCGGCATGATCCCTCAGGTGAATGGTGCTTGTGGTCACGGTGCCGGCATCCATGCTTTCTGAAAACACGGCCAGGAGCTGCGGGCTGTAAACCGGTCCGACCGTGCCGGTGAAGATCGGAGAGGCAGATATAGGTACCTGCAGCGATCCATCTGCAGGTTGCACCCACGTAACGGTGGGGGGATCAAGGTCGTCGGATGACGGGTTGACCAGAATCTGTACGTCAGCGGGCTGGCTGACCGTGATCGCATTGCTGGCTGTGAAGCTGAATCTGTCCTGGCCAACGAAGCCGGACATGGGCGTGTAGGTGATGTCTGGTGGGTTGCCGCTCAACTCACCATACAGCGGCTTCCGGGCAATGGAAAAAGTCAGCGGCGCACTGCTTACCTCGCGCCCTGCCAGGTGGATGTTCACGCTCGATCCGGCGTCTACCTGGACTTGCTGAGGCACCGCTGCCAAAGACGCCACCAGGTTGATCACCGGGTTCGTGGGCGTCACCTCCGGAACACTCGGGAAGTAGACTGCAGCCTGGTTGTAGACGACGGTGCCGCTCGGCAGATCGTCCTTCAGGCGCACCGTGAACGTGACGACGCCGCTGGCCCCGGGTTGTCCTTTGGGCGCAAGCTTGCCCACGTTCCAGAAGATCTGGCGTGTCCTCTCGACGAAATCGGCTTCGCCCTGAATGCTCAGGGTGGAGAAGTCGAAGCCTTCGCTCAGCTCATCGACCACAAAGACCCCGTACGCTTCGCCGGCGCCCTCGTTCTCATAAGTGATCGTATAGGTCACCAGTTGCCCGGGCACCAGGTCGCCCTCCGGCCCGTACTTGGCGTTCGGGTCCTTGGGAATGATAATCAACGTCGGCTGTGTGGCGCACGCCCCACCGTCGGCGCTGCATTGCTCCGGTGGCACAGCCTCCAGCGCGGCGTTTACCTCAGATTCCGGCTCGTTACTGCATAGGACGCAAGCGCCGTCTACGCACTTCGTGGGAGCGTCGATATTGCTGGGACACCCGGTGATTGAACTGGGCGTCCATCCCATGACGCCTGTCTCCGTGTCGCATGTCCACGTCTCTACGGCATCCTGACCCCAGCACATGCCGAAAGTGCGGGCACCTGTGCAGCCGCAGGTGACCTTATTCTCGGTGCAGTAGTTGCTTGTCGGGTCTTCATTGCAGTCCTTGGCGCACTTGGCGATATCGAGTAACTCACCCGCAATGGGTATCTCATCCTGAATGCTCGCTGCACATGAGGCAGCGTCATCCTGTTCCAGCGAAGCCTGCGCTTTCAGGCAGTCAACGCCCGTCAAAGCCACGTCAGCCACGGCGCTATATTTGCTCAAAATCCACTCCGGCACCTCTGACTGAATGCAGTTATACATGCAGTTCGTAAAGGTCGGATCCCCCGCAGGAGCGTTGCCGGCATCGAGCCCAGTCGCCGGGGATGCCCACCCGCCAAAGAAGCCGTGCTGGCGGGTGACTAGATCGTAGCGGTCGCCCCCCTCGGTGTCGCTCACGACGACCGCCTGGGGATCGGTAACGGTCGCCAGCAGGCGTGCGCCCTGCTGCTGGAGAATCATCACCTTCCGCTGTGGGAAATCGAACAGGATGATGCGGATGAGCGGCGGATCTCCCACGTAGGTCAGTCGGAAGGCGGCCCCGTGCAGGTATTCCTGGGCCAGCGCGCTCTGGTACATCTGATTGAGCCCTGGCGAGGCCGCCAGCTCGCTGGCCAGCTGGGCAGCCGTCAGGACCTGCGTGCCGCTCAGCTGCGCTGCCGAATAGTTCAGGTAGTCGCTGGCGTTGAACACCGATGATACCCCGGGTACGCCGGTGACACCACCCATTGTCAGTTCCATCGTACCGGGGGGAGTGCTCCATTTGTATTCGACCGTCAGGTAGAAGGCCTGTACGCCGCCGGGCGCCAGGTCACCGGGCTGCCAGAAGATGTGCCGGCGCTTTTTCCAATGCTTTACACCCTTACTGGCAGCGACAATTTCTCCATCGCGCGGCAGGTCGGCCACCAACACGTGGCCCGATACGGTCTGCTCTGTGTCGTTGCTGAACAGGATGCCGTATGAGACGCGGCTGCCGGGCGACGCCGAGCGAGGCCCGCTGAGATGCAAGCTCACTCCGCTGGGGTTGGTGTTGGTCGTGGGCGGTTCGGTGAGCCAGGGGTCGAATAGGACTCCATTGCTGACCGCGTTGCCCAGGCCGCCGGGGTTGAGCGTCGGGTGGTAGGGGCCGCTGGCGTCGCCCCACCATACCTTCCGGGCATCCACGGGGACGGCCGTCCTGTTGTTGCGTACGCCAAACACGTTCCCCGAGATCTCGTTTTGACTGAGCACCGGCGGCGTCGCGCTGTCGACCAGGACGCCGTCGCCCGCTGCGTGCCGGACGGCCGAATGGTTGATGATGGCAGACTTGGGGGATTGCATCTTCAGCGCCGGTTCACCTGCTGCCCCGCCATACTCAATGGTGCAGTTGCGCAGGATGGAACGCGCGCCGGGTCCTAGCAAGACACCCTTCCAGGCGCCTGGTTGGGGTGTTGTGCCGGTCAGCGTGATGGGAGCCCCTGGAGTACCGAGCGCATACAGGCCGGATTCGGCCGACACCTCCAGCCCCGCGTTCGCCGTAAATTCGAGCTTGCTTCCGGACATCAGGGCCAGCATGCCGCCTCCGTGTACATACAGGCTGCCAGAGCGCACCGGCGCGCCGGCTTCCTTGAGATCCCAGTCCATTGGGCTGATGATCGACCCGCTCCCTATCTGCACCGCATCCGTGCCGTTGCCCTGCAGTGTCAGGTTGCGATAGGACAGCGATGGCCCCGGCTGGTTATGGTATATGGCGACGCCGGTGTTGTTCATGACCGTCAGCGTGTCGAGGGTGACCCGGGTGCCGGCGAACGGGGAAATCTGAATGCCCACGCTGCCGGAGTTCCGCACCGTGACATGATCCATCTGGGCGGAGGTGTAGTAGAGATGCAAGAGCTTGCCGGTGGTTGAGTAACCACCCCCCTCGATCGTCGCGTAGCTGATCTGGGAAGCTCCGCTATCAAAGTAATCGTTGCCGCCGCCGACTTCGAGCTTCCCCCACGGGTGGGTCGCTCCCGGCAATAGCGTGAAAGTGATCGGCTGGCTTGGGGTGCCGACTGCCTTGAGGCCGCCCATGGCGAGTAGGGAGACGTATTCCTGGAACTGCACCGTCACGCCGGGCTCCACGGTTAGCATCGCATTGTCCCGAGCCCAGACGTCGCCCAGCACCCGGTAGGTGCTGATCTCGGGCAGCCGCGCCCAGGTGCGGCTGCTGTAGACCTGGCCGCTGATCCACTCGATCTCGCTGCGCGTGTTGCCGCTCCAGGTCACGTTCTCCAGCGACAGATCCGGGTACAGCCGCGCCGCCACCCCGTTGCCCTGCACGGTCGTGTCTCGCACGATACTGTCCTCGCCGAAGGACTGCATGTAGATACCATAGCCGCTGTTCCCAGCGATCGTCAGACCCTCCAGCAGCAGGCGGTCGCTGTTGCTGCGGATCCCGTCGCCGCCGTTGCCCTGCACGCTGCTGTTCAGCACTTGCGAATCGTGCGCCGTACTCAGCTCAACCCCATCGCCGCCGTTGTTCGCCATAATCAGGTTGCTGAGAGCAACCCGCCCTGCAGCGACAAAGATGCCATCCGAAGCGTTGCCGGTGACCATGCCTGTGTCCCACGACACGGTGGCATTCGTGGTCACATTGCTGATGTAGAGGCCCCTGCTGTTGCTGTTGCGCAGCGTGAGGTGATCCAGGGTTGGGGCGCTCAGGTAGACGTAGAGCATCTGGCTGCCGGACCCACCTCTTTCGATCGTCGCAAAGCTGATGTGAGAGGTATTGCTGTCCGTCACGACGCTGCCCCCGCCGATCTGGAGATAGCCCCACGGTTGGGTTGCCCCGGTCATGCGCGTGAAAGTGATCGGCTGTGTGGGTGTCCCAACGGCTTCCAGCATCCCATTCACCCACAGGTTTCTGGAGGCGTTGAACTGGACCGTGACGCCTGGTTCAATCGTCAGCTTAATGTTGTCGATCACGGTCACGTTGTTGGATTGGAGAATATAGGGGCTGCCTGCAGCTGTCCAGGTTGTATGAGTTATGATATTGCCCCCAACAATAGTTCCCGCAGGCAGTTCGGCAGCCGCCAGGTCGGCAGACGCTGCGAAGCCTGCGATGCGCAGCCAAAACATCAGGAGAAATAAGCCAAGCAGCGAAACGGCCATCAGAAGGCCCATTCTTGTTTTCATTTCAAGCCTCCTCCACTTCATTGCGAGTAGTTTTGGTTTTTATGTCCTAGCTGATTACATCGTTATTCGACGTCGAATAAATTCGACCTACATTTCCGCCTCAAGGTGTGATGGATTTGACAATCTTGTAATTAGTTTAGCACCACTTCGTCCAGCTTGCATTAAATTTAGTGATCCGCTTTCACAAATTTGGGCATCTGAAATGATGTTTTCTGTTATGTTTAATTTTATTCAAAATGATCTGATGTAGTGGCACATCATCCCGGCTTGAGGAGATGTCAAAATCAACGTCTACATTGTGTGAGAGATAATCAGATTTACGGGATGTTCGTCACTATTCTTGTTCTTAAATTGCGATTATGATGCCAGATAAAGTCAACGATTGTCCAAAATAAGGAGCACTCATGGATGATGACCTGGAATACCTGGAGGACCCGCGCATCCTTGTGCTGCGCACAATGCGCTACAAGGCTCGTCTGGGCGGGGGCTCCGATCGAATTTCCATCCAACATGCCAAGGGCAAGCTAACTGCCCGCGAACGCCTGGATACCCTGCTGGATGCCAACACGTTTCAGGAGCTCGAGCCGTTTGTTGCCCAGGAAGGCGACGTGGAAGGCCGGGCCAGTGAGCACTATCTGGGGGATGGTGTGATCACCGGCTATGGGCAGATCGACGGCCGCACGGTATACCTCTACGCCCAGGATTTCACGGTGTATGGCGGAACCTTGAGCGAGATGCAAAGCCACAAAATCTGCCGTGTGATGGATCTGGCAGTGCGCAATGGCGTCCCGATCATCGGGCTGATCGATTCGGGCGGGGCGCGCATCCAGGAAGGGGTGCACGCTTTGGGCGGTTATGCCGAGATCTTCCGCCGTAATGCACAGTATTCCGGCGTGGTGCCGCAAATCAGCCTGATGCTCGGGCCATGCGCCGGCGGGGCGGCTTATTCACCCGCACTGACCGATCTGGTGATCATGGTCGAGAAACAGTCGTTTATGTTCATCACCGGGCCGGAGGTGATTAAAACTGTAACCGGCGAGGTGATCGACGCTGAGGCGCTGGGCGGGGCGAAGGTTCACATGGAGCTGACTGGCTCGGCCCACCTGGCTTTGCCGGACGAGGTCAGTGCCCTGTCCACAACCCGCCGCCTGCTGGGCTATTTCCCATCCAACAACGTGGAAAACCCGCCTTACCAGCCTCCGACGGACGATCCGCTGCGCATGGATGAGGAGCTGAACAGGATTATGCCGCTGGACCCGCTCGAGCCATATAACATGCACGAGGTGATCGAGCGGGTGGTCGACGTGGGCTCGTTCATCGAGCTCCAGCCGGCCTGGGCGCGTAATGCCATCATCGGCCTGGCGCACATCGCCGGGCACAGTGTGGGTATCGTTGCACAAGAGCCGAGCGTGATGGCTGGTGTGATTGACATCGACGCAGCCGATAAGATGGCGCGATTCGTGCGCATGTGCGATTGTTATAACATCCCGCTGGTGACGTTTGTCGATTCACCCGGTTTTTTACCCGGAGTCGATCAGGAACATCACGGCATCATCCGCCACGGCGCAAAGGTACTGTACGCTTTTTCCGAGGCCACTGTGCCCAAGATTACCGTGATCACACGCAAAGCCTACGGCGGGGCTTACGTGGTGATGAGCAGCAAATACCTGGGAACGGACGTGACCTACGCCTGGCCCAGCGCTGAGATCGCCGTGATGGGCGCCGAAGGCGCAGTAAACATCCTCTTCCGCAAAAAAATCGAGAGCGCCGCAGACCCGGTCGAGGTTCGCAAGCGCCTGATTGAGGAGTATCGCAGCCAATTCAACAACCCGTATTACGCCGCCCGGGCGGGTTATGTGGACGACGTTATCGAGCCGAAGGAAACGCGCCCCAAAGTGGCTGCTTCGCTTTCGGCGCTGCGGGATAAATTTTCCACCGCGCCTTCGCGAAAACATGGCAATATTCCGGTGTAAACATGAACGATCTCTCCACATCCTTATTAATCACCCTGGTCGGAATGGGCATGGTTTTCGCCATCATTGTGCTGCTATGGGGGTTGATCGCGCTGGTCGCTAACCTGGGCGGCCGGATGAGCCGGGGGCCGGCTGTCCGGGAAGATCCGGAGCTGGAACTTCGGCGCCTGGCAGCGAGCGTAGCCGTGGCCACGGCCCTGGCGCTTGCAGCAGAGAGCGAAAGCACGCAAAGCGATACGGTCAACCCCTTCCCGCTGCCGGCCCCCGCGGTGGTCAGCCCCTGGCAGGCAGTGATGCGTTCCAAAATATTGAATCGCAGAGGATCCGTGCGATGACAGCCAATCGATTTTATAAAGTATTGATCAACAGCCACTTGTACGAGGTGGAGATTGTCGACCTGCAAGCCAGGCCGGTGCTGGCGGTGGTGGATGGCAAGCCCATCGAAGTCTGGCCAGAGGCGAAGGAGGTTGCGTCCGAGGCGCCAGCCCTGCCAGGCAAAACCGAAGAAAGTGTGGACAGCCAGGTGAGAGAAATTCTGGCGCCGATGCCTGGTACGATCATTTCCGTGGCGGTGGAACCAGGCAGCCAGGTGGCCTATGGGCAAGAGTTGTGCGTCCTGGAAGCGATGAAGATGAAAAACGTGATCCGCGCGCCGCGCGCTGGGACAATTGGCAAAGTGTCGGTCACCCAGGGGCAATCGGTCAAGCATCACGACCTGCTGGTCGAATATACAGGGTAGATGGATGGATATCAATTCGCTGTTTGTTAGCTTGACTCAAGGTCTGGCGGCGTTTACCTGGGGCAACGCATTGATGATCGCCGTCGGGCTGACTTTGATTGCCCTGGCGATTCTCAAAGAATATGAGCCGGTCTTGCTGCTGCCGATTGGATTTGGCTGCATCCTGGCGAACATCCCGCTTGCGGGGATGAGCGATGGCCAGGGCCTGTTCGGGCTGCTCTACCGTGCCGGGATCAGCACCGAGCTGTTCCCATTGTTGATTTTCATTGGCGTGGGAGCGATGATCGATTTTAGCCCGCTGCTCTCTCAGCCTAAAATGGTGCTGCTGGGGGCCGCCGGGCAGTTTGGTATCTTTGGGGTGCTGATCCTGGCCACCTTGCTGGGCTTCCCGCTTAACGAGGCAGCCTCGATTGGGGTCATCGGTGCGATTGACGGACCGACCTCGATCTTCGTGGCTACGAAGCTGGCGCCTAACCTGCTGGCGCCGATCGCCGTAGCGGCATATTCATACATGAGCCTGGTTCCCATCATTCAGCCGCCAATCATGAAGCTGCTCACTACTAAGTCGGAGCGGCAGATCCGCATGGAATACACGCCGCGGTCGGTCTCGCAGGTGGCACGCATCCTGTTCCCACTAGCGATAACCATCATCATCGGCTTACTGGTGCCGGCTGCGCTGCCGTTGATCAGCATGCTGATGCTGGGAAACCTGCTGCGCGAAAGCGGGGTGGTCGAGCGCTTGAACAAATCGGCGCAAAACGAAATCGCCAACGTCGC
>JBFYSP010000141.1:0-3781 GCA_041301395.1 Anaerolineae bacterium
GTAAGCCCTATCATGATTTTGGTGCCGATCATTATGAACAACAGTATCGTGCTCGCATTTTACGCAATCTCACCCGCCGTGCTGCCAAATTCGGCTTTCGGCTTGAGCCAGCTACCCCGGAAGTTTCTTAGGAGCTCGCGAAGGGCCTAGACCTTTGGCTTTCCTCACTACGTTCGGAACTTCGTCGCTCAGGGTGACATCCGTTTTGCGTGGCCCACGTAGTGCGAGCAGTTTTCAAGTGTTTGAGCGAAGATGTTGGTTAGGGCTGGGATGCCCCATTCGCAAGGGTCGGCGGTCATCCGTCGTGAATCCCGCGGTGTTCCTCCGCGGGACGGTCGTCGGTCACCTTACATAGAACGTGTACGGCTGCTCAGGATAGTAATGAAAGACCTTGCGCTCGGGGAAGCTGTCGATCACGGCCTGGTCGACAGCCGCGCCGCGTGAGACGATGAAGATAAAGGGGGTATCCAGGAAGGGATTGGATAGCTCGAGCAGCGCCCCATAGTCGATCCATTTCTCGCCGGTGTGCACGATAATCAGCGCCGGGGTATATGACTGTGCGGCGGGCGAAAGGAAGGGTTCCAAACGTTCGCTCCGTATGCTGTACAACCCGACCATACCCTGCAGGCGCGGCGGCAGATAAACCGCCAGGTTATAGGCGACCAGCACAGCTACGCAGCCGAGCACCAGTGCCTGCCGCAACCGGCCGGATTGGGTTGCTCTGAACGAAGATTGGCTCACTGTTCCGCTGCGCTTCGGCGGGTCGCTTTCCGATCCCAGCGACCAGCCCGCCAGCCAGGCGATCCCGGCAGAAGAGAGCAGCGTCAGGCTAAACAGGCCTTCATAGTAATAACGCGGCCCGAACAGCCAGGACCCGATCCAGTAAGCCAGGTAGACCAGCACCAGGCTGGGAAATACGCTGGCCAACAGCAGCAGGCGCTTATTGCGCCGCGCCGCCCACAGGCCGAAGGGCAGGAAAATCCAGGAGACCTTCCACCAGCCGAACAGATCGCCGAAGCCGCCTTGCAGGCTGCGGCGGGTGTTGAAGTAGGCCTGCCTCAGGGTATGGCCGTTCTCGGTCACGCCGTGCCCGGGGCCAAACCCCAGCCTGTCGTAAGGCCACCACAGGGTATAGGGATTGAGCAACGGGTCTCCGGTCATAGCGTACTGCCAGAGTGGCACGAACATACCCAGCCCGAGGGCGATGGCACCGGCGGTGACCACCCGGCGGCGCACGGCAGCTTCGCCGCGCCACAGCAGGTACAGGCCGTGAACTGCGAACGGCAGGCCGACACCCACGGCGGTCAGTGGGCGGGTGAGCGCCAGCCAGCCCAGGCACAGCCCGGCGATGGCCGCCCACAGCCAGCCCGGTACGGATGCGCTGCGGCCGCTACCTTCTGAATATGGTTCGGTCGGGGAAGTGGCAGCCAGCCAGGTCAGGGCAAAGCCGCTACTCAGCACCAGCCCGAGGGGATGGGAGAGCAACGAGCCGGAATTGATCAGGAAAAACGGGGAGACCAGGGTCAGGCCGGCGGCTAGCAGCCCCAGGCGCGGGTTCAGCACGCGGCGCCCCAGGCGGTAAGTCAGCCAGATGGCCAGGCCGGCCAGCAGCGGGTTGACCCAGTTGCGTAAATCCAGCAGCTCGCCCGTTGCCAGCACAGCCGGCCAGCCGGGCGGATATTTGCCAAAGCGATAACCGTCGTAATCGACAACGAACGGCACCAGAAAGCTTTTTGGTTCGGGAGGGCTGGGCAGCTTGAACGCCCCGCCGGCCAGCGCCTGCGCCTGCCAGACGTAAGCCATCTCGTCCTCCAGGTGCGCCAATCCTTCAAAGACGCGGTCGGTCACCAAGTAGGCGGCCAGCACCCCCAGCAGGCTGAGCAGGATAGCGAAGCGATCGGTGCGCGACATGGCTTGAGCGGTGGTCTGCCCTGGGCGGCAGGGCTATCAGGATCGGGTGGGGTCAGGCGCGGCTGCGGCGCAGGGCTTCCACGGCTCCGGCATGCAGGTGGCGGTTGGTGGCCAGGATGCCGCGGTTGTGCAGCAGCGAGCGCCCGGCGGTGAAATCCAGCGGCTTGCCGTGCAGGTCGCTGAACTGCCCGCCGGCTTCATCCAGGATCAGTGAGCCGGCCGCCTGGTCCCAGATTTTTTCTCGGTAGTCGGGTTGATCCGGCGAAAGCAGGCGCAGGTAAAGCTCGCCCTGCCCGGCTGCCAGCACGGCATACTTGGCCTGGCTGTCCATCTTTATAGGGGCCGCTTCCACGCCCAGCAGGCGGGCGAAGTCGCCTATCTGGTCGACGTTGGTATGCCCGGATTCGAAAGAGCGCAGGATGCGTGCCTGGTGAGGGTCGCTGCGGGAAGAGACCGTAAGTGGCATCGGATCGCTGGTGAAATCCCGTGGTTCCAGGCTCTCGACCCAGGCGCCCTGCCCGCGTACGGCGTATGCCAGTGAGCCGGAGCCGTTCATGT
Source organism: Anaerolineae bacterium (assembly GCA_041301395.1). GTDB lineage: Bacteria > Chloroflexota > Anaerolineae > Anaerolineales > UBA4823 > CTSoil-045. The sequence continues at coordinate 2,470 of JBFYSP010000141.1, forward strand.
CGGGCCGGTAGCCATCCACCAGGTTCGGGCAGCCCAGCACGCCCACCTGTACTTCCCCGTCCACCAGCAGCGCCAGGGCCACGGCGTATTGGTCACCGCGCAGGAAGCCCTTGGTGCCGTCGATGGGGTCCAGCGTCCAGAACCGCCCGGCGGGCTGGGATTGCCCACGGTCGATCCAATCGCATACCAGGTCGGAGGTTGCCTGCGGCAGACTGCGGCGCACGAAGCCGGTTACCTGCGCCAGCAGCGCCTGGTTCTCCGGCAGGCGCAGGGTTGCAGCATCTTCCTCCGCTACCAGCGGGTTGTTGGGGAAGGCCTGCAACAGCCATGCGGCGACCACTGCCTGCGAGGTGTAGTCGGCAACGGTGACCGGCGAGCGGTCGCTTTTGGTCAGGGCCGGGGAGACCATCTCGGCCTGCACCTGGCGGATGAGTAAACCGGCCTGGCGGACGGCTTGCAAAGCAAATTGGAGTTCGTCTGCGTAAGGTTTCATCTTGAGGCAGGTTGTAAATCGGATAGGCCAATGCTTTGGACAGGCGGAAAGACCGCCGTCGCCGGGATGCCGCTTAGATCGTAGACCATGGCGCCGGTGATGCGCACGGGCACGATCTCGCCGACCGGTAGCTCGCCTTCGACAATCACCATACCATCGATTTCCGGTGCATCCCGGTAAGAGCGACCGACCGACAGCCCATCGTTGCTGCCTTCGATCAGCACCGGCAGAGTCTTGCCGACCTGAGCCTGGTTCTTTTCCAGGGCAATGCCCTGCTGGAGCGCCATCAGGCGTTCGTAACGTTCCTGCTTGACTTCCGGCGGGATGGGGTCACCCAGCGGCTCGCTGGTTGTGTCCGGCTCGAAGGAGAACTGGAAGGCCCCGACCCGGTCGAAGCGCATCTGCTGTACAAAATCGAGCAGCGTCTGGAACTCCTCGTCGGTCTCGCCGGGGTAGCCCACAATGAAAGTGGTACGCAGCGCCAACTCAGGTAATCGGCTGCGCATGCTGTCCAGGGTTTTATACACCCAGTCGATGTTGGCCGGCCGGCGCATGCGGCGCAGGGCCGCCGGGTGAGCGTGCTGCAGCGGCATATCCAGGTAGGGCAAGATCTGCGGGGCAGCGGCCATCACGTCGATCAGGCGCTCGGTGACATACCCCGGATAGGCGTACATCACCCGGATCCAGTCTACCTGCGGGGCGGCTTGCACCAGCTGCTCCAGCAGCTGGGCCAGCCCATCCTTCATCCCCAGATCGTGCCCGTAATCCGTCGTGTCCTGGGCAATCAAGATCAGCTCGCGCACGCCGGTATCCTGCAGG
>JBFYSP010000158.1:0-2789 GCA_041301395.1 Anaerolineae bacterium
TCGAGATCAATGCCGAAAAAGGCAGCATCCGCTTCAACCTTGAGCGCATGAACGAGCTGGAGGTCTTCTGGGTGAATGACGAACCCAAGGAAACCCAGGGCTTCCACGATGTCATGATTTCCGAAGGCTCGCATCCCTGGTGGTCCAACTGGTGGCCTCACGGGCACATCATCGGCTGGGAGCACACTTTCGTGCACGAGATCACCCACCTGCTGGATGCCATCGTCAATGACAAACCGGTAGATCCGATTGGAGCGACATTCCTGGACGGCTATCGCGCTTCGGTCATCTGCGACGCGATCCTCAAATCTGCCGAAAGCAAGAAACAGGTTGCAGTCAAGTATTAATAGCAAGCAATTGGCTAAGCCGGTCCCCATCGGGGGACCGGCTTAGCCAGGGCGAGGTATACATGAAACAACGTGTCCGAATACCCAAGAAATTATTCGCTGTCATTGCGATTCTATTGGTCCTGGGGTTAGTTGCCGGTCCAATAATCAATAACCTGGCAACCGAAGAGCAAATGAACCGCAATGTGCTGCTCAGTGCGCTGCCCTTTATCTTGATCTTTGCTGCAATTATCCTGGGATTCATCGCCGTGATTGTGATGGTTGCCAGTGCGCTGAATAATCAGATTGCACCCAGGACGCACAAGATCATCGAATACTCCCTGATTGCTGGGATTGTCCTGGGTGTATTCGGCATGTTCCAGCCCTGGTTGTTCGAGGCATATCGCTTCGGTTTCTTGATCCTGCTTTTCTCAACGCTAGGATTTATCCTGTGGAGCCATGTGTCCCCTAAGCGTGAGCAGCATCAGGAAGAGCTCGTCAATGTGACCACCAACCCATAAAGGCTATTCTATAAAAGGATGCATATGACCGATCGATTGTTACCCAGGCCTGAACACAAGTTCACTTTTGGCTTGTGGACTGTTGGCAGCACCGGGCGCGACCCATTTGGCGAGCCGGTGCGCGGCAAGCTATCGCCCGTCGAGCTGGTACACCTGCTGGCTGATGTCGGCGCGTACGGTGTAAATTTCCACGACAACGACCTGGTGCCTATTGATGCCAGCCCCACGGAGCGCACCCAAATCATCAAAGATTTCAAAAAAGCACTGCAAGATACCGGGTTGGTCGTGCCGATGGCAACCACCAACCTGTTCACCGACCCGGCCTTTAAGGATGGCGCGTTTACTTCCAATGATCCCCGGGTGCGTGGCTATGCCCTGCAGAAAACCATGCAGGCGATGGACCTGGGCGTTGAGCTGGGCGCCAAGGTGTACGTCTTCTGGGGCGGCCGCGAAGGCACTGAAACCGATGGCAGTAAAGACCCCGCCACCAGCTTGAAGCGCTTCCGGGAAGCACTTAACTTTCTGTGCGAATACGCTCTAGACCAGGGCTACGATCTGAAATTCGCCCTGGAAGCCAAGCCGAATGAGCCGCGTGGCGACATTTACCTGGCTACCACCGGGGCCATGCTGGGTTTCATTGAGACCCTGGAGCATGCCGACATGGTTGGCGTCAATCCGGAAGTGGCGCACGAGCATATGGCCGGGCTCAATTTTGTGCACGCCGTCGCCCAGGCCTGGGACTGCGGTAAGCTTTTCCATATCGACCTGAACGACCAGGCCTTCGGCCGCTATGACCAGGACTTTCGCTTTGGTGCGGTCAACCTGAAGAGCGCCTTCTTCCTGGTCAAGTTCCTGGAAGACGTGGGCTACGCCGGCAGCCGTCATTTCGATGCGCATGCCTACCGCACCGAGGATTACGACGGCGTCAAGGACTTCGCCCGCGGCTGCATGCGCACCTACCTGGTGCTGAAAGAAAAAGCAGCACAGTGGAAGAATGACCCGGAAATCCAGGCATTGCTGAAAGAAATTAATGCCGATGATGGAGCGCTGACTCCCTATTTCGGGGCATATTCCGCCGAAAAAGCCGCTGCTCTCAAGGGGATCGAATTCCCCCGCCAGGCGCTGGGCGCCCGTGGGCTGGCTTACGAAAAACTGGACCAGCTTACCATTGATCTGCTGCTGGGAGTGCGCTGATGCTACTGGGACTGGATGTCTCAACGACAGGCGCCAAGGCGCTGCTGATCGATGAGCAAGGTAGCGTGGTTGGCAGCGCCACCACCCCGCTGAGCCTGTCTACGCCACGCCCGTTGTGGTCGGAGCAGGACCCCTACGAGTGGTGGAATGGCATGCAGACCAGCATCCGCCAGGTTTTGTCCGAAGCCAAGGTGCCGGGCAGCGCGGTCAAAGCGATTGGTTTGACCGGGCAGATGCACGGCCTGGTGCTGCTGGATGAAGCCGGAAATGTACTCCGTCCAGCCATCTTATGGAACGATCAACGCACCGCGGAGCAATGCGATGAGATCCGAAGCCGGTTGGGGAAAGCCCGCCTGATCCAGATCACCGGCAACGACGCTCTCACCGGCTTTACTGCCCCCAAGGTTTTGTGGGTGCAGGAAAACGAACCGCAGGTATATGCGAAAGCCAGCCACATCCTGCTGCCCAAGGATTATATCCGCTACCGCCTGACCGGGCAGTTTGCCATGGATGTAGCCGATGGCTCAGGCACCATCCTGTTCGACCTGAAATCACGCACCTGGTCGCCCGAGGTGCTCGAAAAATTGGGCATCGATCCCGCCTGGCTGCCGCCCACATATGAAGGCCCAGAAATAACCGGTTTTATCGACCAGCAGGCTGCTGAGGCGACCGGATTGATGGCGGGAACACCGGTGGTCGGCGGAGGCGGGGACCAGGCAGCTCAGGCGGTCGGCGTCGGCGCCGTCCG
>JBFYSP010000221.1:0-5379 GCA_041301395.1 Anaerolineae bacterium
TTGCCTTTGCCGGCCAGTTCCTGGGCTGGTTTGATTTCTCACTCAATTACCAGCTGCTCTTCATATTGCTGTCGGTTGGCGGGCTGATCAGCTACTTTTTTTCCAGGCGCATCATTCTGCCGGATAGCGAACCCAAGCCATCACCACCGGGCCTATCCATGCGCGAGCGCACAGGCGCCTATATTTCCCTGATCTCGGGTTACCCGAATTTTCTCCAATTTTCAGGAAAGCGGGTGGTCTACCTGTTTGGCACCCTGCTGGCCACGCCTCTATTTCCCTTGTATTACGTGCGTGTGGCGGAGGCCCCGGATGCCTGGATTGGCTACATAAACACCGCTCAGACAATCGTGCTGCTGGTCGGCTACAGCCTGTGGACGCGCCAATCCCGCCGGCGCGGCTCGCGCTTCGTGCTGCTGACCGCCACACTGGGGTTGAGCATCTACCCGGCGCTGGTAGCATCTACGACGAACCTCACGTTCATCGTGATTATCGTTGGATTGGCTGGGATCTTCCAGGCGGGCATTGACCTGGTTTTCTTCGATGAGCTGATGAAAACCGTGCCTATCGAATACAGTGCCACGTTTGTGTCGCTGGCCCAAAGTATGACCTATGCCGCTTCGATATTGGGTCCGCTAACCGGCACCTGGCTGGCCGGGCAAATTGGCATCGCTGGAGGGCTGCTGGTTTCCTCCGGGGTGCGTTTCCTGGGCTTTCTGCTGTTTGCATTCTGGAATCCTGAGCGCAAGACGCAAGCTATAAGCGATTTGTAAGAGAATTATTATAAATATGGATAAAACCACGACGATATCTTGACAGTCTTTAGGCGGGATGCTAGGATATTGGCAGTAGTAACGGTAAATCGATAACAACTTAAATAACAATATATTCAGGAGAACCGATGTTTTTCTTTGACCCACTTTACTTATTGTTTGCCATGCCGGCCTTACTTCTTGGCTTGTGGGCGCAAATTAAAGTCAAGGGTGCTTTCAATCGTTATTCCAAGGTGCGCTCGGCGCGCGGCCTGACCGGAGCAGAAGTAGCCCGCCGGGTATTGGATTTCAATGGCCTGCATGAAGTGCAGGTTGAGCAAGTGGGCGGCTTCCTCAGCGATCATTATGACCCGCGCCACAAGACGCTGCGCTTGAGCCCGGAAGTGTACCAGACTCCCAGCCTGGCGGCTGCCGGTGTGGCGGCCCACGAAGCCGGCCACGCTATCCAGGACAAGCAAGGCTATACGGCGCTGAAATTTCGCACTTCCCTGGTGCCTGGCGTCCAGATTGGCAGCTGGCTGGGTCCGATCATCTTCCTGGTTGGTTTATTCATACCCTCCACCCTGGGCGAATCGATTGCCTGGCTGGGCTTGATCCTGTTTGGCCTGACGGCGCTCTTTGCAGTCGTCACCCTGCCGGTGGAGTTCGATGCCACCCGCCGCGCCAAGAAGTCCCTGGTGACCCAGGGCATCCTGGGGTCGGAGGAGATGGTGGGCGTCAATAAGACTCTGGATGCCGCAGCCCTGACTTACGTGGCGGCTGCCATCCAGGCGGTTATGACCCTGCTTTATTACACGACCCTGCTTGTCGGGCGCCGCGACGACTGACCTGTCTAACCGTTAGTGCAACTTTCTCTTTCGTTTACCGGTATATAGTTATGGAGATCTGACATGAACGCCAATATTAAGCTTGGCCGGATATGGGGCATCCCGATTGGTTTATCCAACAGTTGGTTCCTCATCTTTGGCCTGATCACCTTTTCGCTGGCAACTTCCTACTTTCCCAGTGAATTTCCCTCTCTGTCGGTGGTAGTGTATTCCATCCTGGGGTTGGTTACCAGCCTGCTCTTCTTTGGCTCGGTGCTGGCCCACGAGCTGGGCCACTCGTTCCTGGCGCTGCGCAACCACATCCCGGTACGCAGCATCACGCTGTTCGTCTTTGGCGGCGTGGCGCAGATTGAGCGCGAGCCGTCCTCCCCCGGTGTAGAGCTGCGCGTGGCAATTGCCGGACCGCTGGTCAGCTTTGGGCTGGCCGGTCTGTTCGGTGGAATCTGGCTTGTTGCCCAGAGCATCCCCTACCTGGCTGCACCAGCCGAATACCTGATGCGCATCAACTTCATGCTGGCTGTGTTCAACCTGATCCCCGGTTTTCCGCTGGATGGCGGGCGTGTGTTGCGGGCACTGGTCTGGCAAGGGACCAAGGATTTCTACAAGGCCACGCGGGTTGCCGCCACGACGGGGCAGGTTGCAGCTTTTGGCTTCATCGGCTATGGCTTATGGCAAATGTTTGGCAACCAGTTCATCAACGGGCTGTGGTGGATTTTCATTGGCTGGTTCCTGTTAAACACCGCTTCCACGATTGCCTCACAGGCGCGCGTCACGCGTGCCCTGCAGGGGGTGAAGGTGTCACAGGCTATGGAGCCGTCCTGCCAGGAGATTTCTCCGCTAATGCCGCTCAGCACCATCATCGAACAACGCGTGCTCACTTCAGGGCAGCACTGCTTCTACATCTGGGATGGGGAAAATATCCTGGGAATGCTGACCTTGAAAGACATCACCGCCATCCCTAAACCCAAATGGGGCTTCATCACCGCTTACCAGGCGATGACCCCCCTCAACCGCCTGTTGCGCATCGACTCGGATATGGACCTGCTGGCGGCGCTGCAAGCCATGGAAAGAGCCAATGTCTCCCAGGCTCCTGTTATGGAGCAGGGGCGGCTGGTGGGCACACTTACCCGGGACCGGGTCGCCAACTACTTGAGAACGCGCGCTCAGCTGGGCGTGTAAAGATAAGACATTGCCAACCAACAGCCTTCAAGATGCCGGAATCTTGAAGGCTGTTTTCAATTAAATAAACGGTCATTAGCTGCGAAAATGATTTAAAATCAGTCTATGTCCTTCACAGCCATCCATTCAGCCTCCCATCTTTCAAGTCTCCGATGACCGATTCTACTTCTGTTTCCGGCAATTCTCCAGTCTGGTCACGCACTACGCGTATCATCGTGCTGGTGGTGGCGCTGGTCGGCACAGTGGCGTTGATCGCCCTGGCCTGGCCGTTGTTCCAGGCGCTGGTAATCGCCGGCCTGCTGGCCTACCTGCTGGAGCCGCTGGTGAATTTTTTTATGCGCCGCTTTCACTTCAAGCGCAATCTGGCCGCGATTGTGGTGTACGGTCTGTTGTTGCTGGTCATCGTGGCGATCCCCGCTTTAGTGGGCACGATTGTGATCAACTGGTTCAGCGAGCTGAATACCCGCGTCACCGCCGCCCTGGAAGAGCTGAAGACCTGGCTCTCGCAGCCCTTCGTGATCGTGGGGATCGACCTGTCGCCGCGTCTGCTGCTGGAGAGCCTGGGCCGCTCAGCCGGCAGCGCAGTTACGGCGCTTTCGGGAAATTCGCTGAAGATCATCTCCAACCTGACCACCAATATCCTGGTGGTGCTGGCGGGGCTGGTCAGTATGTTCTACCTGATGCGCGATGGTCCGCAGCTCAAGCCCTGGTTTGTCGGATTGTTCCTGCCGGAATACCGCAGGGAAGTCGGCTACCTGCTGAATGAGATCGATGAAGTCTGGCGCCTGTTCCTGCGCGTGCAGATCTTCATCTTCGTCGTCCTGGCAATCCTGATGCTGATTGGGGCGGGCCTGGTCATCTGGTTCTACCAGTTGGGCCTGATTCCCTTCTCTACCCTCGGGCTGATCGGGATGCTGATCATTGTTTATGCGCTGGTGCAGCAAGTGGATAACCTGTGGCTGCGCCCGCAAATGCTGGGCCATCGGCTCAAGCTGCACCCTGGGGTAGTGTTTGTCGGCCTGATCGCCGGTCTGGCGGTGGGCAATATCCTGGGAGCGCTGCTGGCAGTGCCTCTGATCGCTACGGTGAAAGTACTCTGGCAGTACGTACAGCACAAAATCGCAGGAACTGACCCCTGGCCGCAGGCCGCCGAAGCGGCCGAACAATCTGCTGGAGTTGAGAGCTCATGAGCGAAGGCGCTACACCAATCATCCAGCTCACTTTTTCTCTGGCGATAATCATTGCCATTGCTAAAGCAGGGGGCTACCTCAGCTTGCGCTTGGGGCAGCCGTCGGTTTTAGGCGAGCTTCTGGTGGGTATCCTGCTTGGCCCGACGGTGCTGGACCTGCTGCACCAGCCCTACTTCACCGATCCGCATCTGCCGGAGGTGGTGCACGAGCTGGCCGAGATCGGCGTCCTGCTGTTGATGTTCCTGGCAGGCCTTGAGCTGCACCTGGAAGACCTGGCAAAATCCAGCCGGGTAGCGGCGTTGGCCGGCACTCTGGGTGTGATTTTCCCTCTGTTTATGGGCGCCGGGCTTGGGATCGCTCTTCAACAGCCTGTGCAGTCTTCCATTTTCGTCGGCTTGATCCTGGCAGCGACCAGCGTGAGCATCTCCGCTCAGACTCTTATGGAGCTCAACCGCCTGCGCACCCGCGTGGGGGTGAGCCTGCTGGGCGCAGCCGTGCTGGATGATATCCTGGTAGTGCTCAGCCTATCGATCTTCACTGCCGTGGCGGTGGCCGGCTCGCAAGTCGGCTGGGTGGATGTGCTGCTGATTGGTGTGCGCATGCTGCTATTCCTGGCGGTAGGCGCCGTGCTCGGATTATGGCTGCTGCCGCGCTGGAGCTATAAAGTAGACGATCTGCCCGTCAGCCAGGGGTTGATTGCCTTTACGATGGTGGTGATCTTCGTGTATGGCTGGAGCGCCGAGACTTTTGGCAAGATGGCCGCCATCACTGGAGCTTTCCTGGCTGGGCTGATGCTCTCCCGCAGCCCGATTAAAGAGCGCATCCAATCCGGGATCTCGATCGTGGCTTTCGGATTCTTTGTGCCGATCTTTTTCGTGGATATTGGCCTGTCCACCGATTTGAAAACCCTGAGCGGAAGCGGACTGTGGCTTCTGCTGGCCTTGCTGGCTGTGGCTGTGGTGGGCAAACTGTTTGGCGCCGGGCTGGGCGGCCTCCTGGGCGGGTTGAGCCGCCGCGAGTCGCTGCAGCTGGGTGTAGGCATGATCTCGCGCGGTGAAGTGGGCCTGATCGTGGCTGCCGTCGGCCTGAACGAAGGCCTGATCCAAGAGGACGTTTTCGCGGCTGTGGTGGGGGTGGTGATCCTGACCACTTTGATTACCCCGCCTTTGCTGCGCCTGTCGTTCACCCGAAAAAAGATTCGCCCGGCGGAAGCGCCTGACTCGCTTGAGTTACCCCCGGTGCAAGAAGAAGCCGCTGAATCTGCGGCGGACCTGCCAGAGCACGACTCGTCACAAGGAGAAGAGACATGAGCTTCATGGTGGTATTAATTGTCAATGATCCGGATGACTGCCCGCCAATCCTGGACGCCTGGGAAGCTGCCGGAACGACCGGCGTAACCATCCTGGAGAGCAC
>JBFYSP010000232.1:0-3129 GCA_041301395.1 Anaerolineae bacterium
CGATCAGCGCTTACACTCGTTGGGATTACGATCCTGCGAGCGGCGGCTACCTGCGCTTCCAGGATGCGCAGGAAGATGAGGGTGCCGGGGAAGTCCTGGAACCCCTAACCGACCGGCTGAACGGGCAGCAGGTGTCTGCCGATAACGTGGTGGTGCTGTTCCTGGGGCATAACATTGACCCGCCCTACAGCCCAAACGTAATGATGATCGGCATGTTCGGCGAAGGTGATGCCATTGCCTTCCGCGATGGACTGGCCTACCGGCTGCGCTGGATGCGCCCGCAGTCCGATTCAGTGGTTTACCTGGAATATCCTGACGGCACGGTGTTTCCCTACAAGCCCGGCGTCACCTGGTACCAGGTAGTCGGCACCTCATCAGAAGTCATCCAGGGCGAGGAAGGCGCCTGGCGCATCCTGGCATATATCCCCTAATGACATCTATCATCTAGCGGATGGTGTTGACGATCTGGCTGGGCAGCGCCGGACCGGAGTAAACCAATCCGGTATACACCTGCACCAGGGCTGCTCCGGCCTCCAGGCGTTCGATCGCGTCCTCCGCTGAGAGAATCCCGCCCACCGAGATTAACGGCAATCGCCCCTCGGTTCGGGTGCAGATCCAGCGGGTGATTTCCAGGCTGCGCCTGGCAAGTGGTGCGCCACTCAAGCCACCCGATTCCCCTGCCTGAACAGAATGCAGGCCATCCCGCTCGAGGGTGGTATTGGTAGCGATTAACCCATCCATGCCACGCTCCAGCGCCACCTGCACGGCGTCCTCTAGCTCCGCCTGGCTCAAATCCGGCGCCAGCTTGAGCAGCAGCGGGGTGCGCTTGCTGGACTGCTCACTCAAGAAATCTCTTTCCAATACCAGCACATCCAGTAAATCTCCCAGTGCCTCCCGAGCCTGCAGTCGCCTCAGCCCAACTGTATTCGGTGAACTGACGTTAATCGACAGATAATCGGCGGCAGGAGCAAATTTACGCACTAGCACCAGGTAATCCTGGGCTGCTTCTTCCAGCGGCGTATCCTTATTCTTCCCCAGGTTCACCCCCAGCACCAGGCCAGAGGGTCGCCGACCTGCCAGTTGCTGCAGGACGAAATCGGCGCCCTTTCCCGGGAACCCCATGCGATTGATCAAAGCTCGATCTTCCGGCAGGCGGTACAATCTTGGGCTGGGGTTGCCCGGCTGGGGTCGCGGCGTCACCGTGCCCACCTCGATATGACCAAATCCCAGGCATGCCAGGCCGCGCCAGCCTAACCCATCCTTATCGTAACCGGCTGCCAACCCCACCGGGTTGCTAAATTGCAGCCCAAAAGCCTGTACCGGCTGGTGCGCCACGGGATACCAGCGGCTGACCAGCGCCTGGAGCGGCGGCAAGGTGCCAACCAGCCGCAATCCAAAGAGCGTCAGGGCATGGGCTCGTTCGGGATCGAGGCGAAAGAGCAGTGGGCGCAGTCTCTGGTACAAGCCGGCCCCCTCAGCGAGTCGCCAGGATAAAACGCCTGACCGCTTCGGCTTGCTCAGCAGTGATCTTGCCCTGTCCTTCCCAGTCGCTCACCAGCCAGGACAGAGAAAAGACCGCGTGCAGGCGGTAGCCTGCCTGCGCCAAGGCCTCAGCCGCCCCAGACTCCCGATCGATGAGCACCACGACATCCTCCACGCGCAGCCCGGCCGCCACCAGCCGGCCAATCGCTTCGAACTTGCTTCCGCCGGTTGTCGTCAGGTCGTCGATCACCACGACCTTCTCACCCTCCCGGAAAACTCCCTCAATTTCGGCCCTGGTGCCATAAGCTTTAACTTCCTTGCGCGGATACACCATCGGCCAGCCGCCCTGCAGGCTGATGGCGGTGGCGATAGGTAGGGCAGCATACGGCAGAGCAGCTAAACGGTCAAATTCCAGGTCGTGCAACACGGGCAGGTAAGCCTGCCCGACCTGCTGCAGCAGGGCAGGGTAGCCGACTAACCGGCGCAGGTCGATATATACAGGGGAAAGCAATCCAGATTTCAGGGTGAACTCGCCGAACTGCACGCAGCCAGCATCCAGCAGCCCATCAGCCAGATCCCTGACTGAGAGCCGGCGTTTTTCCACCTGCTCAACGGGTCGTTTCTCGGCTGACTTCGCCAGCACCCGCCGTTCCTGGTTGATCGCCTGGCAGAGCGCTTCCGCCTCGCGACGCGGGTGTTTTGCTCGCCCAATCAGGCGTGAGACCGGGATGAGCATCCCCAGGCCATCTGCCCGCAGCCCGGCGCTCAAGGCAGCCTGCAGGTCGCCGCCCTGGGCGCCAACACCCGGAGCCAGGATCCACAGCTCGGGCGCCAGCAGGCGCACCCGCCGCAGCGCCTCAGGGTGCGTGGCGCCAACTACCAGGCCCAGGTTGTCCTTCACATTCCAGCCCTGCGCCAGCCGGGCGATGTTCTCAAACAGAGCCAGCCCTCCTGGGAAAACAAGCAGGTCCTGCAGATCGGCCGCTCCCGGGTTGGAGGTCTTGCACAATAAAAATACGCCGTGCTCGGGATCCTCGAGGAACGGCTCCACGGCATCCCGTCCCAGGTAGGGGTTGACGGTGACCGCATTTGCCCGGTAAGCCTGGAAGGCTGCCTGGGCGTATGCCGTAGCGGTTGAGGCAATATCGCCGCGCTTGGCATCCAGAATGACTGGGATGCCCTCCGGCACAGCAGCAATCACCGCCCGCAGCGCTTCCGCGCCGGGTGGGCCAAAAGCCTCAAAAAATGCAGCGTTCGGCTTAAAGGCTGCCGCCACCTCGGAACAGCCCTCGATCAACCGGATACAGTATTCCTGGGCTGCGGCAGCGGTTGGCTCAGTCAGGTCCTCCGGCTGAGGGTCAAGCCCGATGCACAACAGAGAATCGACCTGGCGGGCACGCATTTCGAGCTGTGAGAAGAAACTCATGCCGCCTCAGGCTTTCCCCAGCACCATCGCCAGCAGCGCCATCCGGACATACAGGCCGTATTCCATCTGGCGGAAGTAAGCTGCGCGCGGGTCGTCATCCACATCCATGCTGATTTCATTGACACGTGGTAGTGGGTGCATTACGATCATGCGCTCTTTAGCCCGGCGCATCGTCCCGGCATCGATCACGAAAGCATCTTTGACGCGATCGTAGTCTTCTA
>JBFYSP010000257.1:0-10315 GCA_041301395.1 Anaerolineae bacterium
CTTCCACCTGCTGAAGCACATATCCTCGCTTGATTTCTTCCATGCTCAATGTCACTCTCTCGTTCATGGGTGACATTTTCGCTGATCAGTTACCTGGTGTCAATTTCGCTGAACAACAACACCGCTCCCGGGCAATCGTTGACAGTCTCTTCATCCTGGGTTAGACTTTATTACCTATCACCAAATTGAACCCAGGGAAAAAAATATGTTTTACACCCGGCAAGAGCTCGAATTAATCGAAGAACGGTCGCTGGCGCCATACGGCTCACGCAGCCGGGGGACGCGTGGCCGGGCTTACCCGGAAGACGAACCGGAATACCGCACCGCCTTCCAGCGCGACCGTGATCGCATCCTGCACACCACTGCGTTCCGGCGGTTGGAGTATAAAACGCAGGTTTTTATCAACTATGAGGGAGATTACTACCGCACCCGCCTGACGCACACCCTGGAAGTAGCCCAGATTGGGCGCACCGTCGCCCGGGCGTTGGGCGCCAACGAGGACCTGCTGGAAGCGATCTGCCTGGCCCACGACCTGGGCCATCCGGCTTTCGGCCATTCCGGAGAAGTAACGCTATCCAAGTTAATGAAGGATTTCGGCGGTTTCGACCACAACAAACAGTCCCTGCGGATTGTCACCCAGCTCGAGATGCGCTATCCGGATTTCCCCGGGTTGAACCTGACCTGGGAAGTGCGCGAAGGCATCGTCAAGCACGAGTCCGAATACGATGTGGCAGACGCCAGCGAATATAACCCGGACTTGCGTGGACACCTGGAAGCGCAGATTGCCAATGCTGCCGATGAGCTGACCTACACCGCGCATGACCTGGATGATGGCCTGCGCTCGGGCATGATCACCCCGCAGATGCTGGAAGGCGTCACCCTGTGGGAAATTCTGCTGGAAAGCGTCGGCTGGCGCGGCCCATTCATGGATGATCTGTCCCGCCACCGCCTGATCCGCCGGCTGATCGGCCTGGAAGTCACCGACCTGGTGCAGGCCACCGATCTGCGCCTGCGGGAGAGCACCGTGCGCTCCGTGGAGGAGCTGCAGCGCCTGCCCTACCCTGTAATCAGCTTCAGCGAGGATATGTACCGGCGCAACCGGCAGCTGAAGGATTTCCTGTACATGAACCTGTATCGCCACCACCGCGTCGTCCGCATGGCGGTTAAGGCCGAGCGTATCATTACCGACCTTTTCCAGGCATACCTGGCAGAACCATCCATCTTACCGGCGCATATCCAGGTACAGATCGAATCACGCGGGCTGGAGCGCACAGCCTGCGATTACATCGCAGGGATGACTGATCGCTTTGCGACCGAAGAACACCGCAAGCTATTTGATCCAAACAGCAAACCATAAGTTTGGAAACAAGCCACCTTCTAGCGATTGGTGGCTGGAGTTTTTATTTATCGGAGAAATGAATGAGCGAACAACCCTACCTGACTGCTGAAGGCGCCGCCAAGATTAAAGCCGAGCTAGAGCAGCTAAAAGGCCCTGCCCGTAACGAGCTTGCCAAACGATTACGCCATGCGATCTCACAGGGTGATCTGTCTGAAAATGCCGATTACCACAAAGCCAAGGAAGACCAGGCATTTCTGGAAGGCCGCATCCAGGAATTAGAATATGTATTGAAAAATGCCATCGTGGTAGAGAAGACCAACATCCGGTATGAGGCCGTCGATGTTGGGGCCAGAGTGACTATCCAGGAAGAAGACTACCCGCCTGACACTTACGACATCGTAGGCGCCAAAGAAGCCGACCCTCGCAATGGGAAAATATCCAATGAATCACCCATCGGTCGCGCCCTGATGGGCCGACGCGAAGGTGATGTCATCGAAGCCAACACCCCCAGTGGCATGATTTACTTGAGGATATTGAAGATCGAGTAATTCAGGCCGTCTGCCAGATCGATAAATCGAGAACGAAGCGCGAGAAGTAACTTTCTGCCGGTAGGGCGCCATCGCCGTAAGCCAGATCAACCACACGCGCCACCAATCGCAGCGATTGAGTCTCCAACTGGACATCCAGCCCCGGCTGAATTAATACCGGCTCGCCACGCGCCGCCAGTCGCTGGCGTGTATTGCCATCGGCATATGCATTGCTGCTCATCATCACTTTGGTTACAGTCTGGATATCGTTCTTATCAAACAGCCAGACCTCGAAGGCGGTCACCCGCTTGGGATCGCCAACCCCGATTGTCTCCACAATTCCAACCCCGCACTCACCCAGAAACTCACCCCCTTGTGATTCAACACTAAAGGAATCGTCGAACAGGTCGTTCCCCAGGGTGTAAGCCGCCATGAATCTCACCAGGGCAGGTGTGTTATCTATCGGGCGCTGGAAATCTGCGGAAGGCTGGTATTCTGCTGCCGGCTGCATGGGAGTCAGCTCGCCCATCTCTTCAACCTCGGCGCTCTCCGGGGATTCGGCAGCGACCGGTGGGCGGCGGGATCGCAGGAAGAATATCGCGAAGAGCACCCCAACAGCCAACAGACCGATCACACAAAAAACAATCAGAGCTGTGCGCGTGGAAGAGGCTGCAGGTTGGTCTGCAGGTTGTGTGGCTGCAGCCGTCCCCTCTACTGGGGCAGTCGTCCCGCCTTCCGGTGCAGGTTGTGGCGCCGACTGGACGGCAGTGTAAAATGCGCTGATCTGGTCGACGCCCAGGTTCTCCGGCTGTTTGGCAACCGCCAGCAGGGCATCCGGGGCAGCATCACCAAGTGCCTGGTAGCGCATCTGGGCTGCAGCAGCATCCTGGGTATAACTGAAGGCTTCTACAGCCATCCGCATATACTCGGTCTGCCAATCCGCATTAAGCTGGGCCGGCGTGGCATCCTCCCACTGCACCGGGAAAAGCCACCACCCCAGAACAACCATGCCGACGATCAGGCCGACAACCAGTCCGACGATCCCGGCGATGAGGGGTTTACTGAGCTGCTGTTTGATTGCGTCCATAATTTCTAGGCTCCCGCACAAATACGCTTTGGATGAATCCGGCGTCAGGCAACTTCACCCTGGACTTCAGGGTAGAAACATTCGCTTACCTGTTCTAATTTTAGACGATTGTCACCATTTTTGCAACAAAGTCAGCCGGCAAGCCCGGATACTCACAAGGATGCAAGGATTATGCCGCGCTGACGGTTTCAGCCACAACCTCATCCAACAGGAAGGTATTCTCACAGGCCAGGCATTGAGCGTTGCGCTTATCGGCGATTATCAACAGCCCACCACACTCCGGGCAGGGCACGGGAAGGGGTTTCTTCCAGGATGTGAATTCGCAGTTTGGGTAATTGCCACAGCCATAGAATACCCTGCCTTTGCGGGTCTTGCGTTCGACGAGGTCGCCGCCATCCTTGGGGCAGGCAACACCAATCTTCTCCAGCCAGGCTTCAGTATAGCGGCAGTTTGGAAAATTGCTGCAGCTAATAAATTTGCCGTAGCGTCCCCAACGGATGACCAGCTCGTGCTCACATTCCGGGCAGAGGCGGCCGATCGGTTCTGGTCCCATATTCTGAATTTCAATGTTCTTATCTGCTTCTTCAAGTTCCTGGATGAACGGGCCATAGAATTCGCGGATTACCTCCACCCATTCCAGCTCTCCGGAGGCTACCCGATCCAGATCTTCTTCCATCCGAGCCGTGAAACCGACATCCACAACGTTCGAAAAGTGCTCGATGAGCAGGTCATTGACCAGGAATCCGGTTTCGGTAGGCGTCAGGCGCGTCCCTTCCCTCACTACATAATTCCGCTGCTGCAGCACAGCCAGGATGGGAGCATACGTGGACGGGCGCCCAATCCCATTCTCCTCCAGCGTGCGTACCAGGGTAGCCTCAGTAAAACGGGGCGGCGGTTGCGTGAAATGTTGTTCCGGGTAAAGCTTAAGCAGGCGCTGCGATTGGCCTTCCTCCAACCCTGCTGGAATGCGGGTCTCTTCTTCTTCCGTATTCTGATCCTCATCCCGGGTTTCTTCGTAAACTACCAAAAAGCCCTGGAAACGCACTGTTGAGCCGGAGGCGCGCAGCAAGTAGCGATGCTGCTCGGTAACGGCTGTCACTTCAACCGACAGCGTATCAAACACTGCGGCAGACATCTGGGAGGCCACGAAACGCTTCCAAATCAGCTGATAGAGGCGGAATTGATCCCGGTTCAGGAATTCCTTGATGGTATCCGGCTGCCGCAAGACAGAGGTGGGACGGATCGCTTCATGCGCTTCCTGGGCGCCACGCGCCTTGGTCTTATATTTGGGCGGCTGTTCGGGCATGAAAGCAGGTCCGTAGCGTTGAGAGATGAACTGGCGGGCTTCTTCTTGCGCAAGCTCAGAAATATTGGTCGAGTCGGTGCGCATGTAGGTGATCAAGCCGACTGTCCCACCCTGCCCAACATCGATGCCCTCATACAGCTGCTGCGCAAGGGCCATGGTGCGGCGGGCGGTATAGCCCAGCTTGCGGGAAGCCTCCTGCTGCAGCGTGCTGGTTGTGTACGGCGCCAAAGGATTGCGCCGGCGCTCGCCGCGTTTCAGCTTGCTGATCGCATATGTGGCGCCTTCTAAATCCTGCAGGATTGGCTGCACGACCTCTTCGGCGGTTAACTGGGGGTCTTCCCCATCCACCTTGACCAGGCGTGCCCGGTAGGTGTCTTTGCTGCCCTGCGGGGCGAGCTCCGCCTCCAGGCTCCAGTACTCCACCGGAATAAAGGCGTCGATCTCGCGCTCGCGCTCGACAATCAGGCGCAGGGCTACAGACTGGACACGCCCGGCCGACAGGCGGCCGCGCACCTTGCGCCACAGAAGCGGGCTCAGGTTGTAGCCAACCAGCCTGTCCAGCACCCGGCGCGCTTGCTGAGCATCCACCAGATTCATGTCAATTTCCCGGCTGTGGGCGAAGGCCTCGTTGATGGCCGGCTCGGTGATTTCATGAAACACCACCCGGTAGCTGTTTTCCGGCTGGATATCCGCAGCTTGCATCAGGTGCCATGCAATGGCTTCCCCTTCCCGGTCGGGGTCGGTAGCCAGGTAAATCTCTTCAGATTTTTGAACCAGACCTTTAAGCTCCTTGACAACCTGCTTCTTTTCGTTGGGCACGCGGTACTTAGGAACAAAATCATGCTCAACATCTACAGACAGCTGAGAACGCAAGAGATCGCGCACATGCCCAACAGAGGCCTTGACCACATACCCTTTTCCCAGGAAACGGCCAACCGTGCGGGCCTTGGCAGGCGATTCTACAATCACCAGCTTGCCAGAACGCTTCTTTATCCCGCCCGCAGGCGGCTGGGGGAGGTCTGCATGGGCTTCGGTCCGTCCCATGCGAAACATGGTTGTACCACACACCGGGCAAATGCCACGGGTTGCCGGTTTACCACCTTCGGTAAATACCGGCTGCGGGTCTTGCACTTCTCGCTTGGTTCTACACTTGACACAATAGGCTTCCAAGGTCTTATCTCCTATCGATCTACCTGGTAGTCCGACTGCGTTTCGCGGATGGACACATATTGCATGCCGCCAACCTGGCGAACCATGCCTTTCAATTCCATCATGACTAACGCAGCAGATACCTTTTCAATCGGGATTTTGGTTTGTGCCCGGATTTCATCAACATGCATTGGTTCCAGGCTAAGCAGGGAGTACAGCTGTGCTTCAATTTCATCGGCGGGCAAGGCTGTGCGTGCCGCTTTCTGCTGGCTGATATTCCCCAGTTTGAGGGTCTCGAGGATATCCTGGGGCGCGAGCAGCGGCCTGGCGCCCTGTTGGATCAGCAGGTTTGTCCCTTTACTTTGCACAGCGTAGATACTGCCCGGAACTGCGAATACTTCCCTGCCCTGGTCGGCGGCAAAGGCAGCAGTGATCAAAGCCCCGCTCTGCTCCCCGGCCTCAATGACGACTACAGCGCGGGACAATCCAGAGATAATGCGATTGCGCGGGGGAAAATTGGCTGCATCCGGCGGTGTGCCTGGCGCATAATCGCTGATCAGCGCACCATGCGCCATGATCTGCTCAGCCAGGCTGCGATGCTCGGGAGGATAAATCTGATCTACGCCGCACCCCAGTACCGCCAGGGTGCGTCCACCAGCAGCCAAAGCCGCCTGATGGGCGACAGCATCGATGCCACGTGCCAGTCCGCTAACGACGGTAATGCCGTTTCGCGCCAGTGTTCCGGCCACTTCTTGGGTTACCTGCCGTCCATAAGAAGTTAGCCGCCGGGTACCCACGATACCTACCGACCAATCATCATCCGGCAGCAGAGTGCCACGGATATAGAGAACGGGGGGCGATTGATCGAGGTCTGCCAGGCGATTCGGGTAGCGCTCATCTTGCCAGGTGAGCACCTGGATATCGAGAGCATGAATACGATCCCAGGTCCACTTGAGAGAGTCGCTCCCCCTCATCTGCACACAGGCATTGACCAGGCGCGGGCTGAGGCCGGCAGATTGAAGAAATTCCAGCTCAGCTTTCCAGGCGGCTTCGGCACTGCCAAAATACGCCAGAAGAGACTGCATTCGCCGGGCGCCAATCCCCTTAACCAGGTTGAAGCCTACCCAGTATCCTTTTTCGTCCACATTGATCGAATTGTTATGCAAGCAGGCCCGGCAGCAGGCGCACGGTCATCGTGCCCTGCTCCAGGTCGATTTCTCGGACCACATCCGAGATCGCCGGCAGGAGGATTTCCCGCCCACCGCCTTCCGGCTGCACAATATACACATCGTTGGCGCCGGTCTCCAGGATATCGGTCAGGAAACCCAGGGCGTTTCCGTCTTCTTCGATTACCTTAAGGCCAAGAATCTGGTGATGATAGTATTCACCCTCGGCCAAAGCCGGGCGATCCGCCGTCCGCACATAGACAGTGTGGTTGCGCAGGCGACCAATATCTTCCGGTGTATTAAAACCGCTGAATGATACTATTAGCGCCAGGTCGTGCGGCCTCAGGCTCGCAACCTGTTGTGGCTGGTGATCCTCTCCCACGAAGACCAGCATGCCTGGTTTGAGGCGCTCCGGGAAGTCGGTTACAACTTCCATGACAATTTCACCTCGCACACCATGCGGCCGGTGTAGCCTTCCTACCACCAGGAATTCAGGCTCGCCCGTAGAGGACGAGCCTGTCGGTTGCCCGCGGTTGCTATCCGCCATAGGGTCTTTCGCCCCGCTCATTGCGGTTCAACGATATCCAGGGTGACGCGCTTGCCATCCTGCGCGGCAGAGACCATCAGCAAGGTACGCATCGCGCTGGCAACCCGCCCTTTCTTGCCAATCACCCGCCCCATATCTTCCTTGGCTACCTTAAGCCTTAAAATCGTTTGGGAGCCATGCCGCACCTGGGTTACGCTGACTTGCGTAGGGTCGTCGACCAGCGATTTGGCGATGTAATCGATCAGATCTTTCATGAGCACCAACCGGATTCCTCCCAGTGCGCTAACCGGTGAAACCGGTTACCTCCACCAGGTGATTTAATTAGTCTTAGGATTGATATTACGCGCAGACTCGGCAGATTGTGCTTCGACGAGCAGGGTATCAAGCGCTTCGCCTTTTTTGTAGCGCTCAAAACGATCCAGCAGACCTGCACTCTTGAAAACTTTGGCAACCGATTCAGTCGGCTGTGCCCCTTTGCTCATCCAATCGTAAATCTTGGCTTCCTCAAGCTGGATGGTGGCGGGGTTGGTGCGGGGGTTGTAGGCCCCCAGGATTTCAATAAAACGACCATCACGTGGCGACTCTTTATCAGTCGCTACGATGCGGTAGCTGGGTTGATGTTTGCCGCCGACACGGCGCAGACGAATACGAACCATGGACTTCTATCTCCTTCAGTATGATTGTTACCCAAATATGCGCGGCAGGCCGCGCATACCTGATTTCTTAATTGTTTTGAACAAACGCTGTGCTTCCCGATATTGCTTAATCAGCCGGTTGACATCCTGCACATCGGTTCCGGAACCGCGGGCAATGCGCCGGCGTCGGGAAGCATTCAAGATGTCCGGATGACGCCGCTCTTGACCGGTCATCGAACTGATGATGGCTTCGGTCATTTTCATTTGCGCTTCGGCTTCCTGGGGCGAAATCTGTTTGGCCAGCTGCCCCATGCCTCCAGGCATCATCTCAAGGAGCTGCCCCAACGGACCCATCTTGCGCAACTGGCGTAGCTGGTCTGCAAAATCTTGCAAAGTAAACTCGCCGGCTACCATCCTCTGCGCCTGCTCGCGAGAAGTCTTCTCATCGTAAGCGGCTTCAGCTCGCTCGATCAAGCCCAGGATATCGCCCATCCCCAGGATGCGACCAGAGAGTCGCTCCGGGTCATAGACTTCCAGGGCATCCAGGGCTTCACCGGTACCCAAGAATTTGATCGGCACACCGGTCACCGCCCGAATAGAGATTGCTGCTCCACCGCGGGCATCGCCATCCATCTTGGTCAGGATCAACCCAGTCAGCGCAATCACCTCGCGAAAGCCTTTGGCGATATTGACCGATTCCTGGCCGATCATTGCGTCCACTACCAGCAGGATTTCCACCGGCTCTACCTTATTGCGGATGGCCCCTAGTTCATCCATCAGAGCGCTATCAAGCTGAGAGCGGCCAGCCGTATCCAGGATCAGGACGGTGTAACCGCCCTTTTGTGCCTTATCCACTGCCTGGTAGCAGAGCTGGGGAGGCGGTACGCCAGGCTCAGTGTAAACCGGTACATTGAGCTTCTCACCAAGTGTCTCCAGCTGGCGGACAGCAGCCGGGCGGTAAGGATCGGCGGCAACCATCATCACGCGCTCGCCTTGCGAGCGCAGGTGGCGTGCCAGCTTGCCGGCGGCGGTGGTTTTACCCGAACCCTGCAAACCAACCAGCATGATGGTACGCGGGCGCGGCCCGCTCAAATTCAGGCGATCGGCAGGACCCAGTGTAGCAATCAGCTCTTCGTTCACGATCTTGATCACCTGCTGGCCGGGATTCAGGGCTTTCGATACTTCCGCACCCACGGCACGCTCGCGTATCCGACTGACGAAATCTTTGGCAACGTTGTAGTTGACATCCGCTTCGAGCAGCGCCAGACGCACTTCGCGCATTGCCGCGTCAACATCCGACTCAGAGAGCTTGCCTCTGCGGCGCAGCCCTTTAAAGACTTCATTCAGCCGATCTGTCAGGTTCTCAAACATAGCATTGCATTTTAGCCTGTATGCACGCAACGGTCAAGGTTTATTAAATGGAATATGACCCTAAATTTGCTGCGCGACCCTTGGCCTTCCACAGGGTTAACTAAACAGTATTATAATTCCAGCCTTATTCAATTTTCTTACAGGAGATAGCTTACATGTCGAAAGTGGCGATTGTTACTGACAGCACCGCTTATATCCCGGCTGACCTTGTCAACCAGTACCAAATCCAGGTTGCCCCGCAAGTATTGATCTGGGGAAACGAAACATTCCGCGATGGAATTGACATACAATCCGCGGAGTTTTTTGCTCGCTTGAAAACCGCCAAGCAACTGCCAACAACTTCCCAGGTCAACCCGAGGACGTTCTTTGATATTTTCAAGAAACTCATGGAAGAGGATTACCAGATTCTGGCCGTCTTGCTTTCAACCCAGCTCTCAAAGACGATTGATTCTGCCAAGCAGGCAGTTTAGATGCTGCCCGGCGCGACCGTTGAAATTGTCGACTCCCGTACGACCGCGATGGCTTTGGGATTCACCGTTCTGGCTGCGGCAAGAGCTGTTGAATCTGGCGCCAGCCTGAAAGAGGCCAGGGCGGTGGCGGAAAATGCCAGGGGAAATGTGGGTGTTGTCTTTGCCGTCGATACGCTGGAGTTCTTGCACCGCGGCGGCCGTATCGGTGGAGCAAACCGCTTCCTGGGAACTGCACTGAGCATCAAGCCTATCCTTGAAGTGACCGGCGGACGAGTGGAAGCTATCGAAAAGGTGCGCACCCGTTCAAAGTCGCTTTCGCGTGTGGTCGAGATCATTGCCGAGCGTTCTGCCGGGCGCACCCCCCTGCACCTGGCGACCCTGCACGCCAATGCCCCCGAGGATGCCCGCCAGTTGTTGGAAGAAGCCTCCAAGCTGATGAACCCGGTGGAAAGCATCTTCACAGAAGTCAGCCCAGTAGTAGCCAACCACGCCGGTCCCGGCACTGTTGGCCTGGCGTTTATGGCCGGCCAGTAATCCGGTTATAATCCCCGTCTTTACTGGCTTTCTGCACTCAGCAGGAAGCCTTTTTTATCCTACGGAGTCAACAACCAGCCGCTAAAGCGGCTGGCTTGTAACTGCGCTCTGCCGCAATTCCGTGAGAACGGCTTTGGCTTCATCACGCGCTACGATTGGCGGGTTGACTACCGCCCGACGACCA
>JBFYSP010000260.1:0-3157 GCA_041301395.1 Anaerolineae bacterium
CTGGACGGGGTAGTCTTTGCCTTCCAGGCGCAGGCGGCCGCGGGCGCGGGCCTCGGCCAGGCCGCCGAGGGCCACCAGATCGTCATAACCGACGACTTCGGCGCGGATAAAGCCTTTTTGCAGATCAGAGTGGATCGCCCCAGCGGCCTCTACGGCGGAAGCGCCGCGGCGCACCGTCCAGGCGCGCACTTCGTCCTCGCCAACGGTGAAGAAGGATTGCAGGCCAAGCAAGTCATAAGAGGCGCTGATGGCGCGCTGCAGGCCCAGCTCGTGGATGCCAAACTCTTCCATGAACATCTGGGCTTCGTCGGGCGGCAGCTGGGCCAGCTCCATCTCCAGCTTGCCCTGAAGCGGAACCACGATCGCCCGGCGGGAAGGATACTCGACCGCCGGTGGCTCCTGCCCATCGGAGAGGTTGAGCACCACCAGCACCGGCTTGCGGGTGAGCAGGCCGAAGCCGGAGAGGGTTTTTTCGTCTTCGGCGGAGATCTCCACATCGCGCAGGGCGATGTCGCCAGAGAGCGTCTGGTACAGGCGCTCGAACAGGGCGATCTCGCGCTCGATGTGGGCCTTATCGCGGCCGCCGCCTTTCTTGCGCTCATCCACCAGGCGCTCCAGCTTGCGCTCGACGGCGATCAGGTCGTTGAGCATCAGCTCGCCCTCCAGGGCCGCAATATCGCGCTGCGGATCGACGCTCCCCGCCGGGTGCGGGACGCTGAGGTTCTCAAAGCAGCGCACCACGTGGACAAAGCCGTCCATCTGGCTGAGCTGGTTGAGCAGCGGGCCGGAAAGGCCGCTTTTGGCGCTGGCGGCATCGCCGCTCGCCCCGGCCTTGCCCTCCAGCCCGGCGATATCGGCGTAAGTGACCTTGGCAAAGATGGTCTTTTGCGGGTGGAACATCTCAGACAGGCGCTCGACGCGCGGGTCGGGGACGTCCACCACGGCGGTGCGAACTTCGAAGCGCCCGCCGCTGACGGTGGTGGGCTGGTCGCCGCGGGTGAGGGCGTTGAAGACGGTGGTCTTGCCGGATTGGGGTAAGCCGATAATTCCCAGGCGCATCTTAAATCCATTCCATAGATATGAGGTCGGGTGTTGAAAACAAGGAGGTGATTATACCCGAAATCGGCGTCTGAGCGCAGGCGCCATGAAGCCGGTGTGCACGCAAAGGTTGTCAGGGAAAAGGAGCCTGAGGTAGGATAAGGTTTCCACAAACCAATCTACCGGAGGCTCCCAATGAACTATAACACTGAAACGATCAATAGCGCAGCGCGAGAACTGGCAGCGATGTTCAAAACTGCGGTGAATGAACAACACGCAGCGGGACAAGGAACGGCACTGATTGCCGAAATTGAGACAGGCATGCGTGAAGCGTTGAGGCAAATAGGAATGCAGGCATTGGGTCTACTATTGAGTTCAATGCAGGCAACACCCGTGAACGAGATTGCATGTCGGTGTGGAGGCGCCCTGAAATACCAACGGATGCGGCCAGCAACGGTGATCAGTGTGTTTGGGAAAGTGACTTATGAGCGGGCATATTATGCGAGTTGCGAATGTAAGCAAGGCAAAGCACCCCTGGATGAGCAGTTTGGGTTAGAGCCAGGTGCGGTGACGGCTGGGCTGGCGGCACTCTTGGCCCTGGCAGGGATTGAGTTCTCGTATGATGAAAGCCCAAAATGGTTACAGGCCTATCTATTGTTTGACGTTTCGGAAAACACAGTACGTTCGGAAACAGAGCAGATGGGAGCGTTGCAGGATCAGCGAGAAAAGGAACTCGTGAAAAACAGCCAGGATGAAGCGTATCAGCAAGAACGTCAGCGCCATCCGGGGAACGTGGTCGCTCGGATGTATGGATCAATGGACGCTGCCAAAGTGCGCATCGAACCTCGACCCAAGAAAGGTGAAAAGAAAGCAGAACACGAAGATTGGCGGGATATGAAAGTGCTATGTTGGTTTGAAGTCGAAACCGTATCCCCTGGACAGCATTCAACCCGCCAACGAGAAAAGGCGCTACGTGAGCAAGCTGTCTTGCATGCCAAAAACATGCGCTATTTTTGCGATATTACCGAAGCAGATAATTTTGGGAAGCTTCTCTGGGCCACCGGCTGTACGGTCAATGCCGACTTGAGCCCAGAATTGGTCTTCTTGGGAGATGGCGCCGTCTGGATTTGGAACTTGGTCACCTACTATTACTCCAATGCAGTCCAAATTGTGGATTGGTACCATGCCGAAGAACACCTGGAAAACGTCGCCTTGGCTGCTTTCTCTACACCCTCGGAAAGAAATCCCTGGCTCGAAGCCGTCACCCAGTCGCTCTGGGATGGGCAAGTAGAAGACGTTATCACCGCCTGCGAAGGCTTGGCCCACTCCTGCCTAAAAGCGCAGCAGGCTGTCACCTATTTCACCAACAATATCGAGCGTATGCGCTATGACAAATTCCGAGCTGCTGGCTATATGATTGGCAGTGGTACAATCGAGAGTGCCTGCAAGCAAATTGTTACCCAACGCCTCAAGCTTCCTGGTGCTCAATGGGAAGTTCCCGGCGCTGTCCAAACAGCCAAAGCCCGGGCTGCCTGGCTCAGCGGTCTATGGCACAGCCTGTGCGCTCATCGCTCCGCTCTCCCCTTAGCTATCTGACAACTTTTGCGTGCACACTCAAGCTACTGGTCTTTGCAATCTTGTCGAGACGGATATCGAGTACATCCGGCGAGTTAAGGTAAAATTCAGGTGTACGCCATTATCCCCTCGTTGAGCTTCCCTGAAAAGCCTTGAAGCGTTTACCCACTGAGCTTATCTTTGCCCTGTTGATCGCCCTGGCGGTGATTGCCCTGGTATTTCTCACCTGGGCGAATTACCGCTATTCGGTTCAAAACCCAGGCGGCAGCGATTTGTTGCCGCGTTGGGTGGGCACGCGCCTGTTTCTGATGGAAGGCCAAAGCCCGTATAGCGAAGAGACCACCCAGGAAATCCAGCGCCTGTTTTACGGGCGAGCGGCCCGCAGCGGCGAAGACCAGGTGCTGTTTGTCTATCCCTTTTATTCGATCTTCCTCTTCAGCCCGTTTGCCCTGATCGCGGACTACAATTTCGCCCGCGCCGTGTGGATGACCGTGCTCGAGGTCAGCGTCATCTTGCTCGTCGCCGCTGGCCTGTCGCTCAATCG
>JBFYSP010000268.1:0-2630 GCA_041301395.1 Anaerolineae bacterium
GAGAACCAGGGGCGCTCCAGGTAGATGCGCAGGCCGCCGCCGAAGCGCACACTGCGCTTGATGTTGGTGGAGGTCTCGCGCTGCCAGTCGAAGGTGGGCAGCACGTACAGCGGGCGCGGCGACGCCGGCCGGGCCGAGGCGGGGATATCCACCGTAGTCGGCTCGCTGCTGCGGGTAAAGTCCAGCGGCGGATCGATATCCTGCGGGAAGTACTCCCGGAAGCGGGAGGTGGCTACCGCCGTGTAAGATACCACGTGATGCTTCGTGTCGTTGAAGCGGTGGCGCGGCGCCATCAGCAGGCCGAAGGACTGTCCTTCCGGCAGGCTGCCCAGCTTGTCGCCCGGCCGCACGAAAGCCAGCAGGTCGTGAACGGCATCGTAATAGGCCAGGTAGCGGTTTTCCTTGCCGCCCGCCCAGATGTAGGCGTTATCCAGCTCGCCCAGCGGGATGCTATCCACCTGGGCGTCGAAGTGCGTCTCGGAGGGCGCCGGCTGCGTCACGTCGTCCAGCGGATCAGTCCAGGCGCCGCGCAGCTCGACCTGCGCCGAGCTGGCGCCGTGGATGTACAGACCGCCGAGCAGGTAGGCGTCCGTCGAGCCGGGTTCGCGCCAGCCGGTCAGCGGGTTCAGCTCGGTCTGCTGGGTGGGGAAGCTCTCCGGCTGGGTCTTGAGCGGCTTGCTGCCTGACTCCGCCTGGCGCTGCACCGTCAGGGCGGTGAAATCCGGCCTTCCCAGCGGCTGCTGCACGGCGTGCACCAGAGTCAGCAGGCGCGGCGGGGTCAGCATCCAGTGCCCGCCCTCCACCGACCATTGGAGGACATGCGCGATGCGGTCTACATCCATGCCCGGGTGAAGGAACTGTGGCTGGGCGCCGAATATAGTCACCAGGTTGATGTACTCGCGCAGCCACTGCCATACGCCCATCAGCTTGAGGTCTTCCGGCGATAAATAAGAGCTCAGCGGGACGGTCTTCATCGTCCCCTTGGGCAGAGCCACGCTCAGCAAGGCAGACGCCGGGTCCCAGGTGGGGGCGCCCTCGCCTTCCACCAGCGCCAGCCGGAAAGTGCCGGTTTTCTGCCAGCTGTCACCGCCGTAGCCCACCAGCAGCGCCGATCCGGGGCGCGGGTTGGGGTCGGAGAGCGGCGAAAAATCGACCGCCGCGGCGGCGCCGCCGTTGGGGGCGATGAAAGCCCGCGCCCCTTCCGGCGTGCCGGGCAGGTCGCGCAGGGCTGCGCCGCGTGCCAGGGGATCCGGCAGGTAGGGCAGGGCTGGGATGCGCGCCGCCGGCTCCAGCGGGAAGCTCTGCTTCTGACCGGAAACAACCACTGGGTTGGGGGTCTGGTTGAACTGGCCTTCGTCGCGCTGGCGAATCAGATCCCACATGCCGGGGTCGCCGATCAGCTTGCCGCCGGCATCGTCAAACATGCCCAGCTGCTCGGCCATCTCGATGTGCGTGCGCGGCGGGGCGATATGGCGGTCGTTGGCCAGCATGTCGGCCGGGTCGCCGTCGTGGCTGGGGTCGGCGTTCCAGGTGCGGATCACGATGCGCTCCAGCGCCGAGCCGGGCAGCTGCACGGCCTGCTCGTCGCGCAGCACGATTACCGGCGAACCGACCGGCTCGTAGCGCAGGTAAGGCAGGCCTTCGAGGTCCTGGGGCAGCGCCAGCGAAGCCGCCAGGCCGTCGGCCAGCGGGTCGTCGACCGCCAGGCTGTTGCCCGCCAAATCCACCACTCGAGCGCGTAAGCGGTAGCGCCTGCCAAAGCGCAGGCGCGGCAGCGTGCCTTTGACCACTTTATAGTGGGTGGTCATCTTGAAGGGCGTGGCCGGCACATTTTCCGGGTCGTACTCCGGGTCGCTGGGATCGGGCGGCACGGCCTTATCCGGGTCGGCGTGGCGGGTCAGGTGCTTGCCGGGTGTCGGCGCGCTCAGACTCCAACCGGCCCAACGGGCGATGGCTTCGTGCAGGTACAGCTCTTCGGCCGGTGTGCTGCGATCCGGGTCGGGCGCGGCCTGGGTGGCGGCCAGCTGCACAAAGCCCTCTTCGGCGCTGGTCTCGAAGGTCTGGTCTTCCAGCTGGTACAGGCCGTCGCGCAGGTGCAGCGAGTGCCATTTGCCGCTGTGCGAGTCCCACATATCCAGCCGGTAGCCGCGCAGCAGGTCTTCAGCAAAGAAGGGGCGCGGCTGGGGGGTGCTGGCTTCCAGCGCCTGGTTGGTATCGGTCGATTCTTGCAGGCTTCCCAGCAGGGAAAGGGCGCGCTGGTCGGCGAACAGCGAAAAGCCGCCGGAGCGCAGCGCCGGCAGCGCCTGGTTCAGGTCGTATACTTCCGGGTTCGTGGCAGGGGCCGCCGTATCGATGGTCTCGGCCAGCTGGATGGCCTTGTTCATCCCGCCATCCACATCCACCTGGGCCAGCCCAAAGCGGCCGGGCACCAGGTTGAGCAGCCCGATAGCCTGTATGCCGCTGCGGTTGGAAGACGACAGGTTGGGGGCGGTCATGAACAGGGAACTCCCGCCACCCAGGTCGAAATACAGGTAAGCGGTGGACAGCGGGTAGAGCGGGCGCGGCGGAATGCGCCAGCGCCAGCCGGCTTTGGCGTCCACAACGGCCAGAGATTCCGGGTTGAGCGTTCC
>JBFYSP010000272.1:0-8540 GCA_041301395.1 Anaerolineae bacterium
CCATGTAGGTGTTGCAGCCCGCCGATCCGTTGATGCTTGGGTTGTTGAACATCAGGGTGATATCGGCATCCGGCAGCGGCGGCTCGCCTACCAGGCTGTTCAGATCGACCAGGCGCCAGGAAGTGCCGTTCAGGTCGTCCAGCGAGACCTTGCTAAGTTCTTCGCTGCTTGTTTCCTGCAGAGCGCCGTCTACCAGAGCGAGCAGCTTGCGCACATTCCAGCTGGGGCAGCAGGCCGGATCGTCCGCTCCCTGGGCGATCAGGTTGGCGACGATCTGCCCGTCTTGGATGGCGAGTGATTTAACCTGGATGCGGTCGCCGATCAGCTGCGCTTTTGTGGGGTTGGGGTTTCCATTGACATCCTGGATGGCAACTGCATAGACGAAGCGACCGGTGCCGCTGGTGTAATCTTCCAGCAAGACCACTGCGTCTTCCAATTCATCGCCGTCCAGGTCGCCGGTGGCGACGAGGTGGTCAAAGAAGCGTACAAAGGTCCTGGCCGAGCTGCCGTCATCGTAAAAGTAATAACCATCTTCCAGCGTGACCGGCTGATCGGTAAGGATACCGGTGTAGGTGCCATTGGCCAGGCTTTCGATGAGCGCCGGCGACATATCGTGCGGCAGGTTGGACTTGGCGCCCGGACCAGCTGGGGCGAATTCCATGGTGCCGCCATCGGCGAACAGGTCGATATACAGGTGACCGCCCTGGAAGAAATAGATTGCGGCGAAGCTGAGGTACTTGATGAACTCATCGCTGCGCGAGCCCTCCGGGCAGGCGACCAGCGTCATCGGGCCTAGCTCGATCTTGAGGCTGCTGCCGTCGGTAGTGTAAGCGCCCAGGGCTGTGTTGCAGTCTGCCTGGATATTCACCGTGCCGTCTTCATTGAAGGTCAGGATGTAGTTCTCGGAGTCGTCCAGGGTGAACAGGGTTGCCGGATTGGTGAAGGCCACCCACTGCCAGGGGTTGGTGGTGAGCGTGGCGGTCTCAGCGGAAGCTTCACCGGCTGGGGCGAACTCCATGGTGCCGCTGTCGGCAAACTGGTCGATGAACAGGTGGCCGTCCTGGAAGAAATACACTGCTGCGGAGCTCAAATTCTGGATGAAGGCATCGCCTTGCGAGTCTTCATCACAAGCCATCAGGGTGGATGGTCCGAGCATGATCTGGAGGCTGCTGCCGTCACTGGTGTAGCTGCCCAGGACGATGTTGCAGTCGGCCTGGATCTTTACGGAGCCTTCGTCATTGAAGGACAGGGTGTAGTTCTGCGGGTCTGCGATGGTGTACTGCTCGACCGGGTTGGCGAAGCCGACCCACTGCCAGACGGTGCCGGTCAGGGTGGCGGCCTGCGGTGCCTCGGCCGGGGCCTGTTCAGCCGCCGGGGCGAATTCCAGCGTGCCGCCGTCGGCCATCAGGTCGATGAACAGGTGGCCGTCCT
Source organism: Anaerolineae bacterium (assembly GCA_041301395.1). Taxonomy (GTDB): domain Bacteria; phylum Chloroflexota; class Anaerolineae; order Anaerolineales; family UBA4823; genus CTSoil-045. The sequence continues at coordinate 1,432 of JBFYSP010000272.1, forward strand.
TGAAGAAGTAGCCGGCGGTGAAGTTGAGATAATTGACGAAGTCATTGCTGTGCGAGCCTTCGGGGCAGGCGGCACGCGTCATGGGGCCGACGACGATGGTCAGGCTGCTGCCATCCGTGGTGTAGCTGCCGATGGCGGTGTTGCAGTCGGCCTGGATATTGACCGTTCCGTCATCGGTGAAGTTCAGGGTGTAGAACTGCGGTTCTTCGACGGAGTACTGCTCCACTGGGCTGACGAAAGCCACCCACTGCCAGGGGTTGGCGGTCAGCGAGCCGGCCTCGGCAACCGGAACATCCGTCGTGGAAGGTTCCGTAATCGGCTCGGCAGGCGCTTCTCCCGGCATGGCGGTGCAGGCGGCCAGCAAGCTGAGCAGGATAATAAAGATCAGGGTAGTGCGAAAGGTTTTCATGTAAATATATTCTCCAAAAATTTATGATCCGATTTGATCCTAAGACGCACGATGATCCAGCCTGGTTCCCGAGGATAGCCGGTAGCGCGCATCCCAGGATTATAATTCATTATCCGGATTCACTTCCCAGACGATGAGCACGATGGCGTTACTTAGGCGGCCGACAGAACCCAGCAGGGTGACCGGGCGTCCCTGGTAGGAGCCGAGGCGGCGCAGAACATGCGCATAGCCAGTGGGTGTGTCGGCATTTCCCTCATCTCCTAATACAATTTCGAAGGTAGCCTGGCTGTCAACCCAATCCGGGTAGCGTGCTGCCAGGGCGGCTTGCACGCACAGCTCCAGGGCGTGCAGGTAGTTGAGCGAATCCTGGCGGGCGAAGCTGTTGTAGGGCTGCAGCGGCGCCTGGCTGAGCCAGGTATGAACCAGTGGTAGTAAGCGTTCACGCTCCGCAGCAATCTCATCAGCCATGCGGGTGGCGTATTGCTGGTAGGCCAGCTGGCTGTTAGCAGCGCAGGTCTCGCAAATGCGGTGCACCCACAGCATGCGGATGGGGGATTCGCTGCTGTCAGGATCTGCCGGGAGGGCTGCCAGGTCGTCCGTTTCTTCGGATGGCAAGGGGAGACTGGTCCAGGCGCGCACCCGCCAGGTATGGAAATGCAAGGCGCCGAACTGCCAGCGCCAGTACCTGCGGCCGCACACTTCGCAGTCCGAATACAGCCGCAGGGGCTTCCAGCGGCGCAGGCTGCCTGCGCCAGGCAGATGACGACCGCACTCGGTGCACACACCACCAGGGAAGTCTCGCCGGTGGCCGGTGTGACCGCAGGCGCACTCGTACTCTGGCGCCAGCAGGAACAGGCCGGCCCCCAGGGTGATGGAGATCACCAGCAGCAGCAGGTAGCGGCTGCGCAGGCGCTGCGCCTGCCAGTTTTCGGCGGTGGCGATCAGCCAGCGCTCGTCACTCAGTCCGGCGGCCTGGTAGAGCGGGGTTATATCGTGGGTGGCGATGGTCTGGCGCAGGGTGGTGTACAGCTCTTCTTCACCCAGCCGGTCGGCCAGGTATTTGAAGATCAGCTCGAAGCTTTTATACTCTTCGGTGGTGGTTTGGGTGAGGCTGAAATTGGGCGTGACGATGCTGTGCTCTTCACCGCTGCCGCTGAAATAGACAGCCAGCCCTTCATGGTACCAGCGGGGCAGGTCATCGTGCCGCACCGGCCCCAGGGCGGAGTTCAGGTAGGCATGCACCAGCTCGTGGGAGAAAGTCTTGGGAATGACCTGATCTTGCAAGGCCTGTTCCGCCCAGCTGGGCTTCTCTTCCTCTAAGATGGCAATGTAGCGAGAAAGGTAGGTGACCCCGGCCACATTGGGGTCATCGAAGGGGTAGCGCACCAGGTCGGGCATCGATTCCCGTGATGGATAGTAGCGGATGAAAACGTAACCCGGCGGCGCAGGGATTTCGGCCTCTTCACGCAGGCGCACCACGGCGGGGTCATCCGAAGTGGCCAGGTCGACCAGCTCCAGGCGGCCCGGTGCGCCTTCGGGAGCCTGCCCGCCGGCAAAGATCAGAAAGTATTCGGCTAAGGTTTGCAGCATCTGCTGTTCGCCGGTCAGGTTTTCACCCAGTGCCGCCAGGCAGATTTGCAGCTCGCTGATGGCGGAAATTGCCTGGTCGATTTCAGCCTGGGTGGTGAGCTGGGGGTCTATCAGGCGCTCCAGGCCGGCATCGTCGTCCGAATACTGCGCCAGGATCGCCGGGCAGTCGGCGGCGGCCAGCGCCGGCGATACCGGTAGCAGCAGGACAGCTGCCAGGATGAAGAGGAGAGCCAGGTATAAGGGTTTGAGCTGATAGGTCATTGCTGGATATTGTACACTGGAGGGTAGACTCCTGGGCGTTTTCATTCCTCGAACGAATAGAATCGGAATCCTGAATTTTTCGGGTAATATTATTGCATACATTTTTTACTTAAGCGCTCTGGAGTAAACATCATGCCCGACACCATCTCCGTATTTCGATCGCCAGAAGGGGAAGCCCAGTACCTTGCCGCTTACGATGCCGCCCTGAAATCCTGGCCGGCGCCGTTTGAAGAACGATATATTCCTACCCGTTTTGGTGAAACGCATATCATTGCCGGCGGACCACAGGATGCACCCCCGCTGGTGCTGCTGCACGGGATGAGCTTCGCAGGGCTTTCCTGGGCGAGCTGTATCCCCTATCTTAACCAGCATTTCCGCACCTACGCGCCAGACACGCTGAACGACCTGGGGAAATCCCATCTGTGGCAGCCGGTAACCGGGCGGGAGGATTTTGCTGCCTGGTTGGTGGATCTGTTTGCCGGGCTGCAGATTGAGCGGCCTTAAGTAGCCGGACACTCATTCGGCGGCTGGCTGGCGATGGGATTGGAGCTTGCTTATCCCGGTGCGTGCGAAAAGCTGGCGCTGATTTCGCCGGCGGCCAGTTTTTACCCATACCCGCTGTCCTTCCTGGTGCGCGGCATCGGCATTTCGTTTTTCCCTTCTCCCAAGCGCATCGCCAACCTGGTGCGCTGGATGACGGCGGACGGCTTCGAAGTCCGCGAGCTGGATGTGGAGCTGTTCTACCTCGGGTTGAAGAATTACCGGCCGCCGCGCTCGATCCTGGCGAATGTGTATACCGACCAGGAACTGAGCCAGATAAAAGCCCCGGCCCTGCTGATCATCGGGGAGAATGAAGTAATTTACCAACCGGAAAAAGCCATCTTGCGCGCTTCCGAGTACATGCCCAACCTGACCTGCAAGATCCTACCTGGCGCCGGGCACGGCTCGATCATCGAAAAACCAGAAGCGGTAAGCCAACTGATGACCGCATTTTTTAATAAAACTGCCTCTTGATTTTCAGCGATAAGACTGGATCGTACCTGGGACGTGAAAACGCTTCCGCCCTGGATGCAAACGGCGATGGCAAGGACGATATCTTTGTGGTCGCCTTCCGCTATTCCAATCCTGAAGCCAGTGAAGGCATGGCATTCGGCTAGTGGAGTCATTCTCACCTCTACCTGCCGTGGGTCATGCGTTGATCGATCGGGCTGGCCAGAACACGCCTGGTCAACCGGTCTAATATTCTAAATAGGAGTATAATTCTGATAATAAGGCGGGAATATCGTGGGAACCGTTTCCCCGCCTCGGTATTAGTAATGACAAATAGGAGGCATAGAATGGATGATAAGCAGCGAAAGTTGAACAAGAGCAGGCCATGGATACTCCTGGTGGGAATCCTGGCAGCTTTACTGGTATTTAGTTCCCCGGCGCAAGCGATCACTTTTGGTCAGCCGGATGTGAATAACCAATTTCCTGCCACAGGCGCTTTCCTGGTCGCGATTCCCGATGGTCCAACTTACCAAATCTGTTCTGGCACGCTGATTCAAGAACAAGTTTTTCTGACAGCTGCCCACTGCACAGAGTTTTTGGATGCATGGATCGCCTCGGGTGAGATCAGTATGTCAAATCTTAAGGTCAGCTTTTCACACCAGGATATCTATGATCCGGCGACCTGGTTGCAAGTTGCCGCATACCACACCCACCCGATGTTTACCAAGTTTGGCAAGAGTCATACTACAGTGGACGCCGCAGCACTGGTGCTGGCGGAACCGGTAGTGGGAATAGTTCCGGCGCCTTTGCCACCCGTTGGACTGCTGGACGAGATGAAAGCCTCCGGCCAGCTCAGCAGCGGTGGAAACAAGGCACTCCTGACAGCGGCCGGCTATGGAGCCATGTTGGATTGGCCTCCACCGCAGTTCATCAATCCGGCTGGACAGCGCTGGTATGTTCAGACACAGTACCAGGCATTGAACAGGAACTGGCTGTCTCTGTCTCAGAATCATGCTGCCACGGGCGTCGGCGGCACCTGTTACGGCGACTCGGGTGGTCCAAACTACCTGTGGTACGAGGACGCCTGGACGCCGGTTGGGATCACCTCCTGGGGAGATGCTCCCTGTGTTTCTACCAACGTAGTTTTCCGCGTGGATATTCCGGAAGTACTGGATTTTCTGCAGGCGATCATCGACGGACTCTAAACCTGTATTCACGCCGGCACCCACTGAGCGAGGTGAGGCCTGCACAATAAAAAACCGAAGGGCTGGTATGGCCCTTCGGTTTTATTTTATGGAAAATATCCTAGAAGCAGATGACCAGCGAGACCGTGTCGGTGAACATCCAGGTGACGCTGCCAACGCCATCGTTGTAGGTTTCAAAGGCCAGCCGCATGGCTCGGCCGGTGAAGTTGCGCAGGTCAAACTGGTAGAACATCCAGAAGCTCTGGTTGCCCAGCATCGGGCCGACTAAAGTGGCCAGCGTGGTGTTGCTCTGGTCGAGCAGGCGCACCGTCTGCCGGTCGGCGCTGGAGGAGGTAGACGTCTCGAAGGTGCGGGGGTAAACGTGCATCTTTAGCACAGCGCTACTGACATTAAAAGGGATAACGAACTCCTGGAAGGTCCAGGAAGAGCTGACCCGATTTTCCCAGGAATTGGGAATACCGGTGCGCATAGACCGCTGTCCCTGGAAGGTGGGCGAGTTTACATAGGCCGCCGGGTAGCTGGTGGCAGGGATTACCCACCCGCCGTTCGTCTCAAAGCCGCCGTTGAAGATGCGTTCTTCGCAGCGCGAGCCGGATGGAGTGGGGGTGGGCGGTCGGGGAGTGGGGGGGCGCGGGGCGGTGGCTGTGGGGGGCACAGCCGTCGGCACAATGGCGAAGTTTTGATTGACGGCATTTGGCGGCAGGCTGACCACCCGGCTGGGTGGATTAAAGCGCGTATTGGGCAGTATGGCGATCAGCGTGTACAGCCCCTGCGGCAGCTTATCGATCAGGTAGTTGCCCTGAGCATCCGACCAGGCAAACTGGCCGGTTTGTATCTGCACCACCACGCCGGGCCGGTTTAAGCCGTTCTCGGTCACCTTGCCGCGGATCGAGAAGCCGAGCGGATAGTCTTTATTGAGGATGGGCAGGTATACCGTGCGGTTGCCCTGGAAAATATCCACCGAGCCGGGAATAGCCTGGCCGGGGACTGCCTGGCCTTGCGGATTGCGGTAGACCACCGCGGGATTGGCCGCAAAGCGGATGAAAGCCTCGCCTTCCATTTTAGGCAGGAACTGGATCTTGAGCAGCGTGCCTTCAGCGATCGGGCGGATGGGGGCGATCAGGTCGGAGATGCCAAAAGTCAGGCGGCTGGTAGAGCCCTGAGGATCATAGCGGAACTGGATGGCATAGCCAGCGGCCGTCCCCAGGCGGATGGCATCCGGCAGGTTGTCGCCGTTCAGATCGCGGTTATCAAAGTACAGCTTTTCGCTGTCATACTCCAGGGTGAAATTGATCGAGCTGATCGTGGCGCCGGCAGTTGCAAAGCCGATGGGAATATCCACCTCGCGCCACTGCACGGCGGGGTACTCCTGCGGCACCCACAAAGTAGGGCTGGTGGCAGTTGGGATTTCCCCATAGCGCGCCATCTCGGCAAAAGCAGAATCCACCACCTGCGCGGCCGGCGTGGCTGTGGGAAAGCCAGGGATTGGCGGAACCGGCGAAGCAGTCGTATCCGGTGGGATTGGGGTGGCGGATGGCGCCTGCCGGAAAGAAGCGCAGCCGGCCAGAAGCAGGCAGCCTGCCAGAGCGAGAAGCGTCAGCTTATGCCGCGGTCGAATCCGGGTGGAGTTGGCAGCGGAAGGCATCTCTCCAGAACCTTAGAATTGCGGCGTCGAGAGACCCGCCGGGTAGATCAGGTAGACCGTGCCGCCGGAATTGGCCAACCACAGCGCCTCCAGCTCGGCGCGCAGGTACATACGCTGCACATTTTCATTCGAAGCGGCGGCTGGGTCGTTGACGATCGGGTTGCCGTCTTCATCGAACCCGACGATGACGGATAGGTGGCCAGCGCTGGAGGCGACCGCCGCGCCGGTCAGGTCGTTTTTACCCCAGGCGTAGCTGAAGACCACCGGCACGCCGGCCGCTACCCAGGGCTCAACCTGGTCCAGGCTGGTAAAGCGTGCGACGTAGGCTTCGAAGTCAAGCCCGCCGGCATAGGCGGTGTTGAAGGGCCAGTTGCCGTGTCCGTCGTAGATCCAATCGTAAACGCCATCGACAGCTGTCCGAACAGCCGGTTCGCACGGTCCTGTATAGGGTTCCCAATAGCTCACCACCATGGAGGTGGAGGTTGGGCTGCACCAGACATTGCCGCCATCCGTGTAGACCATCTGCGAACACTCGGGGACAGCCAGCAGGGTACCCCAGAGCGCCGGGTCCCCTGATGACACAGAGTCAATTTTCTTGGGCACCGCGTTGGAAACCGCGACCGACAGGTTTTTCAACTGTGGGGTGGCGACTGCGTTCTCGCTGAACAGCATCACCTTAACCTGGTATGAATTGGCAACCAGCTTCTTAGCGGTCAGCACCAGGGTATCGACCGCCACATAGCCGTCTGCGTCGCCCTGCAGGCGTACCGAATGGCGCTTAACCGTATCGCCACCGGAAGCCCAGATGCCCATGCTGTACCACTTGGTCCAGTGGTCGCCCAGATAAGCCGAGAGCTGGACTTCGATCCAGGTGCCGGCAGGCGTGACCGCATTCCAGGAGGCGATGGCATCGGTGAAGTTAAATCCGGCAGGCACGCTCTGGCTGACCGCTGAGCCAAAATAATAATGTCCGCCGTTGTAATAGTTGATGCCATAATACGAACCGGCA
>JBFYSP010000289.1:0-3974 GCA_041301395.1 Anaerolineae bacterium
TGGAAGAAGGTCGCTGGATCGAGCCGGGTGATCAGAATGTCATCACTCTCAACGAGCGTTTCCATGAAATCTTTCCGGACATGCAGCCCGGTGACACGATCACATTTGACATTCTTGGGGATGAGCAAGATTTTGAGGTGGCAGGCTTTTTCCAGATGGCTGGCCGCAGCAGCGGATATCTCGCCTACACCAGCTATGAATATCTATCCGATTTGATCGGACAGCCGAATGAGGCGAATGCCTTTCGCATCACAGCCAGCCGCCCGGAGATCTCCCTGGGAGAGCAAAAAGCATTGGGACAGGAAATCAAACGCCAGTTGGAAGCGAGTGGTTATTCGGTCACCCAGGTCGAGGCCGGGCAATCGCTGACTGAAACGACCACCGATGGCCTGAATATCCTCACCGGTTTCCTGATCATCATGGCCTCCTTGATTGCTATTGTAGGCAGTATCGGGCTGACCGGTACGCTGAGCATGAACGTTTTAGAGCGCACCCGCGAGATTGGCATCATGCGCTCGATCGGCGCTAACAACCGCACCTTGCGCAACCTGGTGATGGTGGAAGGCTTGCTGATCGGGATAATCAGCTGGTTCCTGGGCACACTGCTGGCTTTTCCCATCAGCATCCTGCTGTCAAACGCAATCAACTACGCATTATTTGGCGCTACCGTCGCCTTTACGTTCACCATCCACGGCATTTTTATCTGGCTGGTGGTGGTGCTCATTTTGTCCGTCCTGGCGAGCGTCCTGCCCGCCCGCAACTCTGCCCGACTGACCATCCGGGAAGTGCTGGCTTACGAATAAGAAGGGAAATCCAATGAAAAATTCCAAGAAGTATCTAAAATTGACAGTTTTTTCAGTGCTGCTGATTGCCAGCTTACTACTAACCGGCTGCAGCCTATTGCCCTCAGAATCCGATAGCGTGGCCGAAGCACAGCCAACCGCTGTCCAGGAACGGGTAGTTGAGTCGGATGGCAACGTTTCAGAAGGCAGCATCGTGCCGCGCGACTTTGCCAACCTGGTATTTCCGATTTCCGGCGAAGTAGCTGAAGTGCTCTTTGCGGAAGGCGATAGCGTAGCAGCAGGCGACGTGCTGGTTCGTTTGAAGTCCGACGAGCAGCTCGAGGCAGGTTTGCAATCTGCCCAGCTTGAGCTATTGCTTGCCCAGCAGGCCTTTACCACGCTTCAGGAAAACGCCCCCATCACTGCTTCACAGGCCGACTCTGCCGTCACTCAGGCGCACATCAATCTCTTGAATGCCCAGGAAGCCCTGGACGACCTGGAAAACGACGACTATCAGGAAGAGATCGATGACGCTTTGGATGAACTGAACGATGCAGAGCAAGACCTTGAGGATGCTCAGGAAGACTACGATGATGTCAAAGAGCTGGACGATGAAAGCGATAAGAAGCAGGATGCCGAGGATGACCTCGAAGATGCTCAGAACTCCTACGATGAAGCCCTGCGCGATTATGATTATCTGATCACTCAGCTGGAGCAAGCCCAGGAAGCCGTAGTTCTGGCCGAAGCTCAGCTGGCTGACGCCCAAAACCAGGTTGATTCACTGGTGGATGGCATCGATCCGGACGACCTGGCCCGGTCCCAGCAGCGCATCCAGGCGGCGGAAGCGGGTGTGGCTGCGGCCGAGGCAGCCCTGGATCACCTGGAGTTGAAGGCGCCTTTTGCCGGCACGCTCGTCGAGCTGGACCTTGCCCCTGGCGAGAAGGTCATCGCCAACCAGCGCGTGGCTCAGGTTGCCGATCTCTCGCAGCTGCATGTCGAGACCACCGACCTGACCGAAAATGAAGTTGTCGACATCATCATCGGCCAGCAGGTGATCATCACACCAGATGCCCTCCCGGACCTGGAGCTGGCAGGCGTGGTCGAGTCGATCAGCGACGGGTACCAGGAAAAATCCGGGGATATCGTGTATACGATTCGCATCATTTTGGAAGAAAGTGACCCACTTCTTCGTTGGGGAATGACAGTTGAAGTAAAATTCATGCAATGAAAAATTTCCTGCTTGCCGGCCTGGCTGGAGGCGCCGCCATGGCGCTGCTCACCAATCTGCCGGTCCTGGCCCTGGGCAATTTCTTGTTGTGCCTGTGGGTGTGGGGCGGTGGGATGTTTTCTGCCTGGCTGTACAAGCGCTTGCAAGGCTCAGTCACCCTCAATCAGGCAGGCTGGTTAGGCGCAATGGCCGGATTGCTGGGCGGCGCGGCCAGCGGCCTGATTACTTTCTACCGTGGAACCGGCACGGGTCTGCTTCCCGGCCAGATTGCCTCTCAGCTGCCCCTGGAGTATGCCGAGCAGCTGCAATCCATGGGGATGCTCCAGGAGATGGTAGCTACTTTTGCTCTGTTGGAAGTGTTCGCTTTCGTCTTCCTGGGCGCCATTGGCGGATTACTCGGTGGATTGCTCTGGCGGGACAAGCCGGATTCCTTGAGTGATCCGGTTAGCACACAGGATTCGCCGATGAGCCTGGTGATGTCCCCCATTTCGAAACCACCTGCCGAATCAGCCACTGCCGGCTACTCGCTGCCGCTCGACGCCTCACCTCGGCTGAGTGATCCATCTGTCTCCAACCTGCCGCAGCGCACCTTTACACCTCCTCCCCAACCGCGCCCCCTGGAAGGGCGCGGTGATCTGCCACCCGAGGAGTACCCGCCAATGGATGAGGCTCCCTGAGCGAACGCTCAGCGATCTTATCTCAAGTTTACCGGATCCTATTCACAAGCATCGATAAGGAGAAATGCACATGAACGGAAAAAACCTGTTTCTTGCCAGCCTGATTGGTGGTGTGGTGATTGCTGCCCTCTCCAACATCCCAATCATCAGTATTGGTAACTGCCTGTTGTGTATGTGGGTATGGGTGGGCGGTATTTTTGCCGCCTGGCTGTATAAGCGCTTCCAGGGCTCGCTGACCCCAGGCCAGGGCGCTGGAGTAGGCGCGCTGGCAGGCGTAATCGCCGGGTTGATCGGCATTGTAATCGGTCTGTTAGGTTTCGCTGGCACCCAGGCTGCCTTGAGCGCAGCCAGCCAGTACCTGGGTCCCGAGGTGACTGGTGGGGTAGATGTCGCCTCGTTGGCTGGGCCGTTGGCGATTGTAGGCGGCTTTTTCAATCTTATCCTGTTTACCATATTTGGTACTCTGGGCGGCCTGATCGGCGGCTCGATCTTCAAGAGCAAGCCGGAGGCTGTGCCAGCCTATACGCCTCCGCCCGCCCCGGCATATGTGCCCCCGCCTGCCCCGGCCTATGTTCCCCCGGTCGCCCCAATCACCGAGCCGGTAGTCACCATGGTAGAAGAAACCCTACCCGAGCAAATTTCGGATGTCACCCCGGTGGAAGAAATCCTCTCCGAGCAAATTCCGGATGTCACCCCGGTGGAAGAAATTCTCCCCGAGTTTACACCAGAGGAACCTGCAATCCCCCCTGCAGACCCGGATCAGCCGGCAGTATAGCTATATTCACTTAGATATGGGGCGGGTTACCTGCCCGCCCCGACTGACTCGCATCAACCACTCCGGCTGCGCCTCTCCTGGGATGTGCACTGACTTCCAGTATGCAAAGCCGGCCTTCTCGTACGCCCGGATGGCGGCACGGTTGCCCGGTTCCGGTCCGACGATGCAGGCTTCAGCCCAGGGCTGGCGAAACACCACCTGCTGCAGGAAAACCCCCAGAATTTCGGCACCCAGCCCCTGGTGCAAATAGGCTGCTTCGCCGATGAACAGGTCCAACCCGGCGGTGTGCTCGTCCGCTTCTACGTAGCGGTTGTAATCCGGGTGATCGGCAACCCGGTAAGTTTGGATGTAGCCGATCGGCTGTTTTCGGTAAAGGATCAGGTAAGGGTCGGTCGGCGCTTCCCCGCGGATGCGCGGCAGCATCTTGGCTGCAACTTCCTCGTAGCTGTATGGGCGGAAGGTGTACCACTGCAGTACATGGGGCAGGTTGTACCAGCGGTGCAGCAGCTCCA
>JBFYSP010000291.1:0-4840 GCA_041301395.1 Anaerolineae bacterium
TTCTCCCGCCTGCTGTATGCCGGGCGCATCTCCCTGGTTGTGGCGCTGGTCGTCACGGTGTTCTCCATCCTCATAGGCGCCACCATTGGGGCGATCTCGGGTGCGTTCGGTGGTGCTACCGATTCGGTTTTGATGCGCTTTACCGACATCATGCTCACTTTGCCGCTTTTGCCGCTTTTATTGATTCTCTCCAGCAGCCTGCGGCAGTTTGTGCAGCTGCAGGCTTTCCTGGGCTCCAACCTGAGCGCGGTAATTATTATCTTCGTGCTGGTCGTCTTTGGCTGGATGGGCACCGCCCGCCTGGTGCGCGGCAGCGTGCTCAGCCTGCGCGGCCAGGATTTTGTGGAAGCCACGCGTGCCCTGGGCTCCAGCAAATCGCGCATCATCTTCCGCCACCTGATGCCCAACTCGATGGCGCCAATCATCGTCGCCGCAACGCTGGGCTTTGGGGCAGTCATCATATCCGAGGCCGCCCTGTCGTTCCTGGGATTCGGCGTCATGCCCCCTATCCCAACCTGGGGGAATATGCTCAATGAAGCGCGCAACTCGCCGCTGGAATATCTGTTCGTACAGGCGCTCTCACCCGGGTTTATGATCTTCGTCGTGGTGCTGTCGATCAATTTCATTGGCGATGGCCTGCGCGACGCGCTGGATCCGCGCCTTAGCATCTAGGTCATTATGAGCCAGGGACAAACTCCGGTCAAGCCGCGCGTATGGGGCATGCTGTTCGTTGTCGGCTTATTCATCCTGCTGATGATCTATGGCACCATCCTCATCGCCTCCAGAGATCCGTTTTGGTTCCTATCCGGTTTTAACGAGCTGCCCGACCGCCTCGTCGTATATCACGCAGGCCAGCAAACCGAATACGTCCCCGGGCAGCCAGGTTTCGATCTGCTGGCTGAATCCCTGCAAGACAGCCTGGATCAGGGAATTGCGCGTCAATCCGGAATTGGCTTTTCGGAAGCCACTTACCAGGATGCCTACCAGAAATACCTGACGGTCGAAGCTTTTTTTGACCTGCCGGTCAAGCTGCATGCCTGGTTTAATACCGGCCAGACCAGCAAGATGTTGATCCCGATCACCGGACGCCATTCCGAGCTCTCGGTAGTTTTGTTGGGCGATAAGGGCGATTACAGGGTCCATGGCCCGGCGATGAAAAATTTACAGCCGCTGCGCGATGCGCTCGCCGCGCTGGGCTACCAGTAACGCGGAGGTATGATTCTTTATGTTGAATGATCAAATAACCACTGCCGATGACCAGCCCATCCTGGAAGTACGCAATCTAAAAACCTATTTCTATACCGACGCCGGCGTGGTCAAGGCCGTCGATGGGGTGGATTTTTCCTTGCAGCGCGGCGAGGTGCTCGGCCTGGTAGGCGAGTCTGGCTGCGGCAAGAGCGTCACGTCATTCTCAATTATGCGCCTGGTCGGCCAGCCCGGCAGGATTGTCGAAGGCGAGATCCTGTTCGAAGGCAAGGACTTGGTGCATATACCCGAATCAGAGATGACCCACATGCGCGGCAACCGCATGTCGATGATCTTCCAGCAGCCGCAATCCAGCCTGAACCCGGTGTACAAGATCGGTGACCAGGTGGCCGAAGTGCTGCGCATTCACCAGCAGATGACCAAGGAGCAGGCCTGGGCCAAGTCGGTCGACCTGCTGCGCCTGGTAGGCATCCCGGATGCCGAGAAGAAAGCCAGCGCTTACCCGCACGAGGTCTCCGGTGGGCAGGCGCAGCGCGTGATGATCGCCATGGCACTGGCCCTCAACCCGCAGCTGCTGATCGCGGACGAGCCCACCACCGCCCTGGATGTGACCATCCAGGCCCAAATCCTGGACCTGATGCGCAACCTGCGTACCAGCTTCGAGACTTCCGTGATCCTGATTACTCATGATTTGGGCGTGATTGCTGAGATGGCCGACAATGTGGCGGTCATGTACGCCGGCCAGATCGTCGAAAAGACCGACGTCAACACCTTGTTTACCCGGCCATTACACCCTTATACACAAGGGCTTCTCGAATCAATCCCCGTGCTGGGCGTCGTTAAGGACCGCCTGGAAGTGATCCCCGGCAATGTACCCAACCTGGTCAACCTGCCCTTAGGCTGCCGTTTTGCCCCGCGCTGCCTGGCGCGCGAGAAATACGGGCTGGAAATATGCAACCGGGTAGTTCCGCAGCTGGAGATGGTAGAGCGTGACCATACGGTGCGATGCTGGCTGTACCTGGACTATGAGGATCACCGGGCGCCGTTGCGCCTGGAGCAGGATTACCCCGTCGAAGGCAGCATACAATTATCAGGGAGCTAAAGATGAGTTCACAACCAGAAAATTCTGAAACTAACCTGCAGTCTCCCGTCTCGGTCAATATCCCTTCCAGGGATGCCAAAACTTTAATCAAGGTAAATAACCTGGTCAAGCACTTCCCGGTGCGTGGCGGGTTATTGCAGCGCACGGTCGCCTGGGTCAAGGCGGTAGATAACGTCAGCTTTTTCATCCGCGATGGCGAAACGCTGGGGTTGGTAGGCGAGTCGGGCTGTGGCAAGACCACTGTCGGGCGCACTATGCTGCGCTTGATCGAGCCTACCTCCGGCGAGATCGACTTTGATGGAACTGATATCCTGAAGCTGAAGGGTAACGACCTGAAGGAAATGCGCCGCAACATGCAGATCATCTTCCAGGACCCCTACTCGTCGCTCGACCCGCGCATCCCTGTCGGAGAGTCGATCGCTGAAGGCTTGAAGATCCACAATGTTGGCGATCCCAAGCTGCGCTTCGATGTCGTACTGGACGTGCTTAAGAAAGTCGGCATGGAGGACTATCACGCCCGGCGCTTCCCGCACGAATTTTCCGGCGGCCAGCGCCAACGTATTGGCATCGCCCGCGCTCTGGCCCTGCAGCCCAAGTTCATCGTTGCCGATGAGCCCGTCTCGGCGCTGGATGTCTCGATCCAGTCGCAGGTGCTTAACATCCTCAACGACCTGCAAAACGAATTTCACCTGACCTACCTGTTCATTGCTCACAACCTGAGCGTGGTGGAGCACATCTCGGATCGTGTGGCAGTGATGTACCTGGGCAAGCTGGTCGAGATGGCCGACCGGGATGAGCTGTATCGCAACCCGCTCCATCCCTACACCCAGGCGCTGATGTCCGCCATCCCAATTCCCAATCCGACGATCAAGCGCGAGCGCATCATCCTGCAGGGTGACGTACCCAGCCCGGTGAATCCGCCTTCTGGCTGCCGCTTCAACCCGCGCTGCCCGGTGGTGATGGAGCAGTGCTCTCAGCAGGAACCACCACTGATCGAATACTCTCCCGATCACTTTGTGGCCTGCTGGCGCGTCACTTAAAACCCCGCCACATGTGGCTTCATAACGAAATTATGGTACAATTCATGCCGCCCGGATGACCGGAGCCCCGCACCGCTCTTTGGTGCAGGGGGGGTGGCTTTTGTAAATGGACAGGGACCTCAGCCAGAGGAGTTTAAGCATTCCTATTGGGGCGTGGTGCAACGGTAGCACAGCGGACTTTGGATCCGTATATCCTGGTTCGAATCCGGGCGCCCCAGCCTGTTTGACTTGAGACGAGCTTTCCATACCCTGCCGGGTGATGGGTTGCTCGTTATTTTATGTATCCAGGTGTATTAGATGAAGATATCCGCCATTATCCTTGCAGCCGGTCAGGGGACCCGCATGCGCTCATCACAGCCCAAGGTGCTCCATCCGCTGATGGGGAAACCCCTGATTGAGTATGCACTGCAGGCGGCTCGCCATGTCACTGGCCAGCAGCCGGTCGTGATCGTTGGACATGGCGCCGACCAGGTGCGGCAGGCGGTCGGCGAGGCGGGCACCTGCCTGCTGCAGGAGCCACAGTTGGGCACCGGCCACGCTGTCATGCAGGCCGAAGCTGCACTGAGCGGCCAGGCTGACCTGGTGCTGGTCACGTATGCCGATATGCCGCTTCTCTCTACTGGAACGCTGCAGCGCCTGATAGATTTGCAGCAGCAGCACAACGGCCCAATCACCATGCTCACCCTGCTGGCGGATGACCCGCGCGGCTTTGGCCGGGTGGTGCGGGATGCTTCGGGGCGGGTACAGGCCATTGTAGAAGAAGCACAAGCCACCATCGAGCAGCTCACCATTCGCGAGCTCAACTCTGGCGTGTACTGCTTCCGGGCAGAATGGCTGTGGCCGGCTCTGGCGCGCATCCCGCTATCCCCAAAAGGCGAATACTACCTGACGGACCTGGTCGGCATCGCCGTCGCCGAAGGGCTGTCCGTCCAGGCAGTTCCGGCCGCCGATCCATCCGAACTGATCGGCATCAACACCCGCCAGCACCTGGCCGAGGCCGGGGACCTGCTGCGCCATGGCATCAACCACGCGTGGATGCTGGCTGGTGTGACCTTGATCGACCCGGCGACTACCTACATCGAGCCGGAAGTCCTTATCGGCCAGGACACGGTTATTTGGCCCAACACAACCTTGCGCGGCCGCACAGTGATTGGCGAAAACTGCACCCTCGGCCCGAATTCCATTATCATCGACGCTCAGATCGGTAAAGAGTGCACAATCGTTGCTTCCATGCTCGAGAAAGCCGTTTTGGAAGACCGGGTTGACGTGGGGCCCTTTGCCCATCTGCGCAAAGGCGCCCATCTGGCCAATGACGTGCACATGGGCAACTTTGGCGAAGTCAAGAACTCCTATCTCGGTCCAGGCACTAAAATGGGCCATTTCTCGTATATCGGCGATGCCACCATCGGCGAAGAAGTCAATATTGGCGCCGGCACAATCACCTGCAATTTCGACGGTGAGCGCAAGAACCCTACAAATATTGGCGACCATG
>JBFYSP010000002.1:0-3487 GCA_041301395.1 Anaerolineae bacterium
CCGGCAGCTACCAGGTGACGGTGATCGTTACCGATCAGAACGGCCTGAGCAGCAGTGCTTCGATGCAAATCAACATCGACGCCCGCCTGGATACGACCGTGTGGACGCTTGACCGGGTCAACCCGGGCACCGCCATCACCCTGCAGTTCCTGCGCGGCCAACTCACCGGTTTCGCCGGCTGCAACACCTACTCCGGCAGCTACACTGCGGTCGACAATGGCGACGGCACCTTCACAGTAACGCCCAGCGGGGTGCTTGCTACAACCCGGCAGGCTTGCCCGCAGAGTATCATGGATCAGGAAAATGCTTACCTGGCCAACCTGCAGCAGGTTACCACAGCCGCCATCCAGGGCAACCTGTTGACCCTCACCGGCGGCGGCAGCCCGCTGACCTACTACGAGGCAGGCACACCCCGACCGAGATAGACCTGACCTACCCAACAACCCCCTCCCGGGCTAACCAGGGAGGGGGTTGTTTTTTAATTGCCGCACCCTGCCATGGGTTGGTGGCAGGGTGCGGCCGGTTCAGGAGAAGGAAGCGCGTCTATGGGGAATAGTGGAGGGTAGTCCGGGTTACTTCCTGGGCAGCGGCTTGTAGCCGCCTTCAGTTCCAGCGGAGAAGTTGCTGCTGCGGGCTGCCGTCTGGGCGGGAGAGGCCGACTGCATGGGCACATAGGTGGGCTCGGGCCGGCTGTATCCGTTATCCGGCTGGGTAGCTGTCTTGGGCGCCGGGCGGAAGGTGGGGGAGGGCGCCGGCATGACGGCGCGTGGGGCAGGCTGCGGCGCCGGGATGACCGGTTGGCGCCCCTGGCGGCCCTGGCGGTTGTTCGACTTTACAGACTGGTCGCCAATGCTGAACAGGCGATCTCCGGCGACCGAGAACGATCCGATAATCAGCACGCGGATCAGCCACACCATCACCGCCACGAACACCGGAACTATTTTGAGCAGCAGCTCGCTGTCGATCACGGCCGTGCCCGCCGATTGGCGGTTGAGCAGCGCAATCGACACGCCCCACCAGGTCAGCATAGCGTTCATGGTGGCTGCCAGAAGCCAGGCGCCGAACAGGTACCAGACTTCCTTCGGCTCGTCGGGACCCTGCTCGGGTGTAAACAGGCGGGCGATGCCGGCAAAATCGATGCCGCAGAAGGCGATCGCCAGGATCGTCGCCCAGGCGATGCCGAAGAAGTTCAGGTCGCCCAGTAAATCTACTAAAGCGAATTCAGTCGTGCTGAAGTTGAACATCTCAAAGGCCAACAGTGCAAAGAGGATGATTGCACCGAAGACCATGCCGCGCTGCAACCCGGTAGTCTTTAAGCGGCTGGAAAATGAGTTGGCGCTGACATTACCGTTCATCGTAAACCTCCTATAGCGGAAAACAAGGGATCGATTTCAATGCCGGGTGCAAATCATCCGGTAGAACAAATAATAGAACAAATATTCTATTTTGTCAAGGGTATTGGAATATTTGTTCTATTATAAAAAAAACCGTCTTCTTACCCAAAATCCTACCAAGAAGATTATAATAAGCCAATTATGTGGCATTCTCTTCCTACTGGAACCGTCGCCTTCCTGTTCACCGATATCCAGGGCAGCACGCAGCTCTGGCAGAAGCATCCCGCGGCCATGCCGCAGGCGCTTACCCGGCACCACGCCCTGCTTTCGCAGGCCATCGAATCCCACGGCGGTTACGTCTTCCAGATCATCGGGGACGCCTTCTGCGGGGCTTTCCATACCGTTTGATAAGTTTTACCTCCAGCAGGCCACCGACGGGGCCAGCCAGACCCTGGGCGAGGTAGTCCTTCGAGCCGCTTTCTTGGAAGGCGAGCAGCTTTCAATCGAACAGGCCATTGAGCGCGTTTTTTCTTCCGGGTTATAATTAATCCAGTAACGGGTTCCTCCGTTCCTTCACCTGACCCTGCTGGAGGCCTATGCCCGACACCCTGGACCTGGATATCACGCTCTCGCATAGCGAGGCGGATGGCTACCAGGCCGAGCTTCAAGCTTATAACCTCTTGGGGGAAGTCAGCCGTTCGCTAATTGCCCCCATCCACCTTGACCTGGAAGCTCTGCGTCAGAGCCAGCCTGACCGCGATGCCAGCGAGGCGTTGCTGGCCGCGGCTATTTTCAATCAGCCGCGGTTGCGCGCCGGCTTGCAGGACGCCATCGCGGCCGCCCTGCCGGACCGCTCGCTGCGCCTGCGCCTGCGCATCGACGCCAGCGCCCCCGAATTGTTGTTTCTCAACCAGGATGTGCTGCTAGACCCACGGGATACGCGCAACTTTGATTACCTGCCTGTGGGGGAGCGCCTGCTCATCGCCAGCGAGCAGGCCGAGCAGCAGCGCCGCGTGAACCGGCGCCTGCGCGTCTCCCTTGTTGTGTTAGCCTTGCTCTGTGTCGCCGCGCTGGCTGCTGGCGCCCTGGCGGTGCTCAACAACCGCGGCATCGTTCCCAACCTGGCACAGGCCAGGCAAGCCCGAGAGGCGGCATTCACCGAGCAGACCCGTGCAGCCCAGGCGCAAGCTACCGCCACCAGCGTGCTCGGCGCCGCTGCCAGTGGCAATCGCTCTAATCTCGACCAGCAAAGCACGCTTGCCGCCCTGGCAACCGAAGTCATGGGCAGGCAGCAGCTGCTGGATGCCAGTGCTACTGAGATTGCCCAGGGCAGTCAGGCAGCCGCCACGCTCAACGCCGCCGCCAGGGTCGATATCGAAACGAACCTGCGCAGAGCCGAGCAGGCGCAGCAGACCGCCGTAGCAGCCCGGGAAGAGGCGCACAGCCTGCTTGAAGTAGCCTTCAGCCAGTTCTCTGACCAGCTGGCAATTGCCGCCCTCTCCAGCCTGGCGCAGCACTCCGACCTGGCCTCGCTGCTGGCTGCCGAAGCCTACTGCAGCGCCGACTCCCCATCTGCCCGTAATGCTCTGCTTACCGTGCTGCAGGCCTCCATGGCAAACCAGATCGCGCTTATCCCGCCTGAACTGGATGCCTTTTCGCCGGTGCGGGCGGTGGTATACAGCCCCAGCGGCAACTGGATTGCCTGGGGCGCCGACGACGGCCCGGTCACATGGAAGGACACCCGGAGCGGATTTACCTTCCAGGATGCCTCCGAAGTGCGCCCGCGCCTGGTTTATGCCCTGGCATTCAGCCCGGATGAGCGCTGGCTGGTCTCCGGCAGCCAGGATGGCACGATCGTTATACGCGACCTGCTCACTGGCGAGAGCCGGCAGATTGGCAGGCTGCCCGCTCCAGTCCACGGCCTGTATATCGATCGGGAGAACCGGCTGGTAGCTGCGGTAGGCGATGCCGTCTGGCCGTGGCTGCTGGATGCGCTGTGGAAATCTACTGAACCGCTGGCGGGAGAGCCTTTGATCCAACAGGAACGGGATATCCTGAGCATAGCCTGGGATCCGGTCAAACGTCGCCTGGCAACCGGCAGCCAGGATGGCGCCGTCCGGATTTATGAGCCGGGAAAAGATGGCGTGGTCTTG
>JBFYSP010000027.1:0-25056 GCA_041301395.1 Anaerolineae bacterium
CTGGCCCTGTGGGGTCTTTCGCTTGCATTTGGCTTTCTGATCACGCTGCTCCCCGAGCTGGGTGATCTGTACCTGGGCAGCCTGGCAGCTCCCAATGCAGCCGAGCTGCTTAGCGCGGCAGTGACACGCCGGTTCACCAGCCCTGGAGGTTGGATAACCTTGCTCCTGCTCCTGGGCGCCGGCCTGGCGCTGCTGCTGCAGCTGATCGCAAAGCCAGCCTCTCTGCCAGAACCGGGTGATGCGGTCCAAATCCCGCCAGATCCTGCCCATACGCCGGGCAGGCAGGCGGATTTCTTCACACTGCTCCTGATTGTCCTGGGGACAGTGCTCGTACTTGGCATTGAATTTTTCTACCTGCGCGACCAGTTCGGCTGGCGCATGAACACCATTTTTAAGTTCTATTTCCAAACCTGGCACATCTGGGCACTGGCCGCTGCATATGCCGTAATCGTGCTGCTCAAGGAGCTGCGCGGCTTTGCCGCCGCGGCATTTGGACTGGCAATAACCTCGGTAATTGTGATGGCGCTGGCCTATCCTGCAGTCAGCTTATGGTCGAAAACCAACGGCTTTCAGCCGTCCGGCGGCTTTACTCTGGATGGCACACGCTACCTGGAGGAGTCTTCACCGAATGAAACCGCTGCTGCGCGCTGGCTTGCATCCGCACCAGATGGCGTACTGGCCGAGGCAATCAGTCCAACGGGCGGCAGTTACAGCAACTACGCCCGCATCTCCATGCTCTCTGGCCTGCCGGCTGTGTTAGGCTGGACAGGGCACGAAAGCCAGTGGCGCGGCGGCAGCCTGGAGATGGGCACGCGCCAGCCAGACCTGGAGCGCCTGTACTGCAGCCGGGACTGGCAGGAAGCTCAAGAAATTCTGGATAAATACCAGATTCGCTATATCGTGATTGGCGGGCTGGAACGGTCAACCTACGCCCCCGGCAGCAGTAGCTGTCCTTCCGGACTGCAGGAGGCAAAATTCCTCAGCCAACTGCGCCAGGCTTTCCAGCAGGGTTCGATTACAATCTACGAATACATCCCTGAGAGCGGTGATTAAACCATGAACCTGCGGCAACCCAAAATTGAACAGGTGCTGTTGCTGGCTGCTATGCTGCTGGCGTTTTGTCTGCGTTTTTTCCACCTGGGTGTCACGCCGCTGTCGGATATAGAAGCTACCGCTGCGCTGCGGGCATGGCAGATATCCGAGGGCAGCACGTTGTCCGCATCCTACGATCTGGGAGCCCAGCCGGGATACACCCTGCTCACCGGCTTCCTGTTCGAGCTAACCCAAAGCACGAATTTTATGGCGCGGCTGCTTCCTGCACTTGCTGGAGCTCTCCTGATCCTGGCGCCTTACCTGATACGACGGCAGCTTGGGCGGGTTGCGGCGATCATCCTCGTGTTCGGCCTGGCCATTGACCCCGGCTTGGTGACCGTGTCGCGGGTAGCCGGGGGGCCCATGCCGGCGTTGGCATTTTCCTTGCTGGCAGCCGGCTTCTGGCACTATCGCCGGCCGGTCGTGGCGGGCATCTTCGCCGGGCTGGCGCTGCTATCTGGTCCGGCCTTGATCGCCGGCCTGATTCCCCTGGGATTGGCCTGGTTAATCACTCGGATAGTCTTCAATAAAACGGCGCTGGTCGCAGACCTGGATGACGATCGTGAAGAATTAGCTGAAGACACCCCACAGGTTGCGGATGCTGGCCCCATGCCAACCAGCAGAGTGCAGGTGAGGAACGCCTTGATGGCGTTAGCTGCGACCGTATTGTTGGTCGGAACGCTTTTTTTTCGATATCCACAAGGTCTTGGCGCCTGGATTGCTATGATCCCGGCTTACCTGGCAGGCTGGACAGAAACTTTTGGAATCCCGGCGCTGCGCTTGCCGGCAACCTTGATTTTCTACCAACCCCTGGCGCTGATTTTTGCATTGGTCGGTGTATTATTTGGCTTAACTCAACGTAATTTACGTTGGGTGCTTTTCTTCACCCTGTGGTTAGTTTTTACCCTGGGGCTCGGAATGTTATATCCATCCCGCCAGGTCTCCGACCTGGTGTGGGCTGCGGTTCCACTCTGGGGGCTGGCTGCCTTCGAGTTAAAGCGCTACCTGCCGGACCGTCGAGCGGATGTGACCTCCCTGGTGCTGGCCGGGGTTGTTTTTATCCTGATGGGCCTGTTCTGGTTCACCCTGGCATCTATGACCCGCGCCCCGCTCGGAGAGGCCGCACCCTACTCGCGTGGTTTGGTACTACTCGGCATCCTGGTGTTGATCATACTGGCCACTGCCCTGGTCGCACTGGGGTGGTCGTGGAAAATGGGGCGGACCGGTTTGGTTTGGGGACTCACGCTCGGGTTGACGGTCTACCTGGTTTCGGTGATGTGGGGTGCAGCCCAGCTTCGATTTAATATGCCCCAGGAGTTGTGGGGAACACCTCCCGCCACTGGTCAAGCCGACCTGCTGCAGGTAACCCTGGATGAGCTTTCCTGGTGGCAATATGGCGCCCTCAACAGCCTGGAAATTCAATCTTCGGTCGACTTACCATCGCTGCGTTGGGCGCTGCGCTCCTATCCGAATGTACGCTATGTCTCTCAACCACTGCCCGGCGAGCAGCCAGACGTGCTCATTACTGCCCAGGGAGCTCAGGAGCCTGCCCTGGCAGCCTCATACCGCGGGCAGGACTTTATCTGGTCAATCTACCCGGGTTGGGAAGGGGCTCTGCCAGCCGATCTTCTCTCCTGGTTTACCTTCCGTCGGGCTCCTCTGCAACTCGAATCGATCATCCTTTGGGCTCGCAACGATCTCTTCGTGGGACAACCTGCCCAAATCCCAGATAACAACGCCACCCCTTGATCAGCACAGGAGAAGATATGCCTGCCGTGAAAACAATCGCCATTGATGGGCCGGCCGCATCCGGCAAGACCACCCTGGGAAAGCGGTTGGCGGATGAATTGGGGTTCCTTTTTTTCGATACCGGGGTGATGTACCGCGCCTTGACTTTTACGGCACTGCAGCAGCAACTGGACTTGAACAACGAATCTGCAATCAGCGCTCTGGCCGGGAGTATCGATATCGATATCGCCGCTCCCTCTCGAGCGGATGGCCGCAATGCCGACGTCCTGGTGAATGGAAGGGATATCACCTGGGAAATTCGCCGGCCCGAGGTGGATGCCAATGTGTCTCAGGTATCCGCTTACCCAGGCGTGCGCCAGGCCATGACAATCCAGCAGAGACGCATCGGCCGGCGCGGCGGCGTGGTGATGGTCGGGCGGGATATCGGCACCATCGTTATGCCCGATGCCGATCTGAAAATTTACTTGGACGCCACGCTGGAAGTGCGCGCCTGGCGGCGTTATGCAGAGCTGCTCGAACGCGGCGAGCCGGCCGACCTGCACGCAATCCTCAAAGCCATGCACAAGCGCGATGAGATCGACTCTACCCGCAGTACTGCCCCTCTGCGACCTGCAGATGATGCCGTGATCCTGGATTCCGACCAGCTGGATGCCGAGCAGGTGTTTCTCCAGGCACTCGACCTGGCGCGCTGCGACCAGATTTAACCGGCGAACGGGCATGAAATCCGAGACCCAGGTAAAACTACCCGGATATGATGTTCCATTCCGAATACGGTTGTTCCGCTTCCTGATACGGCCGGTTTTTCGCTTCATCTTTTATATTCTCTGCCGGGTGAAAATCACCGGCCTGGAAAATGTACCCCGGCAGGGCGCCTATTTAATTGCGATTAATCACATCTCCCTCTACGAAGCACCCTTCATTCTGTCCTTCTGGCCTATGGCCCCAGAAGTAGTCGGCGCAGTGGATATCTGGTCCAAGCCGGGGCAGTCCACCCTGGCGAGGCTGTACGGCGGAATCCCGCTGCGGCGGGGGGAATATGACCGCAAGGTACTGGATATTGCCATTAGCGCCTTGCAATCCGGCCGGCCGCTGCTCATCGCCCCGGAAGGCGGTCGCTCTCACACACCTGGGATGCGCCGCGCCTTGCCCGGTGTGGCCTTCCTGATGGATATGGCGCAGGTTCCAGTAATTCCCGTCGGCTTTGTAGGCACCACCGATGATATGATGGACAAAGCATTGCATGCCAGGAAACCCTACATCGAAATGCACATTGGAAGACCCATCCAGTTAATCCCCGCCGAGGGCAAGGGTGAAGCAAAACGCGAAGCCCGGCAGCAGAACGCAGACCTGGTAATGTACCGGATCGCAGATCTGGTACCGGAAGAATACCGGGGAGTCTATCGCCATGTCCCTGTCAACACCCCCTAAACCCCGCACTGATTATTCTCGTCCCGAGTTAGTCCGGCTGCCCCGCCTGAATTTTGGCCGCCGACTGGCGAGGAAATTCTTTAACTGGCTCGTCCGGCTGATCGTCTGGCTGTTTGCCGACGTCCGGGTTTCCGGTATCGAAAATGTTCCTCCACACGGACCTTTGCTGATTGTATCCAACCACCTGGGTGATGCCGATACTTTTATTGGCCTGGCAATCTCGCCGGTGCAGGCTGAAATCGTGTCAAAAATCGATCTCCACGAGATCCCTGTACTCGGGTCACTCATGAATATCTACGGTGTCATCTGGATCCATCGCGGTCAGGCCGACCGGCGGGCTATCCGGGTTATTCAGCAGGCACTGGCGGAAGGTCGCCTGGTCGCCCTGGCGCCGGAAGGCAGGGAAAGTGTGACTGGCGAGCTTGAAGAAGGGACAGAAGGGGCTGCTTACCTGGCGGTCAAGGCCAATGTCCCGTTATTACCCATCACATTCACTGGCACACGCAACCCACAGGTGTACGCCAACTTGAAACGCCTGCGCCGGACTCGCATCAACGTCACAATCGGTCCAATCTTCCAGCTGCCTGTCGAGGATGACTGGCGCAAATCTGTACACCAGGGCACCCAAATTATTATGCAAACCCTCGCCAGACAGTTACCAAATGAATATCAAGGTGTTTATAAGGTATAGATACTGGTATTACGGAGCGCGCGATGACTATCGAACATGTTGTCAAGGAGTCACCTTTTCCTACTGGCTATAACCATACCGATTACGAAATACGGCGCTGGTTCTTACGCTTTCTTCTGAAGTCCATCGGTTTTACTTTGCTGGCCAAGCTGGATTCTGTAGAAGGTATTGAGAACGTCCCTGCATCCGGACCGGCACTCTTAATGATCAACCATATCGCCTTGATCGATCCGATCGTTGTGCTGCACCTGGTGCCGCGTTATATTGTCCCGCTGGCGAAGCGCGAGGTGTATGACTACCCGGTCGTTGGCATCATCCCGAAAATTTGGGGGGTCATCCCTGTGCGGCGTGAAGAGATCGACCGCCGCGCCGTCCAGGGTGTGATGGATGTTTTGCGTGCAGGCGAAATCGTTCTGGTCGCTCCTGAAGGCACCCGCAGCCCGCAGCTCCAAGAAGGCAAGGAAGGCATCGCCTACCTGGCAAGCCGCGGTCAGGCTGCAGTCATCCCGGTAGCCATCGATGGCACGATTGGCTTCCCTGCCCTGCGCTTCACAGCTGCCTGGCGTGGCCCAGGTGCCAGGGTCCGATTCGGTCGGCCATTCAAGTTCCGCCCGGAATACCAGCGCGCCAGCCGAGTGCAGCTGCGCCAGATGACGGACGAAGCCATGTACGTACTGGCCAGTTTGCTGCCGGAAAATCGCCGCGGGGTCTACGCAGATTTATCCAAAGCTAGCCAGGAAACCATAGAATGGGTATAATTACCTCATTGTCTATACGAACGAGGTATATATGAGTATAATATTGGGGGTCCTATGAGCTTCTTAGCGACACTATTCTCAGATAAGCCTTATATAAATGCGCCCGATAGCCTGCTCGGATGGATTGGTTGGATTATCCAGGCAATTGCAATCGGCTATCTCTTGCTGCGCTTGCGACCCTATGATAAAGCCTATAATCGCCGTTCCCGGCTGATTCTGGTGTTATTGGTACTGGCCGTGCCTGTTACCTCCCTGTTCCTGGGAATCAGGATTCCTCCCGCAGGAACATTGCCCCTGCCGGGCATGCCGGTCGACACCCTGGGTCGGGCTGTAATGGTGTTGTCGGCAGTTCCCTGGCTGCTGGCTGCCGGGCTGCTCGGCCCAACGCCTGCGATCCTCCTGGCCGTATTTTCCGGTCTGCTGCGCACGCTATTTGATACCCACACCCCCTTCACACCGCTCGAATTTGCCTGGCTAGCAGTATTTTTCAGTTACGCGATTTACCAGCGCTACCGCACCACTTTCTTCCGCTTGCTGGCGCAGCCTTTCGTCACAACAGCCATTATGGCGCTTATTTACCCGGCGCTATTTTTCATCAACCAGGTTCTGCTATCGGCCGGGGCGCTGGCGAACCGCCTGGACTACACATTCTCCCATATCGGTGAAGCAACGCTGGTGGTTGCCATTGAGTTAATGATCGCCGGCACCTTTGCCCAGGTGGTTGCCGTGATGCAGCCGAGATTATGGGGCGGTCAGGGTGCCTACGAGGCCTCGCCAGCCGAAAAAAGCCTGCAAGTTCGCATACTCTATCGCTTGCTGCCGCTCGCCCTGATCCTGGTGTTGGCTTTGATGGCTGGCACCTGGTATATTGCCGGGAAGGCAGCCAATACCATGATCGAGGTGCGCATGGCCAGCGCGGCGCAGATGGCAGCCCAAAATGTGCCCTATTTCCTGCAAAGCGGCCAAAAAATCATCGACCAGATGGGTGGTGAAATCGAGCCGCCACTCCAGGATGCCGCGAGTGCTGAGGCATACCTAGAAGATCATTTCCGCAACCTGCCATTTTTCCGCCAGCTTTTCCTGCTCACACCCGATGGGAAGTTAATCGCCTCCTACCCGAAAAAATCCTACTCACTGGCTGATGAACCCCTGGAGGAAAGGCTTGGGCTCCCTCTGGCTGCAGCAGGATTGGAAGGCCAGTTATATACCATTCCTCCAGCCGAAGGAGATACATCTGCGCGGGTTTCTTTTATGGACCCCATCTTCGACAAATCCGGCGAGGTGGTGGCCGTCCTGGTAGGACGTACTGTCCTGGCTACCAATCCTTTCACACAGCCACTGATAGCCGGGCTGGGAGCGTTTGCAGAATCTGGCGGGACGGGAATCTTAATGGACGACCAGCACCGTATCCTGATTCATTCCAACCCGGCTGTCTTGATGGAAGAGTATACCGGGATGAGCGGGGCTGAAGCCGGATTCTATGATGACACCAGTCCGAATGGAACCCGCCGACTGGTCTACTATATGCCGGCTGAGGGATATGATTGGGCGGTCGCTTTGACGGTGCCGGCTGAATTGACCCAAAAAATGGCACTGCAGATCGCCTTACCTCTGTTAGGCATGATCCTGCTGGTCTCGGTGCTTGGGGTTGGGATCGTGCATTTGACCTTAAACCCAGTCACGACATCCCTGAAAAAACTTTCCGAAGAAGCTGCCTTGATTTCGCAGGGCAAGCTGGACCAATCTCTGGCTGTCAAGGGTGACGACGAGCTCGGAGTATTACGCCAGTCATTTGAACAGATGCGAGTCAGCCTTAAGACCCGCATGGACGAACAAAGCCGACTGCTTGCCGTAAGCCAGGGTGTGGCCTCCAGTCTGGAAATCTCGGCTGCTGTCCAGCCAATCCTGGATTCTGCCCTGGCCACCGGAGCATCATCCGCCCGGGTTGTACTGTTGCCTTCGGTCTTTCCGGATCTGAACCAGCTTCCCTCTCGCACCACCTGTTTTTCAGCCGGGCCGGCTGAGAGCCAGTATGCCGCCCTGGACGAACAGATCCTGGCTTACACCCGCCAACAAGACCGGCTGGTGCTAGGCAGCCTGACCCGCCCGCGCCTGTTCAACCTGCCCTCCAACAGTCTCAGTCCGGCCTCTCTCTTGGCTGTCGCTCTGCGCCATGAAAACCTGTATTACGGCGCCTTCTGGGTGGCCTATGATCAATCACACCGCTTTACCAATGAAGAAGTACGTTTCTTGATCACCCTGGGCAATCAGGCCGCCCTGGCAGCAGCCAATGCCCGGTTGTATCAAAGCTCTGAGGTCGGGCGCCAGCGGCTGGCCGCCATCCTGGATTCCAGCCCGGACCCGATCCTGGTCACCGATCAGCACAACCACTTGCTGCTGGCCAACCCGGCGGCCTGGCAAATCTTGGGCCTGGGAATCCATACCGATATTGGCCAGCCCATCGATAGTATCCTGACACAGAGAGAACTGGTCGAGATGCTGCGCAATACCAGTGATGAAACCCAATCAGTAGAGATTTCCTTGCCGGATCGCCAGGTATATCTGGCCACCGCAACACCCGTGATGGCCGAAGGCCAACGGGTCGGCCGGGTTTGCATCTTGCGGAATGTTACCCGCTTTAAGGAACTGGATATCCTCAAATCCGACTTTATCTCCACCGTCAGTCACGACTTGCGCTCGCCGCTCTCTTTGATCCGCGGTTACAGCACCATGCTCGAGATGGTAGGCTCCCTCAATGAGCAGCAGATCGGTTATGTGCAAAAAATCCTTTCCAGTGTGGATGTCATGTCGCGCCTGGTCGGCAACCTGCTGGATCTTAACCGCATGGGTGCGGGAATAGGATTAAAACTCGAAAAGGTTTCCGTAGAAGAGATAATCGAGCCGGTCGTGACGGCCTTGAAAGTCCAGGCGGCCCAAAAAAGAATCCAGGTCAGCCTGGATCTACCTGCAGAGTCTACGACGGTTCTCGAAGCCGATCCTGCACTGCTACAGCAGGCTGTCTACAACCTGGTCGATAATGCAATCAAATTCAACCGCAACGAGGGCAACGTATCCATAAGCGCCCAGGAAAGATCTGATCGAGTCGTTATCGTTGTCAAAGACAATGGGATCGGCATCTCACCCATGGATCTGACCCGCCTGTTCGATCGCGTGCCAACGCACACCTCTACCGCATCGGGCGAGCCACGCGCCACGGGTTTAGGATTGGCAATCGTCAAATCCATCGTTGAACGTCACCATGGTCAGGTGTGGGTCGAGAGCACGCTGGGAAAGGGAAGCGTATTTTATCTGTCCATCCCCATCCAACACCCCCTTGCGGAAGCAAAGAAAAAGTAAATCTTTATTAACCTTAGTGACAATCCCTTGACCAATTGAATAACGGGGCGATATAATAACCAGTCACTGATATTGTAAGACTTATCGACTCACCAATCAAAGCGCCTGGAGAATCCCATGCGCTTGTATTTATTTGTTCTGTAAATAGCACATTTGTTCTTGCACACACCTCGGTCTCTGCGTACAGACCCACACATTTCTCAATTGGGTAGCCCGCTTTCCCGCAAGGTAAAGTGGGGAGAAATATGTCGGTCATTTGCTACCCAAAGCGAACTGCCGCAGAGCATTCAAACCGGTTTAGGAGGCAGTAAGTGGAAACAAAAGGACTAAAATCGCTCCGTATCAGCCTGGCATCTCCGGAGACCATTCGCTCATGGTCTTATGGCGAGGTGCTGAAACCCGAAACCATTAACTACCGCCGCCTGCGACCCGAGAAGGATGGCCTGTTTTGTGAAGCCATCTTCGGACCAACGCGTGACTGGCAGTGTTACTGTGGAAAATATCGCAATATTCGCTACAAAGGCATCATCTGTGACAAATGCGGCGTCGAAGTAACCCGCTCATCGGTGCGCCGCGAACGCATGGGGCACATCGAGCTGGCAGCTCCCGTGGCGCATGTCTGGTATACCCGCCGCATCCCCTCCTATCTCGGTTTGCTGTTGGATATCTCCCGCCGCAACCTGGATCGAGTACTATATTTTGCCCAGTATGTCGTCACCTATGTTGATGAAGAGTCGCGCCAAAAAGCGTTGAAGCGCCTCGAGGACAAGATCACGGTAACCGAACGCGAACAGGCTGCCAAGATCAACGCCAAGATTGCCGAAGTCAAAGCCGGGCGCGATGGTCATCTGAAAGAGCTGAAGCTACGTGGGGAAGGCATCGAGCATACCTTCGAAGATTTGATCGCCGAAAAACTCGATCCCATAATAAAAGCCGGCCAGCGGACGGAAGCCAGCCTGCGAGAGCAAATTGGCAGCACCACTCGTACCGAAATCCACTTTCCAGATACCGACGTTATTATCGTCGCTGCCGGTGAAATCATTGCCACTCAGCACATTTCCGCGGTGCAAGCTATTGTCAAGCAGCGGCTGGAGGACCTTGAGAGCGAGCTGAAAGATCAAAAACAGCGCGATCTCGAGCACGTCCGCATGGATGTTGAGAAAGTGCGCGCCACAGCCGACCTGGAAATGGAACAGTTACGGAACCAGTTGGACGACCAGTCGGACGCGGTACGCGATGAGAATGGCCGCCTGCGAGATGAGCTGCTGGAGCTGCGCCCATTGACTTTCATGGGCGAGACGCGCTACCGCGAGCTTAAATCGCGCTGGGGGCAGGTCTTCCGCGCCGACATGGGCGCAGAAGCTTTCTACGACATCCTGCGGCGGATGGATCTTGATAAGCTGGCGGAAGAGCTGTGGCACGAAGTACGCACTTCACGCAGCAAGCAGAAACGCCGCAAAGCGACCAAGCGACTGAAGGTTGTTGAAGCGTTCCGTCGCTCTGGGAACCGCCCCGAGTGGATGGTGCTGACGGTGCTCCCAGTCATTCCGCCCGACCTGCGCCCGATGGTGCAGCTGGACGGCGGCCGGTTTGCCACCTCCGACCTGAACGACCTATATCGCCGGGTGATCAACCGCAACAACCGCCTCAAGCGTCTGCTGGAGCTTGGCGCGCCGGACGTGATCGTGCGCAACGAGAAGCGCATGCTCCAGGAAGCCGTCGACTCACTGATCGATAACTCGCAGCGCGGCAAAGCGCTCTCCCGCCGGGGACGGCGCGAGTTGAAATCCCTCAGCGACATGCTGAAAGGCAAGAAGGGACGTTTCCGCCGCAACCTGTTGGGCAAGCGTGTCGACTACTCCGGCCGTTCGGTGATCGTGGTCGGCCCCAAGCTCAAGCTCTATCAATGCGGCCTGCCAAAATCGATGGCGCTCGAGCTGTATCGACCATTCGTCATCTCCCGCCTGGTTTCCCACAACTACGCCGCCAATGTCAAGGGCGCCAAGCGCTTCATAGAACGTAACCGGCCCGAAGTATGGGAAGTTCTGGAAGAGGTCATCAAGGAACGCCCTGTTTTACTCAACCGTGCCCCCACCCTGCACCGCCTGGGCATCCAGGCCTTCGAGCCGATCCTGATCGAAGGCAGCGCCATCCAGCTCCACCCGTTGGTGACCACCGCTTTCAACGCCGACTTCGATGGCGACCAGATGGCGGTACACGTGCCTCTTTCCCAAAAGGCAGTCTGGGAAGCGCGCCAGCTGATGCTCTCCTCTAAAAACCTGCTCAAGCCCGCAGATGGCGAACCGATCATCAGCCCATCCAAAGACATGGTGCTGGGTGTTTACTACCTGACCAAGTCCGATCCCGGAAAGCATATGGGCGATGGACGCATCTTTGCTGATATGGATGAGGCCGAGCTGGCTTACCATCTGAAACAGGTTCACATCCATGCCAATATCCGGCTTAAGATAGATACCTGGTTCGACGACGAACACAATCGGCTTCCCGAGGCTCAGGATCGCATCATCAATACGACTATCGGCCGTATTCTGTTCAACCGCGTGCTGCCGAAAGAAATCCATTTCGTTAACCGGGTGCTCGATAAAGGCGACCTGAAGGACTTGATCGCTGACCTGTACGAAGTCAGCGGCGAAGATCAGACCCCAGACATCGCCGATGCGATCAAAGATATCGGTTTCCGCTATGCCACCATCTCTGGCTATTCGCTGGCTGTTTCGGACATCAGCGTCCCGGCTGCCAAGGAAGGCATCGTCAACCAGGCGCTGGCGGATGCTGAAGTCGTGAACCGCGATTTCCGCCGCGGCCTGCTCACCGAGCAGGAAATGAACGAGCGCACGATTGAAATCTGGCAGCGCACGACCAACCTGGTCGCCGATGAAGTCAAAAAGGCGATGGACCCGAATGGCAACCTGGCGGCCCAGGCTATTTCTGGAGCTACCAAGGGCGGTTTTGGACCTATCTCCCAGCTGGCAGGCATGCGCGGCTTGATGGCAGACCCCTCGGGCCGCATCATCCCACTGCCCATCCGGTCGAACTTCCGCGAAGGGCTAAACGCTCTGGAGTACTTTATTTCAACACACGGCGCCCGCAAAGGTCTGGCAGATACAGCCCTGCGCACCGCCGACGCCGGTTACCTGACACGCCGGCTGGTAGATGTTGCTCAGGATGTCATCATCAATGATGATGACTGCCAGACCCAGGAATGCCTGGTGATCCGCCTTGCCGATGATATTGCCGGCCAGGCAATGGGTACGCGGCTGTACGGCCGCCTGCTTTCAGAGCGAGTCATCGATCCGGCTACCGGGGAAATCCTGGCTGAACGAGATGACGTCCTGGACCACCATCGCGTCCGTCTGATCACCATGGCTGGCGTTGAAGAAGTCAAGGTGCGCTCGCCGCTGACCTGTGAGCTGACTCACGGCATCTGTGCACGCTGCTACGGCCTGGACTTGGGACGTGGCAGGATGGTGGAAATCGGGTCGGCCGTAGGCATCGTGGCTGCCCAATCCATCGGTGAGCCCGGCACGCAGCTGACCCTGCGTACCTTCCATACAGGCGGCGTCGCTGCCGGAGGCGATATTACCACCGGTCTGCCGCGCGTCGAAGAGCTATTCGAAGCCCGTCGCATCCCCAAGGGTGAAGCCGTCGTTACAGAAATCAGTGGCACGGTGCATGTCATGCAGTCGGACCGCTACAGTGATCTGCGGACTGCCCATATTCTGCACAGCGAGATGATCCAGGACGAATACGATCTACCTGCTGGTTGGACTGTGGCTGTCGTAGACGCCAATGAAGTCAACCAGGGGGATGTGATCGCCTACTCGAGTGAGACCGGCAACGAAGCTGTCGCCACCATCACCGCGCAGACCGGCGGTCGCGTGCGTGTAGAAACCAGTTCCGGAAATGGCGCTTCGGGCAGCTCGCGTGTCGTCGTAGCCTACGAAACACACGACGAGAAGGAATATGATATTCCATCCACAGCACGCATCCTGGTGAAAGATGGGGATCGTGTCGAAGCCGGCCAGCCGCTGACAGAAGGCTCGCTCAACCCGCACCGCATCCTGCGTATCCGCGGCCGCATTGCATGCCAGATGTACCTGCTGAACGAAGTCCAGAAGGTGTATCGCTCGCAAGGCCAGAACATCAATGACAAACACTTCGAAGTCATCATCCGCAAGATGATGTCGCGGGTGCAGGTGACTCGCCCTGGTGATACCGGTTATCTGCCTGGAGACCTGGTAGATTACCTGGAGCTCAAGCGCATCAACGATCAGCTACTCACGATGAGCAAGCGCCCCGGCAAGTTTGTTGAAATTCTGCTGGGCATCACCAAGGCTTCCTTGAGCACCGACTCATTCCTGTCTGCATCCTCCTTCCAGCACACGATCAAGGTCCTGGCCGGCGCTGCTATCGCCTCCACCCAGGATCCTCTTTACGGGCTTAAGGAAAACGTGATCATTGGTAAGCTGATCCCGGCCGGAACAGGCTTTGTCCACGGGCGTTTTGCCGAGGAAGAGGCCAATCAAAGGGATTTGTCCACCCCATTGAGCGCGGATGCCGGGAGCGACGAAGAAGAAGAAGATTATAACGACCTCGAGTATTCACTCTCAGATTGACTTTAAGGAGTACTGGTAAATATGGCAATTCGGAAAGCACATGCCGTCTGGGAAGGCAGCCTGAAAGAAGGCAGCGGCCAGATGAAATTTGGGTCTTTTGAAGGTCCTTATACCTGGGCTTCTCGCTTTGAGGAAGCCGCCGGGACAAATCCT
Organism: Anaerolineae bacterium; assembly: GCA_041301395.1. GTDB lineage: Bacteria > Chloroflexota > Anaerolineae > Anaerolineales > UBA4823 > CTSoil-045. The sequence continues at coordinate 13,866 of JBFYSP010000027.1, forward strand.
GAAGAACTGCTTGGCGCTGCCCATGCCGGCTGCTTTGCCATGTCGCTCAGCTCTGGTCTGACTCGCGAAGGTTATACACCGCAGCGGATCAGCGTCAGCGCTCTGGTGAACCTGGGACGCGTGGATGGCAAGGCTCGCATTCTAACCATTGAGCTGCTCTGCGAAGCACAGGTCCCGGGGATCAGCAACGAAAAGTTTATGGAGCTGGCGGAAGGCGCCAAGTTGGGCTGCCCGGTATCGGTTGCACTTGCCGGAGTGGAAATCTCCCTGCAGGCTCACCTGGTGCAGTAAGCGCCTGAAATCTTTGAAAAAAGAGCGCTTCAGCAGTGAAGCGCTCTTTTTTGAAGACCAGGCTGGAACAAATCTCAAAAACATAGCGTCAATAAAAACATGCAAGACAATCCCCTTGAAAACCCACAAACTCAACCTGGACTGAAGCCGGGTGACACCCAACCTGTACGGGTGCAGCATGGCCCGCAGGTAAATCTACCGGCAGGTGGACCAACATCCCCAACCAGCGGATCGAAATCAACTCGGAAGAAGCGGGCAGGAATGCCCATCTGGTTGATCGTACTGCTGGTCCTGATCCTGCTGGCAATCGCCATCACAGCGGGGGCTATCGCCGGATACTTGAATGGTTCCCAGACCAGGCAGGCAGCAATCTCGGTCCAATCTACGCAATCGCTGGAAGAGCAGTACCAGCTCGGCTTGCAGGACCTGGCCGAAGGCCGTTTTGCGATGGCTCGTCAGCGATTCGAATACGTCCTTTCACACAATCCCGGCCACCCGGGTGCGGTCGACAACCTGGCGGAAGCGATGAGCATCCTGTATGCCACATCAACGCCGACCTCGCTTCCCCCCACGGTAGTCCCTACTCCGACGTTCGATACCAGACCCATCCAGGATCTATTTTCCAACGCAGTATCCCTGTTCAATACCAGCGCCTGGAGTCAGGCCATTGATACCATTGCGTCCCTACGCCAGGCAGACCTGAGTTACCAGTCTGCCCGGGTGGATGGGATGCTGTATGCAGCCTTCCGCTATCGCGGCGTTGAAAAAATCCTGCAGCAAGGAAATTTGCAGGGTGGGGTATTTGACCTGAGCCTGGCTGAACGTCTCGGCCCGCTGGATATTGAGGCGGTTAACATCCGCACCTGGGCTCGCCTTTATATGATTGGGACCAGTTTCTGGGAAGTTTTCCCCGAACAGGCTGTATACTTTTTCAGCCAGGTGGCAGCCGCAGCGCCTGGACTGCACGATTCTTCTGGTTGGACCGCTATGGAGCGCTATCGTGGTGCCCTGATCCAGTATGGCGACCAATTAGCCAACGACGGTAAATGGTGCGAAGCCGTAGCACAGTACCAACTGGCGATGAACATCCGCAATGATGCCGCACTGCAGCCAGTGTTTGCTACCGCCACAGTGAATTGCACACCTCCAACGGCCGCTTTCACCCTGACCCCAACCTTCACTTTGGTCTACACGACAACAGCTACCCTGACTCCAACAGGCATCCTGTTGCCCAGCGATACTCCCACCGCGACGTTCATTCCCCCGGTCGACACAGAGACGCCCATACCACCCACGGGCACGCCGGTTCCGCCTACAGCCACACCGGCCCCAACAGACACTGTTCCTGTTCCGACTCCCTGAGCTTGATCAGAGTACAAAACAAATCATGGTCAAATCAAAGTCTTTATTTCAATCCAAAGGGGTTCGCACGGCAGCCATTCTACTGGTGGCAATCTTCATTGTCCTGTCCGGCGTACTGGCATATTCCTTTGCCCGGGGCCTTGCTTCCGCAGGTCCACTGGGCATCCAGTCCTTCTTCCCCAGCCAGCTTACCGAAACACCAACCGTTGGCACAGAAGGAGGAATTATATCCACAGCGCCGGCAGAGGATGCGATTGAGCAAGCCATCCCCGCAGCGCTGCCCTGGGATGGCGCCGGTCGTGTCACCGTGCTGCTGGTAGGGTTGGATTATCGCGATTGGGACGCCGGCGAGAAATATTCCCGCAGTGACTCTATGATGCTGCTCACCCTTGATCCACTGACGAAGACCGCTGGCGTGCTGTCCATACCGCGTGACATGTGGGTCGCCATACCCGGTTTCGAACATGGGAAAATCAATACCGCTTACTACCTGGGGGATGCCTATAAGCTCCCAGGGGGCGGGCCAGGGCTGGCCATCCAGACGGTGGAAGAGTTCCTGGGGATACCCATCAACTATTATGCCCAGATCGACTTCCAGGCTTTCGAAGACTTCATCGATGAGCTCGGCGGCGTGCGAGTGGTAGTGCCGGAAAAAATCACGATCGATAAACTGGGGGATGGTGCGAAAACCATCAAGAAACTGCGTCCCGGCGAGCACATTCTAACCGGTCCCTGGGCCCTGGCCTATGCACGAGCCCGCTACACGGAGGGCGGCGACTTCGATCGCGCCCAACGCCAGCAGCAAGTATTATTGGGCATCCGAGAAAAAGTATTCAGCGCCGAGATGCTGCCTACCCTGATCCGAAAGGCTCCCGAGATATACCAGGAGCTGTCGGCCGGTATTCGTACCAACCTGTCTTTAGATGAGGTCATCCGCCTGGCACTTTTGGCTCAGCAGGTCACCGACGACAATATCCAGCGCGGTGTAATTGGCAAAGAGTATGTCCTGTTTGGCTTTTCTCCCGACGACCTGAGCATTCTGGTGCCTCTACCGGATAAGATCCAGATGCTGGTTGACCAGGTCTTTAATACCGGCAGCAGCCAGGGCCCGGTCACTGCCGGCGACCTGACCACACAAATGGCCAGCGAAGCCGCAACCCTGGGAATCTCAAATGGCAGCTCACTGCCCGGGCTCGCCGGGCGAACGGGTGACTATCTGCGCAGTCAGGGTGTCAATGTGGCTCAGGTCTCCGAGAGTACCGAATCCACCTTCACCACTACCGTGATCGATCATACCGGCAATCCTTACCTGATGAAGTACCTGATCGAGACCCTGCAAATCAATCCCAACCGGGTGTACAGCCGCTTCGATCCGAACAGTCCGTATGCGGTCGAGCTCATCCTGGGAGAAGACCTGGCAAAGAGTGGAATCGTACCCTGATACCCGGGTGGATGATGATAAAATCGATCTGATCGGCAGTAGAATGACGCATTTCCTGGCATCTGCCCGCAACTGCCGGTCAGGAGATTGCAAATATGTGCGGAAGGTTCACCCTCACGACCGATCCCGGGCAGCTACAAGAGAGTTTTCCCTGGCTGAGCATCCCAAACGGAATCACCCCACGCTATAACATAGCCCCCACACAACCGGTTGCCGTGGTCCCTAATGATGGAAAAAACCGGCTGGATTTCTTCAACTGGGGGCTGGTCCCCTCCTGGGCGAAAGACCCGTCGATTGGCAATAAAATGATCAATGCCCGCGCCGAGACTCTGCAGGAAAAACCTTCCTTCAGGTCAGCCTTCCGGCGCCGGCGCTGCCTGATCCTGGCGGACGGTTTCTTCGAATGGCGCCAGGATGCCGGTTCAAAATCGAAAACCCCGATGTACATTCGCCTGAAATCCGAGAGGCCGTTTGCCCTGGCAGGTTTGTGGGAGAGATGGGACTCTCCCGACGGCTCAAAAATCCTTTCGTGTACGATCATCACCACAGAACCCAACGAACTGATGCAGCCAATTCACAACCGCATGCCAGTCATCCTCCCCGAAAGCGCCTACCAGGCCTGGTTATCGCCACAAGAAGCGGACCCGGCTGCCCTGCAACCTTTGCTGGCGCCATTTTCGGCAGAAGCCATGCTGGCTTATCCGATTTCTCGCCTGGTAAACAGCCCGGAGAACGACGTTCCCGAAGTCATCCGCCCGGCAGAGTGACATGGATCTGAAAGCAATCCAGGAAAAAGGCGAGCGATCTTATGAATGGCTGGACGAACACCTGGCCGGCGTTCCGGGGGTTATCCGCCGAGCCGGTGAGACGTTCGGCCTGGCATATGCTCCGGAAGCCGCCGGCGGCATCGCCTATTACGCCCTCTTTTCGCTTTTTCCTTTCCTCTTGCTGCTGATATCCATGGGCAGCTTATGGCTGAGCAGCAATGCAGCTGTCGACCAAATAATTAATTTCATCGGCAGCCTCTTTGAAATTCCGGTCGGGCAGTTGGAAGCTATCCTGGAAGATTTGGCCTCGTCCAGCGGTATTACCGGCCTGATCGGCCTGATTGGCCTGGTATGGGCGGCGACAGGCGTCTTCACTTCCCTGGCTCGCAACATCAGCCGCGCCTGGCCGGATGCCAGCAGGGTAAGTGTGCTCCAAGGCCGGTTGATGGCAATTATCATGGTGGTAGTGATTGCCTTAAGTCAGTTTCTCTGGATTGTTGCGACAACCATCGTTAGCCTGATTGCTCAGATCGATTTTCCAATCCAGAGGGACCTGAGTTATGTAAAAAGCTGGCTGACAGATTTCACCATTAACAGTATCTCGTTTGCATTATTATTCTTTGCATTTGCCGGCCTTTACCGTTGGGTTCCCAAGGCGAAAGTCCGCTGGCGTGAAGCCTTCTTAGGAGCAACATTTTCAATCCTGGCGACTTTGGTTGCCTCACGCGTTTACATATGGTACCTGAACAGCGAGCTGGCCAGTAATAAAATTATCTACGGGTCGCTGGGCACAACATTGGGTCTGGTCGTTTTCTTTTACTTAAACGCCTGGATTGTGCTATTCGGCGCCCACCTCAGTTCTGCGATTGGTTATCGAAACCGGATGAAACAAACCATTCATATTATCGACGCGACACCACAAGAAGCTCCCGAAACTTCCACCGATGGAATCAACTCGCTTCCAAACTGAGACCCTAAGTACCTGCAAGCATGGCGATCGGATCGGTCGCATCCTGGCGGCAGCCTTGGCGGCGGTCGAACCCGGCTCGGCCGTGCGACGCTACCTGCAGCGGGATGGCAGTGACCTGGTCGTGGCGGGAGTGCGCTATCCCCTGAGTCATTTCCGGCGAATCCGCGTGATTGGCGCAGGGAAAGCCGGCGCCCCCATGGCAGCCGCGACCGAGGATTTCCTGGGCAACGACCTGACCGATGGGTTAGTCATCGTGAAAGAAGGTTACCGCGAACCGGGATGCAGCCGGATTCAGCTTGTCGAAGCCGGTCATCCGATCCCGGATGCGCGCGGCGTTCAAGCTGCCGACGATCTGGGCAAACTTCTGCAGGATGGCCAGGCGGATGACCTGGTGATTTGCCTGATCTCGGGAGGAGGTTCGGCTCTGCTGGTTTCGCCGGTACCCGGATTGGGACTAGGCGACCTGCAGGCGATGACAGCCGCCCTGCTGGCCAGTGGTGCGGCCATCCAGGAGATCAATTCGCTGCGCAAGCACCTGGAAAATCTCAAGGGTGGCGGCCTGGCGCGCCGGGCACAGCCGGCCAGGATCGTCACCCTGGTGCTGTCCGACGTCGTGGGTGACCCGTTGGATGTGATTGCCTCCGGCGCCACGGTCGCCGACCCGACAACATATTATCAGGCCTGGCAAATCCTGGAGCGCTATGATCTGCTGGCGCAGGTGCCCACTGGCATTACCAAACACCTGCAGCTCGGGTTAGACGGCCTGGTCCCCGAGACACCCAAGCCTGGTGATCCCCTGTTTGATCGCGTCCAAAATGTCATCATTGGCAGCAACCGCCTGGCCGCCGAAGCCGCAGCAGCCCAGGCACGCCTGGAGGGGTTCAACACGCTGCTGCTCACGACATCCCTCCAGGGAGAAGCGCGCCAGGTGGGGCGCGTCCTGGCCAGCCTGGGGCGCGAGATGATCGAGAGCGGCCAGCCCCTGCCGCCTCCGGCCTGCCTGGTGGCCGGCGGTGAGACGACAGTCACCCTGACCGGCAGCGGGAAAGGCGGCCGCAATCAGGAGCTGGCCCTGAGCGCCGTCTGCGACCTGGCCGGGTTGGAGGATCTTGTGCTGATAAGCCTGGCGACCGATGGCGGGGATGGACCGACCGATGCAGCGGGCGCAGTAGTCTCCGGCAGTACCCTGCACCGGGCTACATCCCTGGGCCTGGATCCGGTTGTTTTCTTGAAGAATAATGACGCCTACCATTTCTTCCAGACTTTAGGCGACCTGATCATCACCGGACCGACGATGACCAATGTAAATGATCTGACCATGGTATTCTCCCTATGAGCCAACTCCCCCTTGTTCTGGTTACCCATGCTTTGCCGGAAGGCTGGCTTTCGGCGCTCGAACAACGCTGCCGGGTGATCACTGGCCCGCCGGAAACTGACCGCCTGTCTCCCGAGTTGGAACTTCACCTCCCGGAAGCCGATGGGCTGCTCACCCTGCTCACCGTGCGCGTCGATGATAATTTGTTGGCACGTGCGCCGCGCCTGCGGGTGGTCAGTAACATGGCGGTGGGCGTGGATAATATCGACCTGCAGGCCTGCAGCCGGCGCGGCATCCCGGTGGGCAACACGCCCGGGGTGCTGACCGACGGTACGGCCGACCTGGCGATGGCGCTGCTGCTGGCCGCTGCCCGCCGCCTTTTCGAAGCCAGCAGAGATGCACACCAGGGCCGCTGGCTAACCTGGTCGCCGACCGGCTGGTTAGGCGCCGACCTGGCCGGAGCCTACCTCGGGATCGTAGGCATGGGCAAGATCGGTAAAGCTGTCGCCCGGCGCGCGCATGCTTTCGGGATGCGCATCCTGTACACGGATCCCGAGCCTCAGCAAGAGATCGAGGCGCTCACCGGGGCAATCCGCATTCCCCTGGATGAGCTGCTGGCGGACAGTGATTTCGTCAGCCTGCACACCCCCCTGACCCCGGGGACCCGCGGGCTGATCAACGAAGGCGCTCTAAAAAAGATGAAGCCTTCGGCAATCCTGGTCAACACTTCGCGAGGGCCGGTAGTCGATACCTCAGCGCTACTGCACGCCCTGCAGTCTGGGCGGATCGCCGGCGCCGCCCTGGATGTGACCGATCCCGAGCCGCTGCCAGCCGACCACCCCCTCTACAGCCTGCCGCCTTCGGCCTGCCTGATCGTTCCCCACATCGGCTCGGCCACCTGGAACACGCGCCGGGCCATGGCGGAACGCGCCTGCCAAAACCTGCTGGCAGGCCTGCAAGACCAACGCCTGCCTTACTGCGCCAACCCGGAGGTCTATGCCTAGGACTTTTTCCCGCCGCTTCCGCATCCGCCATTACGAGTGCGATGCCAACGGACACTTGAACAATGCCAACTACCTGCGCTTCATGCAAGAGACGGCCACCGATGCCAGCGCCGACGCCGGCTATGACGAAACCCGATACCGGGAAATCCAGGGATCCTGGTTGATCTTTGCCACGGAGATTGAACATCTCCAGCCTGCTAGCCAGCACGACATCCTGGAGGTGAAGACCTGGGTGGCCGATTTCCGGCGGGCCAGCTCCCGCCGGATGTATGAGTTCTGCCGGGTCGATGGCGATACACTGGTAGCCCGTTCATACACCGACTGGGTCTACCTCAGCACCGAGACCGGCAGAGCGACGAGCATCCCTGAGCAAATGGCTGCTGCGTTTTACCCGGAAGGCGTTCCGCAATCCTTCCCTGCTCGCCGGCCATATCCGGCAGCACCTCCACCTCCAGAGGGCGCTTTTCGCTGGCGGCGCAAGGTGGAATGGCAGGATATCGACCAGATGCAGCACGTCAACAATGCTGTGTATCTCGAATATGCCAGTGAGTGCGGTGCAAACCATGTCAGCGCGGTCGGCTGGCCCTGGGAGCGCATGAAGGCGGCCGGTTTTGCCATCTTCCTGCGCAGCAACCATATGCAGTACAAGCAGCCAGCCTTGCTGCGTGATGAGCTGGAAATAACCACCTGGCTGTACCAGGTGCGCCGATCGACCGCCAAGCGCATCTACACCATTCAGCGAGCGAGTGACAACGCTTTGTTGAGCGAGATCCACGCCATGGGTGTGTGCGTCAACCTGGCTAGCGGGCAGCCGATTCGCTGGCCGGAAGAGCTGATGGCCGACTTGAATCCCAGTATCGCTCCCTGATCCGATGGCAACCGGCGAGTTTGTACCTGCTTACCTGGGGAATTTAAGTGAGGACGAGCTGCGCCAAAGGGCCGAACAGGCGCTGGAACACCTGAAAGCCTGCGATGTCTGCCCACGTAATTGTCGGAAAAACCGCCTGACCGGCAGCCTGGGTATCTGCCGGATCGGGGCACTCGCCCGGGTAAGCAACTATGGCCCGCACAGGGGGGAGGAAGATCCACTGCGGGGCTGGCGCGGCTCGGGCACAATTTTCTTTACCGGCTGCAGCTTGCGCTGCCAGTACTGCCAGAACCATGATATCAGCCAGTCGCAAGCCGGCTCTGAAATCCAAACGCAAGAGCTGGCGGCCATCATGCTGGAGCTGCAAGCGCTCGGCTGCCACAACATCAACCTGGTCACACCAACCCATGTGATACCTCAAATCCTGGCGGCCGTATTGCTGGCCTCCCAGGCCGGACTGCGCCTGCCGCTGGTTTACAATACCGGCGGCTACGATTCTCTGGAGATGTTGAAACTACTAGACGGCGTGATCGATATTTACATGCCCGACATGAAGTATGCCAGCGATCAAATCGCCCGCTACTATTCGAAAGTGCCCCATTATCCCGAGATAAACCGGGCTGCAGTCCGCGAGATGCACCGCCAGGTGGGTGACTTACAGATCGATGAGACCGGCCTGGCCCGGCGAGGCCTGCTGGTGCGTCACCTGGTGCTGCCGTACGGCCTGGCCGGTACCGATCAGGTCGTGCATTTCCTGGCGGATGAAATTTCTCGAGAAACTTATCTCAACCTGATGGACCAATACCGTCCTGCTTTCAATGCACGCCAGTACCCTAAGCTCAACCGATCCCTCCACGACCGAGAGTACGAGCTAGCTTTGGAGCTGGCGCTTACTGCCGGCCTGCACCGCCTGGATCAGCGGAAGCAAGATTTTTGGTTATAATAACTTGCTGCGTCGCCCATGCTTCGATTAACGGTTTCGGATGGCGCAACCGAATCCTGACGGTTTCAGATAGAGGATCATGATCTCAGAGAAGCTTACCCGTTTACAGAATATTCTGCGCTCGATGGAGCGCGTGGCAGTCGCCTATTCGGGCGGGACAGACAGCAGCCTGCTCCTGAAAGTTGCCTGTGATGTGCTGGGAGACGGCGCCATCGGCATCACCGCCGTTTCAGCCAGCCTGGCCGCCGATGAGCTGGTCGAAGCTGAAGCGATCGCCCGGCAGATTGGCGCCCGGCATGTGCTGGTAGACAGCCACGAAACAGACGACCCGCGCTACCTGGAGAATACGCCTCAACGCTGCTACTTTTGCAAAGCCGAAGTTTATGACGAGCTCGTGCGCCATGCTCAACAGCTCGGGTACCCTGTGGTTGTAGATGGAACCAACGCCGATGACGTCCACGATCACCGCCCAGGGCGTCAGGCGGCGCGTGAATGGGGCATCCGTAGCCCGTTGATGGAAGCCGGTATGACCAAGAACGAGATACGCCAGCTGGCTCGCCAGCTTGAGCTTCCCAACTGGGATAAACCGGCCGCCGCCTGTCTGTCATCCCGCATCCCGTACGGTACGATGATTGATCTGGAGATGTTGACCCAGGTAGAGAAAGCCGAGCAGAGCCTGCACCGGCTTGGTTTCCGGCAGTTGCGCGTCCGCCACCACGACCGCGTCGCTCGCATCGAAGTGGAACTGCAAGATTTTCCGCTCATCCTTAACCGCCGAGAAGAGATTCTGCAAGCCATCCAGGCCGCCGGCTACCAGTATGTGACCTTAGACCTGGCCGGCTTCCGCTCCGGCAGCTTGAACGAAGTATTGACCCATCACTATGGATCCAGAGAAACTTCGACTACTACTGGCTGACGTCCAGGCCGGCAGCGTGGATATCGAGCAGGCGATGGAAAGCCTGCGCATGCTGCCTTACGAGGATCTGGGTTTCGCCCGCATCGACCTGCATCGCGCCCTGCGCACCGGTCTGCCGGAGGTTGTATTCTGCCAGAGTAAAAGCCCTGAGCAGACGGCAGCCATCCTGGAAAGATTGTGGCAGCACCATGATCGGGTGATGGGCACGCGTGTCAGCGCAGAAATGGCGGTTGAAATCCAGGCGCGCTTACCGCAGGCCCATTACGATTCCGTCTCAAGGCTGGTGACTCTGCAGCGCCAGGAGCTGCCGCCCGTCTCGCCTTCCCAACCCTATGCGGCTGTAATCTGCGCCGGCTCATCCGACCTACCCGTGGCGGAGGAAGCCGCCCAGACGCTGGAATTCTTTGGCAGCCGGGTGCAGCGCGCCTACGACGTTGGCGTTGCCGGGCTGCACCGTCTGCTGGATAAGCATCAAATGCTGCTGGAAGCAGACGTAATCATCTCGATTGCAGGCATGGAAGGCGCCCTGACCAGCGTGGTCGCCGGCCTGGTCTCCTGTCCGGTTATTGGGGTGCCTACCAGCATTGGGTACGGCGCCAGCTTTAACGGACTGGCCGCTTTATTAGCCATGCTCAGCTCATGCGCACCAGGCGTGGCGGTAGTCAATATCGATAACGGCTTCGGCGCGGGCCAGGTGGCACACGCCATCTTGAGCCGCCTGAGCCGCCCTGGCGTTTGATATCCCTGAAATGACACGCATCGCTTATTTTGACTGCCTTGCCGGCGCCAGCGGTGACATGATCCTGGGTGCTCTGCTGGATGCCGGCGCGCCGGAAGCCGATTTACGCCGCGAGCTGCAAGCGTTGCACCTGCCTGGCTTTCAAATCCACAGCCGGATCGTTCTAAAGAACGGGCTCAAGGCAGTCAAAGTCGATGTCCTGGTAGAAGATGAAACTACCGAACGCACCCTGCCCCAAATTTTGAAAATTCTGGCAGCCAGCAAGCTGCCAAAAGAGGTGCGGACCCAGGCTGCAGCGATCTGCCACCGGCTGGGCGAGGTGGAAGCTGGAATTCACGTCCAACCCCTCGAGTCGGTGCACTTGCACGAGCTGGGCGGGCTGGACACAATCGTCGACATCGTCGGCACCTTGATCGGGCTGCGCCTGTTGCACATCGAGAAGGTTTTCGCCTCTCCGCTGCCTCTGGGAAGCGGCTTTACGCGCTCTGCCCACGGACCGCTGCCGCTGCCTGCGCCGGCCGTTCTGGCCTTGCTGGAGGGTGTGCCCGTGTGCGGCAGCGATCTGGAATTCGAGC
>JBFYSP010000041.1:0-3311 GCA_041301395.1 Anaerolineae bacterium
TGACACTGCTGTTCATCGCCAGGAAGGTGTTGGAAGTGCCGCCCACCGGCGAGCCCTGGTCAAAGCCCCAGATGTTGCCCGTACCACTGGTGGCATAGGGATCGGGCAGCAGGTTTGCGGGGGCGGAAGTCTGCGGCACGAACCAATACAGGGTTCCCGCCAGGCTGCCGGCAGTCCAATTGCCGCCGCCAGACTCGATGTTGTCGAAGAACAGGTCGGTCGGCGTACCGCTGTCGCATACCGGGGCGTGCGTCGCAGCGCAGTTTGCGGGCTGGGTGTTCATCTCCACCGCGTCCAGGGCGTCTTTCACTTCCTGGCAATCGGCGCCGCTGTAGCCCAGGTTGGTGCAGGCCTGCTGCAGGGCTGCGTATAGATCTCCGTAGTCGGCGGCCGAAGTCAGCAGGTTGGTTTGGGCTTCATAGTAAATCTTGGCTACCTTCACGTAGCCCAGCCCGGTAACCGTGACCCCGTTGAAGCTGCCGCCATCCACCATCAGGGCGGCGGCATGGTTGCCAACACCGCTGTTGTAGTGCACGCCGCCGTTATCGCCGCCCCCGCCCAGGGTGGATTGTTGGCAGTAGTACAGGTTGCTGCTCATCTTGTCGGGGTCGCCAAACAAGGTGGGGTTCATCATGTTGCGCAGCGTGCCCAGCCCGGAGACGTCCTCGCCGATATCCCAGCGCGTATCGCCGGCGTCGTTGCCGGTGGCCTGGTACAGGTCAACCAGCTCGCCCCATATATCGGAAAAGGATTCGTTAATCGCCCCGGATTGGTAGAAGTAGAACAGCAGCGATTCACGGTCGGTCACGCCGTGGGTCAGCTCGTGAGCCACCACGTCATCCGCCAGCGCGTAACCGTGAGCGTCGCCATATACCATTTGCGTCCCGTTCCAGAAGGCATTCTGGTACGCGGTGCCGTAGTGGACGGTGGAAATGAGCGTCCCTCCAAGGTTGTCGAAGCTGTCGCGCCCGTGCTGTGCCCAGTAGAAGTCATAGGTTGCCCCAGCGAAGATATGCGCTGCCTGGGCATGCGCATCGCCGGCACTGCACGAAGGATCGCCTTCGCTGCACACGAAAGTTCCTGGCAGCGTGTTGGTGTTATTGGCTGTATAAGTCGTACGGTTGCGGCTGGTTTCCACCTGGTTGAAGTTCAGGGCTATGTTGCCCAGGGCGGCATCCACCAGCACCAGCTCGCGAATGGGAGCCAGCTCCAGCGGGGTGACTTCGATGCGCCAGGTCAGGCGATCTGCGCGCAGGCCGGGGCCGCCCAGCATCAGCGGGTTGTAAATCCACAGCTCCGCCGGGCTGGCGGTTAGCGTGGCCGGCTCCAGGCCGTAATCCTTGGCCACCTTCTCCAGCGCGATTTGCTCGGCGCGGCCGGCAGCCACCTGTGGGGCGGTATCCAGCTCGCCCACCGGCAGGATCTCGCCGCTGGCGGAAGTGACCGCATCTTGCCCGTCCAGCTGGACGATCAGCTCGCCGCCCAATACCGGGATGCCTTGATACAACTGCTGGAAGCGTACAAAGGAACGTGCTGCAGCCCCGACGCCATCGCCCGGCAGGCTGCTGGTCTTCATCACAGTCAGGTCGGCTTGCGGGTCCTGCACGCCAAACAGATCGCCGTAGCGCTGCAGGAAGTCGCGGGCGGCAGATTCAGGTGTGCTGCCCGCCTCCAGCGCTGCGCTGGGGGGTACCCCTTCACCCTTGGGTAATCCCAGGTAGCGCAGCAGTCCCGTTTCCGGGTTGCGGTAGGTCGTCCAGCCGGGCTGCACCAGCACTCGGTCTGCGGATGCGCCTTCTTGTGCCCCAAGCGCCGGCTGATTGGGTGGTAAGGCAGCCGCGATCCAGCTGACGATTGCCAGGATGATGATCATGCGCGCAAGTTTTTTCACTTTCTGCCTCCATATTCAGAATATCCATGGTAATTGGCAAGCCTCGCCCCTGTGCAGCCCCCTGGCGCCGGGTGATTGTAAATCGTCCATCCTTACTCCAATTATAGCAAAAAAATATAGCTGTGTGCATGATCAAGTTATGGATCAAAGGATAGCTGAATTCATGCTAAACTCCAGGTATGGACATCCAGCAGGACGGCAAGCAGTCTCTCTGCCAGGGAAATGCCCGGTGAGCAATTTACAGCTCTTGTATTATGGGCTGGGCTGGTTTTGCCTGGGCGCCGGCCTGTCGGTGGGCTTGATCTTCATCCTCACCGGAAGGAGAAGCGAGACCCAAGATGGGCAGGGTTGTCTGGGAGCTCTTATCGCCCTCATCGGTATCTTAACTGCGGTGCTCTTCTTATTTTTAGCTTTCCAGTAATTCCATCAATGTCCACCATTTTACCGATACAAGGCATACCCGAGTTTCTATGCGAGGAGTGCAACCTGGATATCCCGCCTCGGACTATCGGGCTGCTATCTTAAGGGTACATGGAGCTGGATGATGAGTGGGATGCTTGCGGACGATCAAGAAAGCAGCCAGAGAAACACTTTGATCGGTTTATTGGGGATAATTATAATCAAATTCATGCGATTTGAGAATGATCTTTAGCAATATTTTGCTCGGAGAAAACGGTTTCAGCCTAGCAGTGGAGCAAGAATTCTGTTCTATTAACCGCAGATGGACACAGACTAACGCAGATAATTATTTTTGTATCTGTGTCAATCAGTGTCCATCTGTGGTTCCTGTCTTCATCGCAACGACGCTGAGCGGCAATCGATTGGCGCCCAGTAGTTCAAGGTGAAACGCCGAAGGGTGGATCGGATACGTCGTCAATCTTCCAGACTTCGCCGGTCAGGGTGACGATATAGGCGCTGTTCCCGATAAACTCGAGCGAGGTGGGGCGGTCCAGAGCACTGGCAAGGACTGTGACACTGCCATCCTCGTTGACCTCTACCAGTGAGCCGGTGTTTGGCAGTGCCGGCGAGCCGTCATCGGCGCCCACTGGAAAGATTCCTTGCGCCAGTGCATACATCTTGTTGCCCAGACCATATTCGACATCCACCAGCAAGGGAGCGCCGGAGGCCACTGGTGTGGCGCTGGATGATTCTGGCGTAAACATGACCACCCTGCCATCCGGAGGCAAATGGGGGTTCGGGCCGGCTTCGGCCATGAAGATACGATTGCCCCTGGTTTCTAATCCTGTTGGAACGATGTTGCCGAACGCCATCAACTCGCTGATCTGTCCATTTAAGTTGACCCATAGGACCCGGTTGTGGTGCCCATCGGTGACCAGGAATCCTCCGCGGAAAGCCTCCATGGCGTAATGGACTCCAGAAGGGATCGCGACCACACTTTGCGAGGGATTAGCAATCGAGT
>JBFYSP010000060.1:0-3298 GCA_041301395.1 Anaerolineae bacterium
AAGAAACATCCAGTTTCTCGTCCACCTGTTCTTCCAGGGCGGCGTGCTCGTCCACCGTCAGGTCAGGCACCAGGTTGATATCCTCCTCCTGCCGGATGGCATCCCGCGGGCTGACGATCAGTGCCCAGGGCAGCGGCGTGCTGTGATACAGCACCGGCGGGATAGCCTGCCCGCCGTACGCCAACCCCATCTCCTCTGCCACCTGGCTGATCTGGCTCTCCAGGATCGCCTCGGCCGTAGGGGCAGCCTGGTTCCTCTTCTCGTGCAGGGCTTCCAGTTCGGCGCGCAGCTCCGCCGAAGCGGCCTGCGGGTCGGCGATATTGGGGTCCGCATAGATCTCGTTAAGCTGCCCTTCCTTGATCTGGATTTCCAACACCACTTTAAGGAAATCCACCACCAGGTTGTGGCGTTCCTCTTCGGTCAGGTAGCGCTCGGCCGAGATCGTCCGCTGTGCCAGCTTGACCTGCATGGCATTCCACACCCAGTTGGTGAAATCAAATTCTTTGTCGCGGGTGAAGGCGCGCACCTTCTCGGTCTGGTCTCCCGGCGTCAGCGTACTGCTCGCCAGCAAGAACATCCCCAGCAGGATGACCAGCGCTAAAGAAAGGGTTTGCTTGATTGCGCGTTTTGGCATAAGTTGAGATTCTACCATTCGGGAACGGGGTCAACCTGAAGGAAGGATGAGAAGCCCAGCGAATCAAGCAGGTGTGACGCGCAGCTGCCGGTATCGGCAGCGCTCCTGGATTGTGCAGTAGCCGCAGGGTTCCGCATCGCCCTCCCCCATTTCTTGCTGCCCCTCGCCTATCACCAGGGATAGCGACTTGACCGGCACCATCACCAGCGATTCGGTTAATGTTACCCCGATCTGCCCGGCATCCACCAGTGAAAAAATGACCGCCTGTTCCTCAATTGGCCAGCTTGATTCCCCCGGGGAGAGTGTCGCGCTGGTATACCTGCCGGCCTGGCGGGCTTCGATTTCTAGTTGGTGGCAGAACTGTTGCCGCAGTGTCTCGACAACCGTGGCTGCCAGGTCATGCAGCAGCATCGCCTTGAGATACGCTCCCTGCTGTTGAGCATTCTGCACCGCCCGATCTGGCCCGTCGCCCAGCGTCAGCACCGCCACAATCAGAGTGTCTGCTCCCCCCATCACCTTCTCCGTGGTGAAACCTTTGCCCAGGCGCAGTCCGTTTTCCAGCATCACCCGTCCATGCCGAATTTCTTGCACTGGGTAGCGCTCCCAGCACACCGCGGGTCGCATGACGCGTTCCAGCTCGGCAGCCGCTTCGCCCAGCATCTCCTCCCATCCCGCTTTTTGCCGCAGGCGGGCCAGCTCCACCCCCATTTGTTTGCTGTACTCTCCCGGGTCAACCCGGATCTGCCAATCCCATCGCACCATCGGTTATATCAACCCCAGCTGCTTCCCAATCGTCTCGAAAGTCTCCAGCACGCGCCCCAGCTGTTCGTCTGTGTGCGTTGCCATGTAGCTGGTGCGCAGCAGCTGGTGGCCGGGCGGTACGGCCGGCGAGATGACTGCATTGACGAACACCCCGGCGTCAAAGAGCATCTTCCAGCTTTGGAAGGTGCGCATATCATCCCCGATAATGATCGGGATAATGGGCGACTCGGATGGCCCGGTATTGAATCCCATCTGCTGGTAGGCAGAGCGCATTTTCTCGGCAATCTGGCTCAGACGCCTCACCCGCTCCGGCTCGGTGCGCATCACATCCAGCGCGGCCAGCGCTGCCGCCGTGTTCGATGGCGGGATGCTGGCGCTGAAGATCATTGAGCGTGCGGTATGTTTTATGTAATGGATCACCGTTTCGTCTCCGGCGATAAAGCCGCCCAGCGAAGCGAAGGACTTGCTGAAGGTTCCCATGATCAGGTCGACCTCATCGGTCAGTCCGAAGTGCGCCGCGGTCCCACGCCCTCCACCCAGCACGCCCAGAGAATGCGCATCGTCTACCATCAGCCGCGCCCCATACTGCTTGCATACTTTAACCAGCTCCGGCAGCCTGGCGATATCGCCGCCCATGCTGAAAAGCCCGTCCACGACCACCAGCCTGCCTTTCTGCTCCGGCACAGCGCGCAGCAATCGCTCCAGATTTTCCGGGTCGTTGTGCCGGAAGCGGCGCGTTTCTCCCCACCCCAGCCGGGCTCCATCCACAATGCTGGCGTGGTCGTCCTTATCCAGCAAAACGACATCGTCTCGCCCGGTCAGCGTGCTGATCGTGCCCAGGTTGACCTGCATTCCAGTAGAGAAGACCAGTGCCGCTTCTTTGCCCACAAATTCGGCCAGCTCGCGCTCGAGCTGCTCGTGCATCTCCAACGTGCCGTTCAAAAAGCGCGACCCCGTACAGCTCGTGCCAAATTTCTCCACCGCCTGGATAGCTGCCTGGCGTACCTTCGGATGGGTGGTCAGCCCCAGGTAATTGTTCGAGCCGCACATGATCAGCCGGTGACCGTGCAGGACTGCCTCCGTCCCCTCGTTGCCCGTCATTGGAATGAAATAGGGATACACGCCAGCTGCCATCACATCCCGCGCCGCAGTGTAGTTGTAGCACTTATCAAATATATCCATGATTGCACTCCTGTCCGTAAAAATATTGAATTATGAAAATATTTGCCGCTTGCCGGTTTAAGATGCTTTTTCCGGGCAGCTCTTGCGTTTGCCGAGCTTCTTGAGCGCCCGGTTGAGTAAGATATCTTGGAATAGATATCCCAGGTTCAAATAATGGACAATGGCATACAGAGCCTTGTTGCCTGCATCGGTGATGATGATTTCTTTTTTCTTTTCAATCCCCTTGATGATACGCTCGGCTACCACCTCCGGTGGGTAGGGCGAAAAATTGATCGCCGAAAGCATTTCCACCAGCTCGGCCGGATTATACTGACTTTCGTAAACTAACGCTGGCGTATCGGTGTCACTGGGATAAACCAGTGATACGGCGATGCAGTATGGCTTCATCTCTGCTCGCAAGGACTCGCTGAAGCCTCGCAGGGCGAACTTCGAAGCGGAGTATGCCGTGTAGCTGAAAATACCGGCAAATCCTGCCGTGGATACCACATTGACAATATGCCCTGACTGGCGCTCCATCATCCCGGGCAGGAATGCCTTGGTGACGTGCAGCGCCCCGTAATAGTTGATTTCTATCATCCAGTGGTAGATTTCCAGGGGCAACTCTTGCACGTATCCAGGATGCGCCGCGCCAGCATTATTGATCAGCAAATCAGGAACCCCCGCTTGCTCCAGCACCTGTGCAGCCATCCGGTTGACCTGCTCGAAGTCGCTGATATCTGT
>JBFYSP010000075.1:0-3661 GCA_041301395.1 Anaerolineae bacterium
TTGCCTTCCTGATCCAGGGTCAGCCTGGCGATGTGGGTCTGAGAGCGGTCGGGTCGGCGGAAGGTTTTAACAAGAGTAACCAGCCGCCGCTTGGGAACAGCCGGCGATTTTTCGCCCAGCATATGGTTGGGGCAATTGTGGCCGGAGCTGCAAGACGCCCGCTCGTCCGAGACGGTCATCGAGGCGTCCTGCATGTTGGGCAGGTATTTTGCAACCACCTGCTGAATGGAATTCCGGGCATCCTGCGAGAGAGCCGCTTCGGTGGCCAGCTGGCAAGCCCGGTCGCAAATGGTGTTGATCTCGATGGGCGGTGCAGAGCTCCAGCGGGTGATGCTCTTGCGCCCGGTAGCACCAGGGACTACTTGCAGCAGCGGATCGCCATACAGGATAAAGGAGAGCAGCGTCTTCTGGTCTTCCCCGTCCAGGTAGCCCTGACGGGTGTTCATCTCCTGGGCAAGACGCAGCCGTGCCTGGCGCAGGGCTTCGCCAGCAGGCATGCCGGATTGCAAGCCGGACCAGAAGGTATATGCCAGGAAATCTGCCCCGATCAGCGGGGCGTTGATCGAGCCGTAGGACATAGCGGTCGAACCGACGACAGCCTCGCAGCCGGCTTCCAGGAACGCGAGCGACAGGGCTTGATCCACTGGTTTGCCTTCGATGTGGGCGCCATAACATGCTTCGGAGAAGACGATGCGTGGCAGGCGCGCGGCGCCTTTTTTCGCCTTGGAGGCTGCCTGATTGCGGATATCTTCCGGGCGCAGGGCCACCGGGTAGTCGGGATACCGATCGCCAGAGGCAAAATCGCGCTGCCCGAACCACTCACCGGCGTCCACCAGACCGTGCAGGTTGAAGTAAGCAAAGGTACCGCTGGGTAGTGGGACGCCTTTGCCGGGCTTTTTGCCTTTTTCAGCGCCGACAGTCAGACCAAAGGGAGGCGAGGTGTACAGGTTGTGGGCTTTGCCGACCGGTTTGAAGGCAGCAATGGAAGCCGGTTTCCAGACAGCGGCGGTGTAACCAAAGCTGGACGAGGCGCCCTTGCCTCGGAAACGCAGACCCTTACCGACCCGTCCCAGCCAGTAGCGCACGCCCCGGCGAGGTGTTGCCGGATTCAGGTAGGCTTTTCCCAGGCGCTCGACCTGGGTCAGCAATAGGGCGGGGTCGTTGCCGGCGCCATCTACCAGGCGGCCGACGGGCCATTCGGGTAGGAAGTAATTAGAGCCCCGGCAGGCGTATGGATTATCGGATGCAATCTGTTCATCCTGGTCATCGACCGGATTAGGCAGGTAGTGGAATGGCACGATCTCCGGACCGCCCAGGATTAGCAGGGCGCCGATGCGCTCGCCATGCGTCGCCAGGTCTGCATCCAATCGGGTGACAGCTTTCTTCAAGGCAAAGGCATCGGCGATGTTCAGGGCTTGATCTTCTTTTGGGTCGGGGCGATCGGCGACGAACAAGCGTGATCCCCAGCGGAAATCGGAGTGTTTGGCAGCATGCGCCTGTATTTTGATCGCCAGGGAAGAGGCTTCAGCCATGATCTTCCCGGCAGCGGTCGCACCATACTTGGCTTCCAGAGCCTTTTGGACGGTGAGAATAACGTACACCGGGTAGCGGGTATCCAGGCTCTTGATTTCCGGGCGGTTCAGGCGGTCGGCGATGCGGTACAGCTCGGCTTGAACCGGCAGGATGTGGATATCCAGGCTTTTAGGGGAGGGCCATTCTTCCTGCGGGGCTTCAATAATATCCGGGGCAGCCGGTGCATCGATCAAATTCGAAATGGCAGCGGCTGCGAGGACTGTATCTACGGAATCGCTGCGCTCCACAATTTCTGTCTCCGGAGCGACAAATACCAGCTCGCCGGCGGGCAGCATGTTCCAGCCAATCTCAGCTGCTACTTCAGCGGGCACCAGCCAGCGGAACTCCAGCTCCAGCCGGGTGGGCCACAGCGACTGGTAGCGATGAGCGGCACCCCACATGCGGGCAGGCACCTGACCGGCGATATCCCGGCGGGCGGCTTCATGCAGCAGGGCGACGCCGCGAGCAGTTTCACCACTCTCCAATAGGCTCTCGGCAATGTACAGCTTGAATACCAGGCAATCCGGCCAGCGGCGCAAATAGTGCTCCGCCAGGCTATGGACTGCCTGCAGGGGGGCCTGACCGGAGCGATGCATCAGGTGCAGGTGTACCACAGCCGGAAGCGGGCTTCCCAGGTCTTGACCCAGGATAGGCAAGATAGCTTGCAGAGCGTCGGGAAAATCCTGCTGATCGATCTGCCGGCGTACCTGGGCGAGTGCGCTGCCCCAGGCAACAGGGGAGACCGCCCGGTCTTTCGCCTGGACTGCGCCTAAAGCGGCCGTCCACTGAGCCATCAGGTCATCGGTAAAAGATTGGCCGGATGGCTCGGCTGCAGAGCCTTTGGGTGTGCCGCCATTCTGGCGGTAAGCAGCCTGCAAGGCGGTCACCGCGGGGCTGAATTCCGGGTCTACCTGGCACAATCCTTCCAGGACGCGGATGGCCTGCTTGCTGCGCTGGTTGCCAAGCAAGGCGCCCGCATACACCAGGCTGGCTTGCAGGTCGCCGGGGAAAGCCGACAGCCAACCCAGGATAACTTCCTGGGCGAAGCGGTATTCTTTCACTTTCAGGGCAGCCTGGGCGATCTTCAGGAAGAGCTGGCGTGAGAAAACCGGATACTGCAGGTCGGTTTGTGGTTCGGGGAGAGCGGTAGAGGTTGAGGTTTGCATAGGGTTCCTTGGGGCTGCCTTTCTCACCGGGTCAATCTGCCATGTTCAAAGTGCTGCGGTTATGGATCAGGTTCAGGGCGACGACGGCGCCGAGCTGGCGGTGGATGTTGACATCTCTCGGCGCCAGTTGGGCGGCACGGCGGAGCAGGGTCTCTGCTTCCTGGTAGTCCTTGGCTTCTTTCAAGGCGATACCGGCGTGGAAATAAGGCCGGGGGTCCTTGGGGGCGATGGCTATCGCCTCGCGGAAGGCAACCAGCGCCTGTTGGGGACGGCGCAGGTCCTGATAGGAGCGTCCCAGCTCCAGATAGGCATCGATCTTGGTAGGATCCTTGCGCAGAGCGTTCTGGGTGTAGGAGATGGCGGCTTCCGGTTCACCCGACAGGCGCAGCTGCTGGCCGACCAGCAGATTGAGCTGCACTAGCTGGATGGGATCGAGATGACCTAGATCGGCCTGCAGGGCGGCTTTGCCGGCCTGTACCGCGCCGGCGATGTTACCGGCTTCAACTTCCTGTTCTGCCAGGCCGGCCAGGATATCGGCATCACCGGGATAGCGCTCGGCCAGCTCGCGCCAGGCCTGCTGGGCGGCGGGGATCCCGCCAGTCTGGCGCAGCAGTCCGGCGCGTGCCATCAGCAGTTCTTTGGGGTGCTCACTGATCGGGATGGCATGCTCGAGCGCCTGCAGGGCATCTTGCGGCCTGTCGAGCTGCCGGAATGCCTGCGAGATGAGCAGCCAGGCAGGAATATTCGCTGGTTCCTGGTTGAGGATAGCCTGGGCGCATTTAACGGCGGTGGGTGGATCGCAGGCAGCCAGCGCCAGCCGGCCACGCAGCTCGAGCGGTGAGGAGCCGCTGCTATCCCGTTCGATCGCCCGGTCTGCGGAGTAAATTGCTGCATCCAGGCTGCCGGCAGCTTGCTGTGCACGG
>JBFYSP010000123.1:0-7668 GCA_041301395.1 Anaerolineae bacterium
AAAAGGCATCAGAACAGCCTGGAGATCCAGGCAGCGTTGCCACCACCAACGCTAAAATCGACATCCAAACCGAAGGATCCCCACAAACAGAGTCAGCAGCTCCGGCTCAAACGCAGGCTTCAGCAGAAGGCAATCCTGAGCCTGTCAGGCGTGATAAACCTACGCAATCACAGGCAGCCGAAATCCGTCCGCAAGATATGCGCACAGAGTTGACCCATCTCTCCAACCTGATTGGTTACCAGGTGCTGGATGAGAATGGGGATAAACTAGGTGTCGCCAGCGACTATATCGTCAATACTTGCGAGACCTATATCATCTATATCCTGATGGAGCCGGCAGCCGACCTTAACGTCGCCTCTGGAAGCCGGGTTGTGATTCCCTTTGAAGCTGTTACGATCAACAGCGGCGTGTTGGACGCCCAGAATAAGACGATCCAATTGCGCCTGATCCCGGAGCAGTTCTCGGATGCGCCGACGTTTCCTGCCGGGCAACCGCTAACGCCAACGGATTGGGAAGGTGTAGGGCGAACGTTCTGGTCCGAAGCGGTACGCATTGGCAAGCTGGCAACTAGTTGTAATGTCCCGGGTGGTCCGGTGTATAAAGTAGCGTATGCCACCCAACTATTGGGTGTCGAGTTATACGATGGGCAAAACAACCTGCTCGGCGAAGTCCAGGACGCCATTCTGGAGCCCGAAAGCGGGAAACTCAGTTTCTACATCGTTAAGCCTGCCAAAGGCGATGGGTTGGTGATGGTGGACTTGCGAGCTACTAATATTCCAAAAGAGGCACTTTTGCCCGATGGTGTGCTCTCTCTCGTGTTGCTGACTGATCCGTTACTGTTTTGGGACGCCTCGCGCATTACCAGTATTGACGAGGCCGACGACTATGCAGTGCAAGGCAAGATGAGGCAGTATTGGGCCAGGTAGGTTAGCGCTTCATGGGGACCAAATGATCCGGGTGGGGGTGATGTCGAAGAGCCAAAATGATGATTGTCAAAGGCTCACTTCCTTCTCCCTGTTGTGAATGCCGCAAAAACGAACAGGTGGCTTTCTCTGGTTTGAGAATGCCACCTGTTTTGCTGTGGAACTCGTATCTTTGGATCGCCTTACGGTCCAGTAGATCCCCGAACCCGCTGGCGAGTATGGCAGCCGGTTATTTCCCGCCGTGGGCCATCTCGTCGATGCATACCGCCACAGCCAGGATCAGGACGTCGTCCTGGCCGGGGTCGATGGACACACCGTAGGAGTCGCGCAGGCGGAACCACTTCTTGGATACCTCGGCCACCTTGTCGCGGCCCTCACCAATGGAGTATTCGTGGTCCAGGATGTTGCCTTGCACATCCAGATCGGGACCATTTTTGATCTTGACCACCCAACGCTCGCGCAGGGGGGTGATCATGGCTTTCTTGACCAGTGCTATCTGCTGGCCGTTGGGGTCTTCGATTTCCATACTGTCTTTAATGCGCAGCATGCGTTCCTGGATCTTGCAAAGTTCTTTACCGTTGGCGTCTTCGAAGATGAGAGTCTGGCGCACCCGCAGAGCCTTGCCGTCGACTTTGAACACTTTCTGGCCTTGCTCGTTCTCGATCCAGAAGTCGTCGCCAATGGCGACCATTTTCTGGCGCATCTGGTAGCGGTTGCTGCCGCCACCCGGTCGCCCAAGCTGGCGATCGTCGCGGCGTTCTTCCCGCCGGTTTCGTCCTAACATGTTACAGCCTCCTTATTGCTTGCTTATTGAACGTTGATATAAACATAAAACTGGCAGATTGGCTGGTTACCCTGAACCAACTGCCACAGCTCACCATATGTACCTGGATCAAACGGAGCGATCATTGGTACAGAGACGCTATACGTCCAGCCTGGTTCGACCGTGCTGGACAGGTCATAACGATCGGCGCCCTGGTGCATGGCGATATTCTCAACCGCCCCCACGAAGGTGATATCCACCTCGCCGGCGGACCAATTCTGGGTGCCTGAATTTTGCAGTACCCAGGTAGTGGTGAAACCGGTGCCAGGGCTGAAGACCGTTGCATCGGCGGGGGTCTGCGATACCAGCCTGCACCCGGTGGCGCTTCCAGCCGGGGGCGGGGTCGTCTCCAGCACCGGCGGAGCAGCCGGAGCATCTACCACTGGGACGCTGTCCGTGTTCTGAGTTATCACCCATTCCGCTGAAACCCAGCCCAGCCCATCCGGCGAGAACTGGCCGGAGATTCTCACCTGCCACCATTGGCCGTCAGCGCTTTGGCCGCTGACTTCCCCGGCGGCACCCGGTGGGGCGACTACCAGTACTGCATAATTGGTGCCTGGCCCGCTGCGCACGTTCACAAAGTCGACAGCAGTGGCCGAAGGTACACCGGAGGCGGGCGGGGGAGGCGCTTCCGTCACAGGCGCTTGAGGCGTTTTAATAACCTGGACGCCTTCAACATTTTTGGCTTCAGTATACTGGGCCATCACCCAGCCATAGCCGGCGCCGACATTGGCGGGATTGAGCCGCACCACCCACCACTGCCCATCTTCACTCTGCCCGATCACCCGTCCTGTTGCCCCGGTGGGGGCAATGCCAAAAGCCGGGAAGTTGGTGGCCGGGCCGGTGCGCACATACACGTTAGCGATGGTGGTGGCCTGCGGATCATCCGGACCAGGCGGCACCATTTCGACGGTGTCGGGTACGGGCGGGGTGGGCAACTCGGGGACGCCATCCGCATTGGAGACGGTCACCCAGTCGCTGTTCACCCAGCCGGTACCATCCGGCGCGACCGGCACGCTGATCGCCCACCACAGGTCGTCTTCGCCTTTGCCGATCACGCTGGAAGACTGTCCGCCCAGGAATGATCCATATACGACGTAATTTTCACCCGGGCCGCTAAAAATTGTGGTATTAAAGTTGGCGATTGCGGAGGGTTGACCAGGAGCAGCGGTGGGGACAACCGCCACCGGAATATTCGGGTAAGGGGTTGGGCCGGGGGCAGGTGCCTGGGTAGGCGCTGCCGTCGTAGACGGCGCCTGTGTAACAGCCGGCGCAGCTGCGGTCAGATCGGCCACAACAGTATGCGCAGCCTGGGTTTGGATCGTGGACACGTCCTGGGTGGGCGCCGGGGTCTCGGAACCATTGCAAGCGCTCAGTACCAGAGCCAGCACCAGTGCGCAGATGACGAATACGGATATTCTTCTACCAGTATGATGTTGCATGTTGTCTCTTCCAGCCGGATCTGGCCGGTCGGAATATCCGGCCAGATCCATATTGGAATTTTGGCTTACGGAGCCGACTCCGGATACATAGGTACCTGCTTGCGATTGTGATAGCCGCCGAGATAGCTGGCGACGTCTGCCATAATGCCGAAGCCCAGCCAGACCCAGTCGAAACCGTTCAACGGGAAGATGATGACATACATCAACAATGTCCATGGGGCGAATAACAGACCCAGGATGCCTACCAGCCATGGCAAATTAAAATCGGCAAATGCACGATTTACTTTCACCTGCCCAGCGGGAACAAGCCAGTAGATCAGGAAAGCCAGGCGGGGTCCGAAAAACACTAACGATGCAAAAAAACAACACATGGAATCCTCCTTAAATGAATATACAGGGTGGAACTTTCGTCATGAACCGAGAGATAGTACCTCTCTGCTGTGCACTTGCGCCGATAATATCACCTTATAGAACACCTCCATCTGCGTCTTTCAGTTGCTGAAGCTCAATTATACGCTGATTATCTTCGGGATGTGCGCAAAAGCAGCAAGAACAATTGATAAAGTCCAGGTAAAGCGCTAACGCCCCGATGACCACCATGCCGCCCATCCCTTGTTTGCCTTCCAGCTGCTGCGACATCACCTTCAGACGCTGGGTGTCCCATACGGTCAGCCCGGCGAAAAGCAGAATGCCGATGAAGTTCATCAGCTGGTTGAAACCGGACGAAACCGGCAAAATCCAGACGAAGAACTGCCCGAACAACCAACCCATCAGGGCCAGCATCAGGAACATCCCCAGTCCACCCAGGTTACGCTTGATGAGCAAGCCAGCGATGCTGCTGAACAGAAACATTCCGGCGGCCATCCAGAAGGTGTAGGAGATTACGCTCTGGCTGTAGTAAATGAAGATTGACGAGATCGCCAGCCCAGTAAGGGCTGAATATAAAATGAAAAGCAGGAACGCCGCCCCGGGTTAAAGTCGGGTGATGGCCGCGCTCAGCCAGACCACGACAATGATCTGGAGCATAAACAGGCCAAAGGCAAACCAGGGATTATAGAGGATGCGCTTCATCAAATCGGGATTGGTGCTGACCCAGGTAGAGACTAGCGCAGTGACCACCATTCCGGCCGCCATCACCAGTTAGACGAGAGCGAGGAAGCGGTTGAAACGCACCTCGCTGGCTGCAGGGATTGCTCTGGCTTGTGCCATAAAACCTCCTAATTTCATATGTCATCCTGAGGGGAGCGAAGAGTCTAGATTCTTCGCTCCCCTGCCTGCGGTCGAGATTTCGCCTCGTTCAGGATGATGGGGTGTTAGCAAGAAACCGATATTAGCTGCGGCGCCGGCGCATGAAGAACTTGATCACTTCATCGATCAGGAGCAGGGCGAGGGCGGCGACGATGCACACCAGCCATTGCTCACCGGCTAATGGAGTCAGACCCAGGATGCGCTGACCGAAGTTTAACTCGTCGGCAGGAAAGTGAGCAGCAGGGCCAACCCATATAGGCCTAACTCGCGGCGGTCGGTAAATGTATCCCGGGTGAGCACCGAACCGGTTTCAAAACGAGCGCTCAAGCCAAAGACGACATTGAACAGGGCAAAGACGACAAATCCCATCGTGGCTGCCACGGTAGGATCGATTGGCTCGTAATACCTTTCGATAGCCAGAGTGCCTATTGCGATCAAGAGTCCCATGAAGACCAGGCGGACCCATTGCATGCGATTCAGGACGGGCTGGCTTAAAGGTCGCGGTTTGCGATCCATCAGGCCGGGTGAAGGTTTATCGAAGCCCAGGGCGATGGCGACGGGTATTTGGATGAGGAAGTTGATCCACAGGACGACCAACACAGCAAAGGGCACGCCACCCAGGATGGTCAAAAATGCTGCACCCAGATAGCTGATGATAAACGCCGCCAGCATACCCATCTGATAGCGAATGAACTTGGACAGGTTGTCGTAGATAGCCCGGCCGTATTCAACCGCCTTGACGATGGTGGCAAAGTTGTCATCCGTCAGGATCATCACCGCCGCATCCTTCGAGACTTCGGTGTCGGTGATGCCCATCGCCACGCCGATGTCGGCCTTCTTCAGGGCCGGCGCATCGTTAACACCATCCCCGGTCATGGCGACGATATTGCTCTTGCGTTGCAAAAGTGTCACCAGGCGGATCTTGTCTTCGGGGGCCACGCGGGCGATCACACCGATGTTGTCGATAACTTTGGTCAGGGCTTCATCGCTCATGGCTGCGAATTCTGCGCCAGAAAGCGCTGTGCCGGTAATCCCCAGCTCTTTGCCGATCGCGGCTGCGGTAACGGCATGATCGCCGGTGATCATACGAACCTGGATGCCGGCGTTGTGGCACTTGGCAATCGCATCCTTGGCTTCGGTTCGCGGCGGGTCAACGATGCCGATCATCGCCAGCAGGGTCAGGTCCGTCATCAGATCAATCAGTTCGCCCTTGGGGTCAAAAGTAGCTGGATCGAAATCTCTGCGTGCCACCACCATGACCCGCTCACCGGCTGCAGCAATGCGCTCATTTTCCGCGTGCGCCACGTGGCGGTTATCGTCAGTGACCGGCAGCACCTCGCCTCCGGGCATCCAATACGAGCCGCTGCGGGCGATCAGTACGTCCGGCGCACCTTTGACAAAGGCACGAACCACCGGCTTGCCCTTCTCATTGGTCATGTTATGGAAGGTAGACATAAACTTGTAATCTGAATCGAAGGGCACTTCGGCGACACGTGGATACTTGCTGCGCGAGCCTTCGATGCTGACGCCGCCTTTTTCGGCCAAAACGATCAGGGCGCCTTCGGTGGGGTCGCCGATCAGGTTCTCCCCGTCCAGGCGGGCGTCGGCGCACAGGGCCATCGGCAGCAGGATCGCATCCAGGTCAATCTTGGTGCCGCCGTCGTGCAGCAGCTGCCCCTGCGTGCTATAGCCTTCGCCGGTCACCTTTTAGTGGTTATGACCCGGGATTGTGAACTCACGCGCCGTCATCTTATTGAGGGTCAGCGTACCGGTCTTATCCGAGCAGATGGCTGAGACAGAGCCCAATGTCTCCACTGATGGCAGCCGTTTGACGATCGCGTTCTGTCCGGCCAGGACGCGTGTGCCCATGGAATACATGGTAGTAACGACTGCTGGCATGCCGGTCGGGATGGCGGAGATTGCCAGGGCAATACCGGCAGTGAAGATGACAGAAAATTCTTGACCTTGCGACCAACCGAGGAGGAGCATGATGAGGAACGCCAGGCCGGCTGCTCCCGCAATGATCACAACCAGCCGATCGAGCTGCTTCTGAAGGGGAGTCTTATCCGCCTCAGTCTTATTGAGCAGCTCGGCAATGTGACCCATCTCGGTGCCCATCCCGGTGGTGGTGACGATCATCTCGCAGCGGCCGCGAGTGACCGAAGTGTTCATATATGCCATGCAATGGCGGTCGCCCAAGGGAGCTTCAGCCTGGGCAATGATCTCTGTGCTTTTAGGTGAAGCGACGCTCTCACCGGTCAGGGCGGCTTCTTCAATCTCGACATTGGCAGCCACAAACAGGGGCCATCTGCCGGCACGCGATTACCCGCCTCCATCAGCACGACGTCACCCGGGACCAGGTTCTCCGCTTCGATCTCAATCGCCTGCCCATCCCGGCGCACTCGGGCGATATTTTTCATCTTCTTCTGGAGTGCAGCCAGGCTGGCTTCAGCTTTTGATTCCTGGTTGAGCCCCAGGACTGCATTAAAGATCGTCAGTACCACCAGCACAATGGTCGTTCCCCATTCCTGGGTGACAACCTGGTTAATCAACGCGGCGCCCAAAAGCAAAATCTACATAAAATCTTTGTACTGGCGTATGAAGGCCTGCAGGCCAGTTTCTTTCTTGCCTCCAGCCAGGACATTGGCGCCGTACTTCTGAAGACGCTGCTGCGCCTCCGTTCCACTCAGTCCTTTGGACGGATCGACTTGAAGCTCTTTGGCGACTGCTTCAGGGGACAGTGTGTACCAATTGGGTTGGCTTTTTGGTGTATCTGTCATATTAGGATCCCTGTCTCTCAATAGATTTGCGGAATGATACGATATGGATAGTCCGGTTCCTTATAATCACCCTTGGCCTGCCGTTTGGGGAACTTCATCGGCTCGCGTGGCACTTCCTCATATGGGATCAGGCTCAAGAAATGGGAGATGCAGTTGAGACGCGCCTGCCGCTGATCGTTCGATGGGATCACATACCAGGGCGCAGATGGGGTATCCGTGGCGGCAAACATGGCATCGCGCGCCCGGGAGTAATCGTACCAGCGCGCTTGAGCCTGCACGTCCATTGGGCTGAGCTTCCAGATCTTGCGAGGGTCTTCGTCGCGCTCTTTAAAGCGCTTGGCCTGCTCTTCCATGTCGACTTCCAGCCAGTACTTGATCAGGATGACGCCCGAGGCAATGATCGAATTCTCAACGAACGGAGTATTCTTCAGAAAAGAATCTACCTGCTCCGG
>JBFYSP010000125.1:0-3260 GCA_041301395.1 Anaerolineae bacterium
ATGTCGCTGCACCGCATCCAGATTTCTGTGAACGGCGAGTGGGAGTTTGCCGATGTCCCCTCGCAAATGACGCTGCTGCAAATGCTGCGAGACAAGCTGGCCCGCACCGGCACCAAGAACGGCTGCATGGCCGGCGAGTGCGGCGCCTGCACCGTGCTGCTGGATGGCGAGCCGGTGAACAGCTGCATGGTGCTGGCGGTGGAGTGCGATGGCGCCAGTGTGGTCACCATCGAAGGGCTGGCCCATGACGGCCGCCTGGACCCCCTGCAGCAGGCAATTATCGAAGCCGGCGGGGTGCAGTGCGGCTTCTGCACGCCGGGCATCCTCATCTCGGCGCGCGCCCTGCTGGAGCGCAACCCGCATCCAGATGACGACGCGATCCGCGAGGCGCTGGTGGGCAACCTGTGCCGCTGCACCGGCTATGTGAGGATTGTTGAAGCAGTCAGGGAAGCTGCCGGAGCGATATAAAAGTCTTAACCGCTAAGACGCTAAGAGAGCTAAGATATTTTTTTAAAGATTAAACTTAGCGTCCTTAGCGGCTTAGCGGTTATAAGCACTTTGAAGGAGTTATCTATGGACAAAACCCTTACTCCCCACCCCATCGGCGACAGCGTGCCGCGCGTGGATGCCCGCGAGAAGGCGCTCGGCTCGGCGCTGTTTGGCGACGACCTGCAGTTCGGGCCGGGATTGCTGTATGCCCGCATTAAGCGCAGCCCGCACCCGCATGCTAAAATCCTGCGCGTTGACCTGGAGAAAGCCCGCGCCTTGCCCGGTGTGAAAGCCGTGGTCAGCGGGGCGGATTACCCAGGAATGATCGGGCTGTACCTGACGGATCGCTACATCTTCTGCCGCGACCGGGCGCGCTACGTGGGCGACCCGATCGCTGGGGTGGCAGCCGTGACTGAGGAGATTGCCGAGCAGGCTGTCGCCCTGATTGAAGTCGAGTACGAGCTGCTGCCGGGCGTGTTCGACCCGGAGGTGGGCGCCCAAGCGGATGCCCCCGTGCTGCACCCCGAGTTGGGCAGCTACCCGGTGGCCAATTTCATCTTTCCTGAGCCAGGATCGAACATCTCCAACCATTTCCGCATCCGCAAAGGCGATGTGGAGGCGGCCTGGCCCGAGTGCGCCGCGATCATCGAGCGGGAGTACCGCATTCCGCACGTGCAGCACGTGCCCATCGAGCCGCATGTGGCGACCGCCCGGGTGGATGAGGGCGGTAAGATCACTCTGTGGGGCAGCTCGCAGTCGCCTTTCGCCCAGCGCAACCTGATCGCCAAGGCGCTGGATGTCTCACAGTCCGACGTGCAGGTGATCGCGCCCTACGTGGGCGGCGGCTTCGGCTGCAAGGCGGGCGTGAGCATGGAAGCGCTGGCGGTGGCCGTGGCGATGAAAGTGCCGGGCCGCCCGGTGAAACTGCGCCTGACGCGCGAGGAGGAGTTCTACACCGCCTTCGTGCGCCAGGGGCTGGTAGCGCACTTCAAGATGGGCTGCGATCAGGAAGGCCGCCTGCTGGCCATGGAAAACCGCTTCTACTGGGATGGCGGGGCTTATACGGAATATGGCGTCAATATCACACGGGCTTCCGGCTACAGCAGCAGCGGTCCCTACGACGTACCCAACGTCAAGACCGACAGCTACTGCGTGTACACCAACCACCCGGTAGGCGGCCCGATGCGCGGCTTCGGCATGCCCGAGCTGCACGCCGGGCTGGAGCAGTGCATCGATGAGCTGGCGCACGCCATCGATATGGACCCGGTCGCCTTCCGCCTGCTCAACTGCGTGCGCACCGGCGATACCCTGGTGACTGGCATGACCATGCACCCCATCGGGCTGGATCAGTGCCTGACCAAAGCCGCCGAAGCCATCGGCTGGGGCCAGGAGACCAAACCCAGCGCGCCCAATCTGCGCCGCGGCAAGGGCATCGCCCTGATGTGGAAAGCGCCTGCCATGCCGCCCAACGCCGGCTCCAGCGCCAGAGTAGCCCTGGCGGAGGACGGCACAGTGACGGTCAGCGTGGGCGGACAGGAGATCGGGCAGGGCTCGTTCACCATCGCCGCCCAGATGGCAGCCGCGGCACTAGGCGTACCCATCGAGTCGGTGCGGGTGAACACTCCACTGGACACCAATTACAGCCCTTACGAGTGGCAGACCGTAGCCAGCCGCCTGACCTGGAGCATGGGCAACGCCGTGGCGGCTGCCGGCCGCGACGCCCGCCGCCAGATCCTGGAAATGGTGGCTAAGGCCTGGGACGAAAACATCGACGACCTGGATATCATCGACGGTAAGGTGATCTCCTACCGCTCGGAGGAGTCAATCTCGCTCAAGAACATTGTCATTTATGGCATCCCGCTGGCCAACGACCAGGGCTGGGTGGGCGGACCGGTGCTGGGGCGCGGCAGCTTTATGCCCACCTACGTCACCGGGCTGGACCCGCAGACCGGACAGGGTCCGCGCGCCGTGGTGCACTACACGGTGGGGGCGCAGGCGGTGGAAGTGGAAGTGGATATGGACACCGGCAAGGTGCAGGTGCTGCGCGGGGTGGCAGCCTTCGATGTCGGTAAAGCGATCAATCCAGACATGGTGCGGGCGCAGATGGAAGGCGGTTTTGTCCAGGGGCTGAGCACCGCCCTGTTCGAGAGCCTGATGCTGAAGGAAGGCGTGGTGCAGAACCCCAGCTTTGTGGATTACCGCATCGCCACCAGCGCCGACGCCCCACTGGATATCCAGGCGATCATCGTCGAAACGCCGCAGGACGACGGCCCCTGGGGAGCACGCGGCATTGGAGAGCATGCCATGGTGCCCACCATCCCGGCTATCGCTAACGCCATCTACGACGCCATCGGCATCCGGGTCGGCGCGCCGCCTTACACCAGCGAGAAAGTCTTCCTGGCGATGGCAGATGCGGGGCTTGTGGAGGAATAGTACAAACCACAGATAAACACCGATAAATTACCGGGATGAACACAGATGTTTTTTAAAATATATTTTCTGTGTTCATCTCGCTCCATCGGAGTTCATCTGTGGTAATTAAATGGTTTTCTTGGCGTGCTTGGCGGCCTTGGCGGTTAAATCTTTTCTTACAGCGAGGAGTTCAGATTGCCCGTAAAAATTCTTCTCAAACCTTCCGAATACCACGACTCGGTTAGCCTGATGCAGGTGGGCGCGGAGCTGGCGCGCCTGCCAGGCGTAGAGGATGCCGCCGTGGTGATGGCCACCCAGGCGAATTTAGGTATCCTGCGAGAGGCCGGACTGCTGACCCC
>JBFYSP010000132.1:0-4841 GCA_041301395.1 Anaerolineae bacterium
TGCCCACCGGTATAGAGCTGGCTGCGGACCTCCAGGTATCGGGGGCGGAGCAGTTTGAAATCAACCTCCCGGGACCACAGCGAGACGGTGTGGGTGTCAGATCGGAACCGCGCGCGTATCAATTGGAAGTCTCTTCCTTGAATGATTGGCGCGGATTGGTAGTTGGTTACCTACTTTTACTGCATGATGTAACAGCACAGAAGTGGGTCCAGGCGCAGCTCATCGAGAAGCAGCGCGCCCTGGCAATCATGACAGAAAGAGAGCGCCTGGCGCGCGAGCTGCATGACGACCTGGGCCAGGTGCTGGCTTTCATCAGCACACAGGGGCATGTGGTTCAGGAATTGCTGGATAGGGGCGAGGTTGCGACGGCCGGCTCCTACGTCGCCAGGCTGATCGAGGCAGCCGACGAGGCGGATTCGGATATCCGTGAGTCCATCCTGAGCCTTAGGTCCCCGTTCAGCAGCCAGGGTTTGATCCCCGCTCTCCAGGACTACCTGCGGCATTACGAGCAGCGCTATGGCCTGCGTATCGAAGTGCTCCTGCCGGAACATGGCCTGGACTGGACGTTGGAGCCGGTTGCCGAGGTGCAGGTTCTGCGCATCCTGCAGGAAGGGCTGGCCAACGCCCGCAAGCATTCGGGGGCGCATTGTGTACAGGTGGCATTCACTCACCTGGACGGGCGGATCCAGATAATCCTGCGGGATGACGGCCAGGGTTTTCAGCCAGGTAAGCTTCAAGATGACTGGCCGCGCGGCTTTGGTTTGCAGTTTATGCGCGAGCGAGCGGAAGCTATTGGGGGTAGTCTGGATGTGCGCTCGGTTCCTGGGGAAGGGACAGAAATCGAGTTGGTAGTACTATTGAAGGAAAACCATGCCTGACTCACCATCTCATCCAGGTTCTGCACTATCCCACCTGCGCGTGTTGCTGGTGGACGATCACGCCCTTTTCCTGGAAGGCCTGCGCAACCTGCTGGCACTGGAGAACATAGAAGTCGTCGGCACTGCCGGCGATGGGCTGGAGGCGCTGGAAAAAGCCCGCAGCCTGCGCCCGGAGGTAATCCTGATGGACGTCCAGATGCCGCGCTGCGACGGGCTGGCTGCCACGCGCTTGATCAAGGCCGAGCTGCCTGAGATCAAGATCGTGATGCTGACCATGTCGGAGGACGAGCGCGATCTCTTTGAAGCGGTCAAGAGCGGCGCCTCGGGATATTTGCTCAAGAAGCTGAAACCCGGGACCTTTTTCGTCCTGCTCGCCGATCTCCAATCCGGTTTGCTGCCTTTCTCGCCGGGCCTGGGCGCAAAGCTCCTGGACGAGTTCAGCCGTATGTCGGCGACCGCTTCCCTGGCGCCAACCGAAGGGGTCGAGATGGGCGGCCAGGTATTACAGTTGTTATCGCCTCGACAGATGCAGATCCTGACCCTGGTCGCTCAGGGGCAAACCTACCGGCAGGTAGCCGAGACGCTGGGCATCAGTGAGCCAACGGTCAAATATCACATGGGGGAGATCCTCGACCGCCTGCACCTGGAGAACCGCGAGCAGGTGGTCGCGTACGCCACTCAGCATGGATTGACACGAAGAAACGGAGACGCAGAGAGGCGGTGAATCTCTCGCTAAGTCCCAAGGGACGAAAAGAATAGCGAAATATTTTTAAACACTTTCTGATCTTTGCGCCTGTGCGTGAGGATTAAAGTATAGTCTCTTGAGGCAGGAGACTATACTTTTTTTTCGCCTGGACTATACCCGAAGATATTCCCTTTCGCACGAGATATATATAAGATGATTTTAGAGAAGGAGCGAGGTGCCTGGTGGAAAAGCGGATTCGTGTGGTCCTTTACGGCGATTCATTGTTCATGCACGGCATCGCCAAAAGCCTGGAAGGTGAACCCTGCCTGGATGTGATTCGTATTCTACCGGGCACACCGGAGGCGCTTCCACCCGCTGCAGCGCTGGGTGCCGGCCTGCTGATCTTCGACATCCATGAAGCCTCGCCCGAGCTGATTCTGACACTGTTCAAGAAAACCCCTCACCTGAGCCTGCTGGCGTTGGACCCGGAGGGCGACCGGATTATAGTGCTCTCCGGTCAGGCCTCAGGCGCTCGAACAATTGAGGACCTGATGGAGGTCATCCAGAGACACGGGGAGGTGGAGACGCCCGGATTAGTCGATGATCGTATTCCAGACCAATCGAGATGATAACTGGGAGATTTTCACCATCGCTGGCCGACGGTTCAGGACTGGTGAACCTGACGAACGATCCGGCAGATGACCAGATGCCCTTTAGTCAGCTTTAGAGTGAAACATTGTATTTGGATTAATGACCATGAGTGCCGAAAACAAATCAACCAAGTTTATGCATCACGC
Organism: Anaerolineae bacterium; assembly: GCA_041301395.1. Lineage (GTDB taxonomy): Bacteria > Chloroflexota > Anaerolineae > Anaerolineales > UBA4823 > CTSoil-045. Next base: position 2,361 of record JBFYSP010000132.1, read on the forward strand.
CAGGACGCCACGCGCCGCAGCCATCGCCGGGATCCTGTTTGGCATCCTGTTTAGCTATTGCATTGTGCTCGTCCAATTAGCTGTGCCTGCCAATCCTGGCGATTTGAAGGACTGGACCGATGCAGACCGGAGGACTATATCGCTGGCCATGGAGCTAATACCACTCGCAGGGCTTACCTTTCTATGGTTTATGGGTGTTGTGCGCGACCGCCTGGGCGATTTCGAGGATCAATTCTTCAGCGAGGTGTTCCAGGGTAGCGGGTTGCTATTTTTGGGGATGACCTTCTCTGCCTTCGCTGTAGGTGCGGGAATGCTTGCTGCCTACCATATCGGTGGGGACGAGATCATTACCATCGATCTCTACCAGTTTGGTCGATTGATCATGAGCGAGATGTTCACAACCTATGCTCTCAAAATGGCGTCTGTCTTCATGTTTTCCCTAAGCACTCTCTGGCTGCAAACCGGCGTTATGCCCCGATGGTTGTGCTTCTTAACTTACGCCATGGCAATTCTAATGTTTGTGAGCACCAGCATCAGCTTGTGGATGATTTTATTTTTCCCTGCCTGGGTTTTCTTTATCAGCGTCTACGTATTGATCTTGAGTATCCGCCAGAAGTCATTAGGCGGCACGGATGGCATGACCCCAAATATTGGACGTACTAAGATAGAGCAGGTCTGAAGTCCAAAAAACAGAACCTACCCAAGGAGACCTTATGCTGAGTGAGTCAGAAATCATCATCATATTGCGAACCAATCTGGCTGTCCTGCTTGGCTTGGCTATCGCGTGGGAGCGGAAGGTTTCTGGCGCGCCGGTTCGCGGGAAAAGTATTGTCCTTGCAACGATGACCTGTGCAGCGCTAACTGCTACATGCATACAGGTCTTCGGAGACGAAGCAGCACGCGTTGTGGCCGGCATTGTGACCGGCATTGGGTTCCTGGGAGCTGGGATGATCTTGCGCTCTGCAACAGGTGAAGTGCGCGGTCAAACATCGGCGGCCGGTTTGTGGACCATGAGCCTGGTGGGAATCACCGTCGGTTCTGGGCACGAAATCCTTGGCGTCATACTAACGATAATGGCTTATGTGATTATCGCTTGGGAAGATTGGCCGCTCGTGAACCGGCTGAAGGGTCGATTGGCAAGGAAATAGCCACAGGAAACTGAAAGACTGCCTTCAGGCGAGACAGACAAGACAAAGGAGTAAGGAGATGCCAAAATGAAAGAACAAGATAATATCCAGCGGGAGATTCTGCCCATTCCCGACATTCCCAATGTTGGGATGACCACCTATGACGCCAAAGACCCGGATACCAGGTATCCGCCGATCGAGCCGCTGCGCCCGCCCGCAGGTGCCCCCAACGTTCTGATCATCCTGTTGGACGATCTGGGGTTTGGCGCACCCAGCGTATTTGGCGGTCCCTGCAACACGCCTACCGCCGAGCGACTGGCGGCGAACGGGCTGAAGTACACCCGCTTTCACTCCTGTGCCATGTGTGCGCCCACACGCCAGGCCCTGCTGACCGGGCGCAATCATCATACGGTTGGCATGGCCTGCATTCCCGAAATGGCCACTTCCGCCCCCGGCTACAGCTCGATCCGTCCCAACACCTGCGCCCCATTGGCTGAGACGCTCAAGCTGAACGGCTACGCCACGGCGCAATTCGGCAAGTGCCACGAGGTGCCGTTGTGGCAGACCAGCCCGATGGGTCCCTTCAATCAATGGCCAACCGGCAGCGGGTTTGAGTACTTTTACGGCTTTATTGGAGGTGAGACCAACCAGTATTACCCGGCCCTATACGAAGGCACTCGGCCGGTTGAGCCGGAAAAATCCCCCGAGGAAGGCTACCACTTCACCGAGGATATGACCGACAAGGCCATCAACTGGGTGCGCCAGCAGAAAGCGCTGATGCCAGACAAGCCTTTCTTTATCTACTTTGCTCCCGGTGCGACACACGCCCCTCACCACGTCCCTACTGAGTGGTCGGATAAGTACAAGGGCAAGTTCGACCAGGGCTGGGATAAATTGCGCGAGGAGACTTTCGCCCGTCAGAAACAGCTGGGTGTGATCCCACCCGAAGCCGAGCTTACCAAACGGCACGACTTGATTCCAGCCTGGGAGGATATTCCGCTCCCTATGCGGCCCATATTGGTCCGGCAGATGGAAGTCTACGCCGGCTTCCTCGAACATACCGACTACCACGCCGGCCGGCTGATCGATGCGCTGGAAGATCTGGAGATCCTCGACGACACCCTGATTTACTATATCACCGGCGACAACGGCGCCAGCGCTGAGGGTTCTCTGCAAGGCTCGCTCAATGAAATGATCACCATGAACACGACCGACCAGACCTTGGGCCTGCTGCAATCCTATTTGACGCCTGGATACCTTGCCGAACACATCGACGAATTTGGCACACCCAAGGCGTTCAACATCTATGCGGTCGGCTGGGCGCATGCCATGGATACGCCCTACCAGTGGACCA
>JBFYSP010000142.1:0-16246 GCA_041301395.1 Anaerolineae bacterium
ACCTTTAAATCTTGCCATTGGACTAGCTGAGTGGTGGGTTGGGTAATCATTTGAACCTCCTCTTGAATGAATAACTTATACACCGCAGAGGTTGAAATTGACATCCAGTTATCCTCCCAAATACCTCTGGTTTTTTAAAAATTGAGAGATTCGAAATGGCAAATAAAGAAAATATTTCGTTCTTATCGAAATACCAGATGAAAGTTCTTTACTACAAATGTAAAGAAGGCGCCACGCATGAAGAAATTGCCGAAATTCTTGGCAGAGATGTGAACACAGTTCAATATCACATGACCAAGATTTATAAAATATTGGAAATTGCTGGGCCGGATAAATCAAAAGAAGAAATGGATTCTGAGCTGAAGAATGAAATATGTCCATTTATCCGAGAAAGGTTCCAAACCTTTGATGACGTAAAAACATGGGCGCCTGCTATAAGGAAAACCCCAGATGAAGAGAAAGAAGAACCTGCACCACTGTACCAAACCCCGCCAAGCCTGGAAAAGGTTCTGAAACAAGCTGAAAATCAACCCTTACCCCCCGAGATCCTGGAACCGCCGCCCCCAGGCAGAGTCCGCATCCTGTGGAGGCGTATAGCGATATGGTTAATCATCGCGGTTGCTATCATAACCGGTGGGTTAATCTTTTCGCGCATCTACCATCCTGAGCAAGCGCCAATCGAAACCCCTACCCAACTCATCCTTGCTCCGCCTTTACCTGCCCTGGAATCGCCGGTCTTTCAGACCAGCATTCCTACGGTTACCGTTACCCCGATCCCGATCCCGACGGTTACCCAAACCACTGTTCCTGTGCCCGCCGAAATGATCACCCAAATTGCACCTGTGGATGGTATGGTGCTTGTCTTTGTACCAGCCGGGGAATTCGAGATGGGCAGCACCAAAGCCGACGACCCTCAGGCGCTCGATGAAGAATTACCGCTGCACGCCGTGTACCTGGACGCTTACTGGATCGATCAGACTGAAGTCACCAACGCCCAATATGCCATGTGCGTAGCTTCCGGGAATTGCTCAAACCCAAAAGAAAATGGCTCGTTAACCCAGAGCAGTTATTATGATAACTCGCAGTATGCCAATTACCCGGTGATCTTCGTGAGCTGGAGCCAGGCAGCTGCCTACTGCACCTGGGCCGGCCGTCGATTACCAACGGAAGCGATGTGGGAAAAGGCGGCGCGTGGTCCCGACGGATTAATTTACCCTTGGGGAAACACCTTTGATGGGTCGAAGGCAAATTATTGCGATATCAATTGCTTTAATGGATGGAAAGATGATCGTTATGATGATGGTTACATCGAAACATCACCGGTAGGAGATTACTCAGCGGGTGCAAGTATCTACGGTGTCTTTGATATGGCCGGCAACGTATACGAATGGGTAGCCGATTGGTTTGAGCCCTATAGACGCATCAGACAGGAAAACCCAATTGGCCCTCTCTCGGGCTCGGAGCATATCATCCGAGGGGGTTCGTGGGGTGACGATTCTGCCCACATTCGCACCGCGGTCCGTTCTCATGTGAATGTGCCCGAAAGCTCAAATTTCATCGGCTTCCGCTGTGCTATGGACCCAAAATAAAATTTCCGGATTTTAATTGTGTGCTTTGGTAGTACAAAACAGTAGCTGACATTGATGAATGTCAGAACTAACAATTCCCGCTGCCTGCCTGGCCAGAAGGTGCTGGATGTGCTGTAAGGCTAAACCCCGAACGTTCCCGTCTTGACTCCCCCGGTGCGAGCGTATGAGGCAATGATCACCCCGCCTGGTGATACCGAGCTTTCCAGCAGTTTAAACCCAGCCGGCATGGTGCCTTCGCCAAACAGGCGCTTGCCGCTGCCCAAGACTACCGGGAATATCTTCAGCCAAAACTCATCCACCAGGTCATGCTTCAGCAGCGTTTGAATTAGATTGCTGCTGCCATGCACCTGGAGTTCTGCGCCTGCCTGCTCCTTCAGCTTTTTTACTTTCTGCTCTACATCCTGGATGTGCACGGTGTTTTTCCAATCCGAGATGACCGGTTTGTGCGAGGCCACGTATTTCGTCGCATTATTAATCCCGGCTGCACCGGGGTCTGCCTCGTTATCCTGAAACGGCCAGTATGACGCGAAAATCTCATAGGTCTTTCTGCCGAGCAGCAAATCGAACGGCCGGCCCATCTGCTTGTCCATAACTTCACCGAGGAATTCATCAAAATACGGCACAGTCCAGCCGCCGTAGCTGAAACCACCTGCCGGATCCTCTTCGGGTCCACCGGGAGCCTGCATAACTCCATCAAATGTCAGGAAAGAAAGCACAATAAGTTTTCTCATCACCAAGCACTCCCTTCATAGGCGTGCCAAAGGATTTCAAGATCAAACTTTTTCATCTTTAGGAACGCCTCGGTTACTCGGGCAATTTGCTCTTTACTGCCGCTGCTCATCATCTCGTCCATACTGGTCGGAACGATCTGCCACGAGAGGCCGTACTTATCTTTCAGCCAGCCGCATGCTTCCGCTTCGGGCACAGCCGAAAGCGCTTCCCAATAGCGATCTATTTCTTCTTGTGTATCGCAGTGCACGATGAAGGAAATTGCCTCATTGAAACTAAAAGCGTGTTCATAGGCGCTGTCCATGCTTCGGAACTGCTGGCCAAAAAGCGAAAATTCAGCATACCTTACTGTGCCCTCCTGGTCCGGCTGCTCACCTTTCCCGTAGCGCTGGATCGTTTCGATTTTTGATGCGGGGAACAGTGAAATCCAGGAATTGATTGCCTCTTCCGCTTTACCGCACACCTCACCCACGAACATCACCATGGGCACAATCCTCTGTTTTACGTCCGCTCTATCGGAAAACATAATTTGCCAGGAAAGCCCGTACTTGTCTTGCAGCCAGCCATATCTTGCGCTGAATGGGTAGGCGCCCAGCTCCATAAGCACCATGCCCCCGGGAGAAAGTTTTTCCCATATTGCGTCGACTTCGTCCTTCGTCGGGCAGATGACCTGGAATGATACCGACGGGTTGAACTTGAATAGCGGCCCGGCGCTTATCGCCTGGAATTCCTGCCCCAGAAGCTCAAAGCTGACAATATCGACGCTGCCCGAAGGCGTACTATCGAGTATGGAAATGTTCTTGACTTGCGATCCATTGCCGAAGGTCGAGACATATAACTCTGCCGCCTCTACGGCCTGAGTATCGAACCATAAATGAGGGGTTATTTTTTGCATGTGCTGTAAACCTTTCGAGTGTAAATATTTCAGAACGAGATACGGCCCAAATCAAGTGTATGGAAGGCTGGCTCGTAGATCGTTTGATCTATGCACCGCAACTATTATATCACTCAAGAAGGCCCGATATATCCAATTTCCCCGGTCGAAGTAGTAATATCTTGGGTATCTGTAGAGCCCTGGCAAGGTCACCAGATCAATATCGCCACGAGAAACAGCAGTCCAATCACCACAGTCAGCAGTATACTCGCGGTTGGATTCCAGCGATGGGCTCGCCAGGCATGCCAGACGCCAACTGCGGCTGCACACGCCAGAATGAAGATAACCAGGGGTAGCAACAGCCACGCCTGAACATACCCTGGCAAAACGGGATTAAATACGGGTAGCTGCCCGTAGATCAGCGCCGGATATTGTGACCACAATTTATCCGCAGTCAAAGCACCGCCTTGTAAAGTATTGGCAAGACAGCTGTACCCAGTATTGCCAGCACGCCAAGTAACGATGCCAACCACACCAGCGAGCCGGTCAACCAGCCGGGAATCCCGTTTCGAGCCTGGGTATGGGCCACCTGATCTGTGATACGTCTGCGACGGAAAAGTGCCACGATCCCAACCACCGGCAGCAACAGGATCACGCCCAGGAATACCAGCAGGCTGGCCGCGCTGATGCCGCGCAAGAACTAGAAATAGGCCGGGTTTAGTTTCTTGAGCGGGATATTGCGATAAGTCGGTGGTTCGGATGCCAGGTTGAGCGCCTCGCCATTGGACAAAAAGAACAACCCCGGCCCAAAGCCGTAGATCTGCTCGCCATCCAGGGTCAGGAAGTCGCCAGGCATATCCACATACATGAGCTGGGTGATATTGTTCAAAAAATAAGTATATTGCAAAAATGTGGATTTAATCTTTCTATTCTCATCCCCAATAAGGTGAGCCAGTAGATTCTAAGGGGTCATATAGGATAAACTTCATGTTATTTATAGTATAATTAATAGCGTTTCCAATCCAATTTAACCCCCGGCTATTAGTGATCTACAGAATTTCATTCTAAGGAGGATATGCTCATGCGACTACGATCCCACTTGTTTGCGATATCGGTACTGGCAATGTTATTTATTTGGACAGTTGGCTCCGTTTCTGCCGCTGCCCAATACAGCTCTCAACCGGCCCCGGTTCGGTTTGCTACGTTTAACGCTTCATTAAACCGAAATTTTGCCGGCCAACTGGTGGCAGATCTCTCGACCCCCAACAATGCCCAGGCCAAGACGGTTGCCGAGATCATCCAGCGTACCCGGCCAGACGTGCTGCTGATCAACGAATTTGACTATGTCGTCAATGGTGTTGCAGCCAAGCTCTTTCAGGACAACTACCTGTCTGTCTCTCAAAACGGCGCCGAACCGATTGAATACGGTTACTATTTCGTCGCTCCGTCGAATACGGGAATCGCATCGGGCTTCGATTTCAATAACAACGGCGTGGTTGGCGGTCCCGATGATGCCTTCGGCTTTGGCTTCTTCCCGGGCCAGTTTGGTATGGCGGTCTATTCTCGTTTCCCAATTGACGTTGATAGCATCCGGACCTTTCAGCTTTTCCTGTGGAAGGATATGCCCGGGGCATTATTACCCGATGACCCCAACACAGCAGCACCCGCCGACTGGTACTCGCCGGCTGAGCTGGATGTATTCCGGCTTTCTTCTAAGAGCCATTGGGATATTCCCATCCAGGTGGATGGTCAAATAGTTCACTTCCTGGTGAGCCACCCAACACCGCCCGTATTCGATGGGCCGGAAGATCGCAACGGCATGCGCAATTTCGATGAAATCCGCTTTTGGGCGGATTACATCCTTCCTTCTCGCAGTGGGTATATCTATGACGATCAGGGTACCTTCGGCGGATTGACGCCGGGGGCAAAGTTCGTGATTGCCGGCGACCAGAACTCCGATCCTCTGGATGGCGATAGTATCCCTGGCGCAATCCAGCAACTGCTGGACCACCCGCTCGTTAACACCCGGATGACGCCAACCAGTGAAGGCGGACCCGAACAGACCGCATTGCAGGGCGGCGCAAATACCACCCACGAGAGCGATCCAATGTTCGATACAGCTGATTTTGCCGATTCTGCCCCTGGTAATCTCAGAGCCGACTACGTGCTCCCCGGGAAGAACCTGAGGTTCGCCGATGCGGCTGTTTTCTGGCCGAAAGTCGCTGACCCGCTCTTCCCCTTGGTCGGTGTGTTTCCCTTCCCCAGCTCCGACCACCGCCTGGTATGGATTGATGTGTGGGTGCCGGGCTACTAAAGATTGCCTCGTCGTCTGCTATTTGTGTTTGTAGTAACTACAGTTTGACTTAAAGTACCAAGGGTCGTCCTGTGCAACCTGGAGCACAGGACGACCCCTGGCGCATAGGAGATTGCGCCTGGCTTAGCTGATGCCGAGCAGTTGCCTGGCTTCAATTAAGTCCGGCGTCTCAAAGCCTTCGGTAAATTTTGCATACGCTTTACTCAGCAGCTGCCTGCCCTGTTCGCGTTGCTCGCTTTGCTCGCTTTGCTCGGCGCCACCCCATAAGCGGGCCAGGCTGAGTGCCGAGCGCAGCTCCAACATAGTCGCTGAAAACTCCTGGGCTGTTTCTAGCGCAAGGAGGTACCACAGTTCTGCCTTGGGTTCGTTTCCGGGTTGGAGGGCGAGCAGCAGATCCCCTTTGGTGCGCAAAGTATCGACCGTCAGTACCTTTCCATACCCCTGGGCTGGGATTGCCATCACTTCATCCAGGTAAGCCAGCCCTTGTTCGGGTTTGCCTGCCAGCCGGCATACCTCGGCTTGCAGGCTGCGCAGCAGAGGCCAGAATACCGGCGGGCTTTTCAGTCCCTGGTAGAGCTCCATCCCCAGTTGGATTTGGGCCAGCCCATCCTCCGCTTTTCCCAGGGCAGCACAGGCATAACCGTGCAGGCAAGTGCCTACCGCCTGCCAGATCTGAAATTTTTGTTTATCGGCGACCTCTAACAGTGCCTGCGCATAACTCAAGCCGAGTTCGATTTCCCGTCTCCAACAATAGATAAAGCCGACGTGGTATAGTGCGTATGCCAGGCTGTAAGGGTGGTTCACTGCTTTAGCGAGATCAACTGCCTGGAGTCCCCGTTGCAGAGCGCGATCGGGGGACCCCATCATCCACAGGATCATGGCTGAGGCGGTATAGTTGGATACCCCGGGGTAATTTCCAATCCTGAAGCGGCTCGAACGGTGCCGGTGGGGGTCGATCAGGGATATTCCCTGCTCCATGTGCTGCATGCCATGGTCGATGTTCCCGGTGAATGCAAGCCCGGTTCCCAGAATCAGGTGCCCTTCTACCTGCATATTTCCATCGTTCTGGCGCTTGGCCAGGTCCAGGATTTGGGTGCCGATGGGTATCCCTTTAGCGAATTCTCCCCGCAAGGAATAGAACGAGTATAGCGAGCGCAGGACCGGAAACATCAGGGAGATATCTCCAACGGTCTTGGAGAGCTCCAGTACACGCGTGAAGGCCTCTTCAACCTCGGGTGTATAGCCCTTCGTTGCCAGCAGCGCTCTTGCCAGGCTGGTGCGCAGCACGATCTCCTGCTGCATCAGCTCGGGTGTTGATGGGGTGGACGCGAGAACACCCAGCAAATCGGTAGTTAGATCAACCGTAGCATGGTACCACCCGCGCATATCGTAGAGCAGCCAAAGGCTGTCGACAAACTTGCCGAGCTGCTCGAGGTCCTTTTGAGCCAGCCAGTAACGCCAGGCAACCCTGACATTCTCGATGTCCGTGACCAGCTCCTCTAACGCCAATTCACGCTCGCTGCCGGTCAGGCGCACCCACTGGCGCTCCGAAAATTCTGCATAGTAAGCGGCATGCGCCAGGCAGACGGCGGCATTCAGCTCGGGTTGTGCCTTCAGCCTGTCTGCGGCGTACTCGCGGATCGTTTCCAGCATCAGCAGGCGTGACTCGCCGGATTTTTGCTCCACCATCCGGGCCAGGCTTTTATCCACCAGGGAGGAGAGCTGGTCCAGGACGTCGATCCTGCCGGAGTCATCCACACTGCCGGCCACCTGCTCCGCCGCATCGAATGAACAGCCGCCAGGGAAGACGGATAGCAGCATGAACAAACGCTGCTCCCCGGCATCCAGTAGCTCGTAGCTCCAATCGATTGTGTCGCGCAGCGCCTGTTGGCGGGCGGGCAGGTCGCGGGCGCCGCCCCGCAGCACAGACAGCCGGCTTCCCAGCCGCTCCAGCAGCGCCTGGGGTGAAAATAGCCGGATTCGGGCGGCAGCCAGTTCGATGGCCAGCGGCAAACCGTCCACCCGGGTGCATATTTCAGCTACCACCGCGGCGTTGTCGTCCGTCACTTGAAAATCGGGTTTAACCGCCTGCGCTCGTTCGATAAACAGGCGCACCGCTTCGTATTGGCTGAGCTGATCTGCCGTTAACTTAATTGTGCCTGCCTCCGGCAGCGCCAGCGGGGCGATCGGGTAGACCTGTTCGCCACGCACGCGCAGCGCCTCTCGACTGGTCACCAGCAGCTTCAGCCGGGGGCAGGCCTGGAGCAGCTCCACGATGACAGGCGTTGCCCCGGTTACCTGCTCGAAATTATCGAGCAGCAGCAAGATGGTTTTGAGGTGCAGCTGTTCTTTCAGTACTTCCAACACCGGGCGATCGCTGGTCTCCCGCAGGCCGAGGGTTTGGGCGATGACGGTGGGAACGGATGCGGGGTCGCGGGTGGGGGCCAGGTCCACAAAGTACACGCCATCTTCAAAGCGATCGATCAGCTCGGCGGCGGCTTGCAGCGACGTGCGCGTCTTGCCGATTCCGCCGGGGCCGGTGAGTGTGACCAGGCGCACGCCGTCGGTACTCAGCCGGGTGATGATCTCGGCCAGCTCTGTCTCCCTGCCGATCAGCGCCGTCGGCTGCGCCGGCAGGTTGTTGGGGCGGCGATCCAGCGATGCCAGGGGAGGGAAGTCAGCGGCCAGGTCAGGGTTCAGCAATTGAAAAATGTGCTCGGGGCGCTCCAGGTCTTTCAGGCGGTGTTCGCCCAGGTCGCGCAGCGCTGTCCCTACCGAAAGCTGCCCCATCGCTAGACCGGCGGCAGCCGCAGAGAGCAGCACCTGGCCCCCATGCGCGGCGGCCATCACCCGGGCAGCCCGGTTGACCGCCGGGCCGAAATAATCTCCCCCGCGCGGCTGGGCTTCCCCGGTATGCAGCCCCATGCGCACCCGCAGCGTGCCAGTCTCTCCCCACGGCTCGTTCAGCAGGCCGAGCTGGGCTGCCAGGCAGGCGTTTACGCCATCCAGCGCCGAAGCGAAGATCGCCATCAGCCCATCGCCGGTTGTCTTTACCACTCGGCCGTTTGCGCCTTCCACAGCTGCCCGCAGCAGGGCATCGTGCCTCTCCAGGGCGGCCTTCATCGCCTGGGGGAACTGCTCCCACAACCGGGTGCTGCCTTCCAGATCGGTGAAAAGTAATGTGATCGTGTGTGAACTGGGATCGGAAAATTCGGACATAATTCATCGCCTCTAGGTGATAACAGTCAACAAATTATAGCCGAAATTGGCCTGAAGCTCCCCACGCTGTAAGGAATACCTGGTTTTGCACACGGGATACTAATCTGCCCTGGAAATTTGACAGAACCGCATAGTTTGTGTACACTGGCTTGAAGGTGGTCAATCCTTGCCGGTAGATGAAGATGCTCATGGTTAGTTTTGGTTGGAGAGAAAGGTTGGGAGGTCTGCGCAGGGTGTTTAATAGCCGGATGACCCGAAGGAGCCTTCAGTTCTGGGCAACCGCCCTGGCAGCCTGGGTTGTGTTGTTACCCTTTCCTGCCCACGCATCCTGGCTGGACAGCCTACCGGTTGCAAGCCCCGGCCTTACATCCGAGCGTGTACGGGATCAGCTTATGGTTCCCACTCCTGAAATATCCAGCCGGGTAGAGCCGGAGCCAAACACTCCGCTGGCGGTATACCTGCCAGATTTGCGCACCCTGCCTCCATTCGACTTCCATCTGCAGGATTTACCAGGCGGCTGGCGTTTTCTCCGTCTGGCAAATACCATCTGGAACAGCGGTCAGGGGCCGTTAGAGCTGATCAGTGAGGTCAATACTGATGAAAGCCAGGTACTCGTTTACCAGTATATCTTTACAGAAAATGGCCAGCAGCGTAAAAACCTGGTAGGCGAGTTTGTCCGCCACCCCACCCATGATCACTGGCATTTTAACCAGTTTACGCTGTACGAGCTGTGGTCCTTGCAGCCCGACCACAGCCTGGGGAACGTCGTCGCCAGCAGTGATAAATTGTCCTATTGCATGATGGATACGGATGTCGTGCAGCGGGAACACCCTCAATTTGATGCCTTGCGAGGCTATGTGGGTTGTAATCAGCGCCGCCAGGGATTGTCGGTTGGTTGGGGCGATACTTATAACTCGTATCTCGACGGGCAAACCCTGGACCTCACGGACCTTGCGGATGGGTTTTATGCCCTCGTTTCGACCGTCAACCCGGATGGTGCCGTCCTCGAAGAGAATTATCGGAATAATTCAGCGCAGGTCTACCTGCAGTTAAGCGGGAAACGGATAACGCAGGTCACCCTGAAAGAAATCAAGATGGCCGGTTGTGAAGCGTTCTTATGTGAGTAGGGCTACTCCGGTAGGGTAATTATCCGTCGGATTCAGTCTGGTTTTCGACGATCCAGTGGGTGGCTTGCGCGCGGGCCAGGCGGTTGCCCAGCGGGTCCAGGATGTCGGCGCTCAACTCTAACTGCCGCGCGGAGCGTGTCGCAAGACGGGCGTTCACGATAATATAGCCCAGCTCCAGGGTGGCAGGTCGGCTGTAGGTCAGCTCTAAGCGCCGGGTAACATTGGGCGGCGCTACCAGCAGGCTGAGCGGGCCAAAGGTGTTATCGACTGCCGCTGCCAGGAAGCCGCCTTGCAGGGTGCTGAAAGGGTTGAGCTGGCTTTCCAGTATGGGAAAACGGGCGCTGAGTGTGCCGGCTTGCTCATCGAAACCTAGGATTTCACCTTGCATGCTGGTGAAACTGGGCGGGGGCAGCCGGAAGTTTTCCAGGCTGCTGCCATAGCGCCGGCGCAGCGCTTCATGCAGTAATTCAAGCGGGGAAGAAGTTGGTTGCATGGATCGCTCACCCTTCGAAAACAGCCACCGCACGCACCGGAGATCCGGTGCCGCCGCGTATCTTGAGCGGCAGGCCGATAAAGCGGAAGCGTCCCCGTCCGACCAGCCGGTGCAGATTGACCAGGTTCTCGTAATGGGTGAAGCCCATTTCTCCGCAAATACGGTGGACATCTTTATTGGATACGTGGCGCACACCTGGGGCCATGCTCTCCACGCCGAAGGCGGCGATCTTCTGGCGGCCCAGCCAGCGGGCGGCTTCGCTGCTGATCCCGGGGCCGTTAGGCCAATCCGGACTGCCAAATGTCCGCCGGTAATGATCGGTATACAGCAGCACTGTGTCACCCGGCCGGATGATCAGTCCCGCATTAGAAAGAGCACTTTCAAGGTCGGCCGGCTCGATTAGCTCACCCGGTACTTTACCGGACAGGTCCAGGCAGATGCCTTCAGTGTAGAACATCGCGAGCGGCATCGTATCGATCGATTGTCCCCGGAATTCGCGTCCCATGTGGTTGATGGCATCCACATGTGTGCCGGTATGCTCGCCCAATTCCAGCCGGTTTACGGCTGGGGAAACGCTCTCGCTGTCGGAAATGCCCTCCCATTCTTCGTGCGAAACGTGCATACTGATCTTCACTTCCGGCAGGCCGGGGAACACCGGCATCCCGGAATAGATTTCCTGGCTCAGATCAATGATTTCAGGCATCGTTCGCAGGTAGGTAGGAGCGCTCTGGCCGGGCCGGCAGCCCGCGGCTATTCATTGCCTGCCGGGGTTCGATCGGGAAGGAACGACAGCCCTTGCTCTTGAAGCGCTTGCCGCAGGGCCTGGATCGCGTTCGGCCCGATGCCGTGCAGCCGCAGCAGATCGGCCTCGCTCATCCCGGCAAGCTGGGCCAGGTTGGTGATGCCGGCCCCGGCCAGCGCTCGGCGTGCCGGGCTGGCCAACCTGGGCAGGTCGCTTTGATTTTTCGGGGTACTGTGGTTGTAATCGGCCATAGGTGACCGAAATTATAGCACTGATGGCAGGAACGGCTTAGCTATCGTAACCATGCAAATTTACGATTGCAACGTAAATTCACAAGAAATTTGACTCTGGTAATTGGTTATCTATGATCGGTTACAATAGCTCCCAAATCCCATGACCGCCATCTCCGCCCTCCCCAAGATCGAGCTTCACCTGCACCTGGACTGCTGCCTGAGCTACAACGCCGTCCACGCCCTCGACCCGAGCGTGACGCAGGCCGCTTACCGCCGGGATTTCGTCGCCCCGGAGAGGTGCTCCAGCCTGGCCGATTACCTGCGCTACCCGCCGCGCAGCGTTGCCCTGCTGCAGACTGCCGATGCCTTGCAGCTCGCCGTCGATGACCTGTTCGAGCAGCTGGCCGAGGACCGCGTGTTGTATGCCGAGATTCGCTTTGCGCCCTTTCTGCATACCGCTGGCGGCCTGCAAGCCCAGCAGGTCGTGGAAATCGTCGACCGGGCAGCAACCCTGGCGATCGCCCGCAGCGGCATCGAAGCCCGCCTGATCCTGTGCACCCTGCGCCATTTCGACGCAGACCGCAGCCTGCAGACTGCTCGCCTGGTGACCGGCTTTCGCGGCACCCAGGTTGTGGCCATCGATATCGCCGGCGACGAAGCCGGCTTTCCCCTGGCGCCGCATGTGCCCGCCTTTGAGTGGGTCTACGAAAATGAGATGGCTATCACCGCCCATGCCGGCGAAGCCCTCGGCCCTGCAAGCGTATGGCAGACCCTGGAAAAGCTGCGACCGAGCCGCCTGGGGCACGGCGTGCGCAGCATCGAAGACCCGCAACTGGTCGCTCACCTGGTTGATCGGCGCATCCACCTGGAAGTCTGCCCCACCAGCAACCTGCAGACCGGCGTCAGCCCCGATCTCCCCACCCACCCCATCCACCGGCTGTATCAGGCGCATGTCTCGCTGGGCATCAGCACCGATACGCGCACCATCAGCGACATCACCCTCAACCAGGAATACGCTAAAATCGAGCAGGCTTTCGGCTGGATGGCGGCGGATTTCCTGGCCTGCAACCTGAATGCCGTCGAGGCTTCCTTCGCCCCACCGGAGATGAAGGCAGCCCTGCGCCAGAAACTGATTTCCGAGACCCCACTATGAAAATTGCCCTCACCCGTCGCGTCAGCCCGAGCATCATCGACTGCGAGCTCACCCACCTGGAGCGCCAGCCCATCGACTACCCAACCGCCGTCCGTCAGCACGCGGCGTACGAAGCCTGCCTGGAAGATCTTGGTTGCCAGGTGCAGCAATTGCCCAGTGACCCCGGCATGCCTGACTCTGTGTTCATCGAAGATACCGCCCTGGTGTTGGACGAGGTGGCTGTGATCACCCGTCCGGGGGCGGAATCGCGCCGCGGCGAGACCGCCGCCGTGGCAGAAGCGCTGTCCGCTTACCGGCCGCTGCGCTTCATAGAGCCGCCTGGCACTCTGGATGGCGGGGATATCCTGCGCCTGGGGAAAAATCTGTACGTGGGAGTTTCCGGGCGCAGCAATACCGAAGGCATCCGCCAGCTCAGCAGCTTGCTGGGACCCCTTGGCTACACAGTCCAGGGCGTGCCGCTCAGCGGCTGCCTGCACCTTAAGTCGGCGGTCACCCAGGTCGGCGGCGACATCCTGCTGGTCAACCCGCGCTGGGTAGACCCGGCTGTTTTCGGCGCCTGGCGGCGGGTAGAGGTCGACCCGCAGGAGCCGTACGCCGCCAATGCCCTGCTCCTGAGTGAAGCCGTGGTGTACCCGGCTGCTTACGCCCGCACCGCCGCCCGTCTCGAGCAGCTGGGCCTGTCGCTCTACCAAGTAGATGCCTCCGAGCTGGCCAAGGCCGAGGGTGGAGTTACCTGCTGCAGTTTGATCCTGTAATCTGATGACAAGCGCCCCGCCCCAAGAGATGCTCTCCCTGGCGCAACAGTACCCCCGCGACCACGTCCACTTTGTCGATCTGCCTTATCGCCTGGCATCCTGGACTTTCGATTTCCCGGGCAACCGCCATGCCTGGCGGGCTGCCACTGGCGAGCTGCTCGCCTGGGCCGTCCTGCAGACTCCCTTCTGGAAGGTTGACATCGCCTGCCGTCCCGACCTGGAAGAGGCGCTCTTCCCGCAGATCCTGACCTGGGTGGAGAGCGCCGCCTGCCTGGTCGCGGTTGCCCCTTCCGGGAGACCGGCCTGGTACGCTAACGTCTTCCCCCGCCAGCAGCGCCGTCGGGCTGCCCTGGAAGCGGCCGGTTGGGCTTGCCAGTCGGAGGTTGGCGAAGATTCCTGGGAGGAAGTGCTGTTGGTTTGCGATCTTAAATCGAAAAAGGATGTGGCAAAGGGCGCACCGCCGCCTGGTTACAGTCTGCGCCCCCTGGCTGGAGCCGCTGAGGCGGGGGCATACGTGGCCCTGCACCAGGCGGTCTTTGAGTCCAAAAATATGACTCTCCCCTGGCGACTGCGAACCCTGCAGCAGCCGGGTTATCACCCCGAGCTGGATCTGGTGATTGAGGCGCCCGGTGGTGGTCTGGCTGCCTTCTGTATCGGCTGGCTGTCCCCCGACCGCCTGACCGGCCAGATCGAGCCGCTCGGAGTCGCCCGTGAATATCGCCGCCTGAACCTGGGCCGCCTGCTGCTGGAAGAATGCCTGCGGCGCATTGGCACCCTGGGAGCAGAGCAGGTCCTGGTGGTTACCGATAACTTTCGCGGCCCTGCCGTCCGCCTGTACCAGTCGGCCGGTTTCCAGGTGCGCGAGCCCGTCCTGCTCTACCGCAAAGATTTCCCCGGCTAGGCTTTCTCTGTGGGCGCAGCCTGCTCCTGCAGCTGCTTCACCAGCGTCGCCGCGTTGGCCCGGTCGGGAGCATCGTCCGGCAGCATGTTCATGTAGATCGTCAGGTCCTTCACGGCCTGGGCTGTGTTCCCGATGCGGATGTTTGCCAGGCCGCGCACCTTGTAGTTGATCGCCCGGGTGTCCTTCTCGGCCAGCGCCTGGTCGATATTGGTCAGGGCGTCGATCGGCTGCTCCAGCAGCAGGTAGGCCTGACCCATATTAGAGTAAGCTACCGCTTTTTCGGCCGAGGCCGGCTTGCGCTCCTGGCGCGCCTTGCGGGTATACAGGTCAATGGCCATTTCAAAATAATAGATGGCGCGGGTGTAACTGTTCTTGCCTTTGCCCAGCAGCAGCGCCTGCCCGCGCCCCAGGTACGCCGTGGCGTTCAGCGGCGACAGGTACAGCGTTTCGCCAAAGTCCCGCTCCGCCTTCTCGCCATCCCGGTTGTTCAGGTACAACGTCGCCCGCTCATAATATGCATCCCGCAGCACGCTCTCCAATCCATAAGCGCGCGCCAGCTCGATCGCCCGGGTGAAATCGGCGATGGCGGTGTCATTGTTCACCAGGTTGCTGTGCGCCTTGCCGCGGTTTAAGAACGCCTTGGCCAGCGAGGGGTTGAGCTCGATGGCCTGGTCGAGCGCGGCAACCGCCTTTTGGAAATCCTGCCGGGCGATCCACACTGCGCCTTCGTTGTTATATGTGCCGGAGTAATTCGGGTCCCTCTCTTTGGCCGCCGTAAAATCCTTGCCGGCGCAGTCGTAATCTTCCTGGAAGTCTTCCTGGTTGGCCTTGCGCTGCTGCGCCAGCATCCCATGAGCCAGGCCGCGGCTGGCATAAGCCGGCGCCTGTTTTACCGGCACCGCCACCGATTTCTCGATTGCCTCGCTCAGCACCCGGATGGCGGCAGTGTAATCCTGGTTGTTGGTGTACACATTGGCCAGTCCCACCAGTGATTCGCTATCTTTAGAGAAAAGCCGCTCCAGGTCGTTTGCCTCCAGGTTCATATTGTCCACCAGGGTGCTGATCAGCTCGATAGCCCGCTCGTCCGCCAGGATCGGCGAAGCAGCCCGCCGGGTGATATCGGCCAGCACGTTTTCCGCTTGCGCCCTGATCTGCTCCGGCTCTACCTGCCGCACCGCCTTCCAGTAAGCCATCACGTAAGCCAGGTTGGGGCTCGATTCCAGGCTGGCCCGCATGATGCTCGCCAGGCTGGTCAGCTCGCTGTTCGACAGCACGGTTGTCTTGTCGTTCAACTCCTCGACCTGCAGCTGCTTGGGGTCGCTGCCCTGGATCGGGCTGACCAGCGAGATCAGCGAAGTCATCGTCGTGATTCCGATGTTGCGCAGTTTTATGGCGGATTTTTCCGGCACGTTGATCAGCAAGATAGCCTGATCAACCCAGTTCATCACCTGGGCCATGCTGAAGCGGCTGGTCAGCAGCAGCTGGCGCACGTCCGTCGCCGCCAGGTTCTGCACGTTATCCACTCCGCTCTCGCGCAGCCGGGTCTCGTGCCAGATGCTGACTCCATCGATGTTCTCCAGCCGCGTCTCGCGCCGTTTGCCCAGCTTGATATAACGGCTGGCCAGCGTCGTCAGCCAGCGGAAGCCGGCGTCCGGCAGGTAGCCGATCAGGAAAGCCACCACCGGAATCCATTTTTGGAACTCCAGCGCCTCGCTCCCCCCGGGCAGGATCAGCTTTTCATCCTTGAGCTGCAGTGCCACGATGAAGGCGATCGCCATCACCGTCACCATCAGCACCGCCACGTTCATGTAAACCCCGTGCTGCAAGTCGAAGGTCACGAAACGGCGGAGCACGTTGTAGATTGAAAAGATATACGCCCCCAGGAAGCTGTAGAACATCGTCTGGGCAATCACCTGTTCCAGGAATACCCCGCCCGGAATGCCCACCGGACCGGCGCCCCAGCTGAAGCGCATCAGGCCAAACCCCAGCAGGCTGACCAGTGTCGCCAGGCCGACGAACAGCACGAACTGCTGCGGGCTGTAGATCTGCTGGTACAGGTTTTCCCATTTCTGCTGCTCCTCTTCACTGGCGAAGCCCAGCAAAGCGATGCGCGAGAC
>JBFYSP010000157.1:0-10365 GCA_041301395.1 Anaerolineae bacterium
TGTGCTCCAAATGCCACCCGTTCTACACTGGCGAGCAGCGCATCGTGGACACCGAAGGCCAGGTTGATCGCTTCTACAAGAAGATCGAAGCCCGCAAGCAGTATCTGGCCGATGCCGAAGCTCGCGAAACTTCCCGGACCTCTCTCTCCCGCCCGGTCACCGAGCTAGACCTGAGCCCGCGGGTTAACGAAACCCTGGCGAAGGCCGGCATCGAAAATGTGGGCCAGGTGCTGGAGAAGCTGGCCGATGGCGAGCAGACTTTGCTCAATATCGAAGG
This sequence comes from Anaerolineae bacterium, assembly GCA_041301395.1. Taxonomy (GTDB): domain Bacteria; phylum Chloroflexota; class Anaerolineae; order Anaerolineales; family UBA4823; genus CTSoil-045. The sequence goes on from JBFYSP010000157.1 coordinate 278, forward strand.
CTTCGGGCGTAAATCCCTGGCCGATCTGAAGAAGGCACTGCGCCGGTTTGGTTACGAGCTGCCGGAAGCTGCCGAAGAGATCGTCGTTTAACGGTCAATTCCTCTGTTTATCGAAACCCCCTTCATCCCCCGAAGGGGGTTTTTGTTTTCGATTCTCATCCTAAAATTGTCCTGGGAAGGTAAAATACCGGAAGCCATTTGCAAACAATAGAGGAGCAGCGCCAGGCCATGATACACCATAACGGGTCGGTCGAAGTGATCACAGGATCTATGTTTTGTGGGAAGACGGAAGAGCTCATCCGACGCTTGCGGCGAGCGACGATTGCCCGCCAGACGGTGCAGGCTTTCAAGCCGGCTATCGACGTGCGCTACGCAGTCGAGAAAGTCAAATCGCATTCTGGCGCCGAGTTCCAGGCGCAGCCGGTGGGTTCCTCAGCCCAGGTCCTGGAAAACCTCAACCGGGACACGACGGTTGTAGCCATCGACGAAGCCCAGTTCTTCGACCTGGGTATCGTCGGCGTGGTGCAGGAGTTAGCCGAGCGCGGCATCCGGGTGATCGTAGCCGGGTTAGACACCGATTTCCGCGGCGAGCCTTTTGGCCCGATGCCCGAGCTGATGGCCAAAGCCGAGATTGTGGACAAGCTGCACGCCATCTGCATGGTCTGCGGCGAGTCGGCATGCCGCACACAGCGCCTGGTGGACGGCCAACCGGCCAAATATAATGACCCCGTGGTGATCGTCGGCGCCGCCGAACTGTACGAAGCTCGCTGCAGGCAGCACCATGAAGTACCGCGCGAGAAATGAGGAGTAAGCATGCAAGACTATCACGAATTTCTGGATGAGATACTTATCGATGAAGCCACCCTGCAGGTGCGAATTACTGAGCTGGCGGAAGAGATCAACCGCGATTACCAGGGCGAGACGCTGCACCTGATCTGCATCTTGCGGGGTGGGGTGATCTTTCTCACCGACCTGATGCGCCACCTGACTGTGCTGAACTCGGTCGACTTCATGGCGATTTCCTCTTACGGCACCTCCCGCCAGACAACCGGCCAGGTGCGCATTAACATGGACCTGGTTGAGAACATCTCCGGGCGCAACGTGTTGTTGGTGGAAGATATTGTCGACAGCGGGTACACCATCGCTTCTGTGCTGGACCTGCTTAAAACCCGCCATCCCAAGACGCTGCGCGTTTGCACATTGTTGGATAAGCCGGAGCGTCGTGAGGTCAATGTCCCCATCCATTATCGTGGGTTTTCCATCCCCAATAAATTCGTCTTTGGCTATGGCCTGGACCTGGATGAGTACTACCGCAACTTGCCATTTATCGCTACCGTAGATCTGGCGCGCTTCTCGCCTTCCGAATAATCTGTATGGCCTTGATCTTTCCCGACGTCCTCAGCCGCCTGCAGCAGTTCTTCCCTGCCAGAACCCCAGTCTATCTGGTGGGTGGTGCGGTTCGGGATGCTTTATTGCAGCGGGAGATCAAGGACCTGGATTTTGCGCTTAGCGGAGATGTGCTGGGCACAGCCCGCCGTCTGGCGAATACCATCCATGCCGCCTACTACCCGCTGGATGAAAGCCGGGATACGGCCCGCTTGATTCTGTCCTTAGCAGATGGCAGCCGGCAGGTGCTGGATTTTGCCGCCTTGCGCGGCCCGGACCTGGAGAGCGACCTGCGGCTGCGCGATTTCACCATGAATGCTATGGCGCTCCCGTTGCATGCCCTCGACCAGCTGGTGGACCCGCTGGGTGGGTTGGAGGACCTGCGCCGGGGGGTGCTGCGCGCCTGTTCGGAAAGCGCCATGCAAGATGATCCGCTGCGCGTGCTGCGTGGTATCCGCCTGGCCAATGCCAACCGCTGGTTTATTGAGGCCGAGACGCGGGGTTCCATGCGCCGTGCGCTGCCCAATCTGGCGCAGGTCTCCTCGGAGCGGGTGCGCGACGAGCTCTTTCACATTCTGGAAGGACCGCGACCAGCCACCGCTCTGGAGACGCTGGAAATAATGGGAGGCCTCCCCTACGTATTACCGGAACTGGCCGAGCTGAAAGGCGTCGAGCAGCCTGCCCCGCATGTCCGGGATGTTTGGGGGCATACGCTGGATGTGGTTCGAAGCCTGGAAGCGCTGCTCGGCACCCTGGATGTGGAGTTTGACCCGGAAAATGCATCCAGCCTTTACCTGGGGCTGGTTTCGGTGCGCCTGGGCCGCTACCGCCAGCAGTTGCACGAGCATATGGATCAGCCCTTGAACCCCAACCGCTCGCCGGGCGCCTTGCTCTATCTGGCCGCGCTATACCACGACTCTGGAAAACCCTCCACGCGCCGGCAGGCCCCTGACGGACGAGTGCGTTTTCTGGAGCATGAAATGTTGGGAGAGAAACTGGTGATTCACAGAGGTCAGGCTCTGCACTTGAGCAACGATGAAATTGATCGGTTGAGGACAGTTGTGCGTCACCATATGCGGCCGCTGCTGTTGGCACAGATGGATGGCTTGCCCAGCCGGCGAGCCATTTACCGTTTCTACCGCGATACCGGGCCGGCGGGTGTAGATATCTGCGTGCACGCCCTGGCGGATACTCTGGCGACCTATGGGCCAGGCCTGTCGCAGGATACCTGGATGCGCCAGCTGGATATCGCCCGTAGTTTGCTAGAAGCCTGGTGGGAGCATCCGGAGGAAAGCGTTGCGCCGCCGGCATTATTAGACGGCTACGCCCTCATGCAAGCCTTCGACTTGAAGCCCGGCCCGCAAATCGGCCGCCTGCTGGAAGCCCTGCGTGAAGCCCAGGCTACCGGCCAGGTAACGGATCGCCAGCAGGCGCTGGAATTCACCCGCCAGCAGCTCGTAGCAGCCGGCCCTTAGGGATAAATATCATCCAGGAATGGCTGGTAAAAGCAGCGGCAGCCCAGCGCGTGGCTGCAGCCATCGATTGGTAATTTTGGGGCTTTGTCCTTCGGATAAGCGCCCTCGGCTTCTCGGCATGCAGGGCAGCAATCATGTCCCACAGTCACGCGAACATATAATACCCGCGAGTTTTCCTGGAATTTTTTCAGCACCATTGCCGTAACCGAGTACTCGCTCAAGTCCGAATTGCACTCGGAACAGATGGTGGCTGAATCTGGTAGTTGTGCGTAGCATTGCGAGCAAATTTGCACGGTGGTATCTCCGGAATAAATTTACCTTATTCTAATACAGGTGTAAGCAGGCATAAAGGGCATTTATGGTAATATTTTAACCCTTATGGTAACCCCAGTATATTCCTTAATTCGCACGGCTACACCAGACGATTATTCTCGGCTGGCTAAGCTGGTACACCTGGATACGGTATACGTCCACCGCCACCTGGATTGGCGGGCGCCATTGGATTGGATTGGAGAGGCCCCGTTCTTGCTTCTGGAAGCAAATGAGGAAATTGTTGCCGCCCTGGCCTGCCCGGTGAATCCACCGGGTGTCGCCTGGATACGGCTGTTTGCAGTGGCTTCCAGCTTTCCGTTAGAATCTGCCTGGGACGAGTTGTGGCCGGAAGCTTACGCCTATCTCAGCCAGAATCAGGCAACGCTTAGCGTTGCCGCCCTGCCTTTGCGGCCCTGGCTACATCCTTTACTGGAGCGCAGCTTTTTCGATGAAAGCAGTCGGGTAGTCATGTTAAGCTGGTCACGCCAGGCGATCCCGCCGGTCGAGCATGATCCGAGCTTGTGCATCCGGCCGATGAACCTGGATGACCTGGGTGCAGTGCAGACCATCGACAGGTCCGCATTCTCGCCGCAATGGCAGAATACCGAAAGCTGCCTTGAGCTGGCCTATCGCCAGGCAGCGATTGCCACGGTCGTCGAGCAGGACGGCCAGATGGTTGGCTACCAGATCAGCACATCCACGCCAATGGGCGGCCACCTGGCTCGCCTGGCGGTTTTGCCGGAAAAACAGGAGCACGGCATTGGAAAAGCCATGCTGGTCGACCTTTTGTCCCAATTCGCCCGGCGAGGAATTTATAAAGTAACGGTGAATACCCAGCGCGATAACACCTCGTCACTGAACCTGTATCACAAGCTTGGTTTTACGCTGACGGGTGAGGAATACCCGGTCTACCAGCTCGGTATCCTGGCAGACCGTGGTTAAGCAACACCACAGTTTTGTGGAAATTTAAAAAATTTTGGAGAAGCAGAAGAATGAGCAACAAGCCCAGCAATACCAGCAATACCAGTAAAAGAAAGCAAGTTCAGCAGCAGAGGCAGAAGAAAGATCAGCAGCGCCGGCTGATCACAGCCATGGTGATTGTAGGGATTGCCTTGATCATCATGGCGATTATCGTCGTTCCCTCTTTGATCCCCGCCGAGGTGGTATCCATCACCCCGGTTGCCCGCCCGCAGGAAAACGGCCGCGAATTGGGCAGCGCATCGGCTCCTGTGGTGGTGGAGGTCTTTTCTGACTTCCAGTGCCCGGCCTGTGCCCGCTTTGCCGAATCGGTTGAACCGCTGATCGTCAACTCGTACGTTGCCGACGGCCGGGTGCGGTTTATCTACCGCCAGTATCCCTTCCTGGATGATCGTGTTTCTCGAAAAGAATCCGACCAGGCCGCCAATGCCAGCATGTGCGCTGCCGACCAGGGTCGTTTCTGGGATTACCACGATACCCTCTTCGCCAACTGGAGTGGCGAAAATCAGGGTGCTTATGCCAACAAGCGCCTGGTAGCCATGGCGGAAGCCCTCAATTTGGATATGGGCGCCTTCAACAGTTGTTTTGATGACAACCGGTTTGAGGCCGATATCAACGCTGATCTGGCCCTTGGCGAACAGTATGGTGTCAATGCTACCCCGAGTATTTTTGTGAACGGTGTCCGGGTGGAATCGCCCGATCCAACTTCCATCCAGCAGGCCATCGAACAGGCGCTGGCAACCGGCAGCTAAAACCCCTCTACCGAAAAATCCGCACGCAACATAATTGCGCGCGGACTGCTGAGCCCTGGCCGATTGGCTGGGGCTCAGTCTTTTGCCAGGGTGGGAGTGGCCTGCCCGCCAGCCTGATTTTCAAACAGCTCGAGTACAAAGCACAGCGAAGACAAACGGTTGAGGTAGCGCAGCAGTTGCAGGTTCTCGATTTCCAGGTTGTGCAGCAGCTGCGCCAGCAAGCGTTCCGCGCGGCGCACGATGGCGCGTGCCAGATCCAGGGCGGCGCCTGAAGAGGTGTCCCCGGGGATGATGAACTCTCTAGGCATGTTGACCAGTGTTCCAATGGTCTCCGCCTGTGCCTCCAGCCAGGCAACCTTCTGTTCGTCGATTACCCGGAACTTGGGGGCGTTTTGGGGCGAGGCAGAGAGTTCGGCCATCAGGTGATACAGGTCGCGTTGGACCGCCAGCAGGATCTCACGCGTCTTTTGCTCTCGGCATATCGAGCGGGCGACTCCCAGGGCTGCGGTGGCTTCATCCACCGTACCCACTGTTTCCATGCGCAGGTGATACTTAGGGATGCGCCCTTCACCTAACAGGCCTGTAAACCCATCGTCCCCGCTGCGTGTAAAATAATCGGACATGCCGTAATTATAACCGCATGGAAGGGATGTTATAATTAAGACAAACAGGGGCAAAAATCTAAGTCAAGGTATCTGCAAGAGGATGATCCTGTCGATTGCCGGAAACCCTCACCTAATAACCTTACTTACAGGAGGATCCAATGCAAATCCGTTGTTATCACTGCCACAAGCCCTATGCAATGGGCAAAGAAAGTATCATCGCAGCACTAGATGAAGCCACCGAGCAAAACCTGGTGCATGTCAACGTTCCCTGCCCGCATTGCCGCCGGGTAAACCGTGTCTCGCTGGAGGACTTGCAGCGTTCTGCGCCTGATTGGGTGCGCAAGCACAAGGAAGAAGCGAAGGAAGAAGTGAATGACTGAAGCGGGCGATTTCCGCTCGCCGCAGGAATTACAGGCAGCCCTCAACAAGCAGCAGTATATTGCCAGCGATGAAATCGCCACGATCATGTTTCTATGCCAGGAGCTGGGCAAGCCGCTTCTGGCGGAAGGCCCGGCGGGAGTAGGGAAGACCGAGCTGGCCAAAGCTATCGCCGGCGCCACCGGGCGCGAGCTGATCCGCTTGCAGTGCTACGAAGGGCTGGATGAAACCAAAGCGCTCTACGAGTGGGAATATGCCAAGCAGCTCCTGTACACTCAGCTGTTGCGCGATAAGCTGCAGGAGACCCTTTCCGGGATCGAAAGCCTGACTGCTGCGGCCGACCGGCTGGCGCAGGAGGAAGATGTCTTCTTTTCAATGCGCTTCCTGCTGCAGCGACCACTACTGAAAGCCATCTTAAGCGAGCGGCCGGCCGTCCTGCTGATCGACGAGATCGACCGGGCGGATGCCGAGTTTGAAGCATTTTTGCTGGAAGTGCTGAGCGATTTCCAGGTGAGCGTGCCCGAGCTTGGGACGCTCAGTGCAGTGCACCAGCCGGTGGTGCTGCTGACCAGCAACAACACCCGCGAGCTGAGCGAAGCTCTCAAACGCCGCTGCCTATACATATTTATTGATTATCCTACCATCGAGCAGGAAATGGCGGTTGTCCGCCTGAAGGTCCCCGATCTTTCTGCCCGGCTGGCGCGCCAGGCAGTCGAGCTGGTACAGGAGCTGCGCACGCTGGATTTGCGCAAATCCCCGAGCATCAGCGAGACGCTGGATTGGGCCAGGGCGCTGGTAACCCTGAATGCCAAACAGCTCGATAATGCTATGCTGGAGACAACCCTGAGTGTGCTCTTGAAGCATGAAAGCGACTTGCAGCGAGCTCGGCGCTGGCTGCAGCAGCCAGGCAGCGGGCGTTCAGATGATCGCGGCACAGCGCGCCCTCCCCGTTGGAGTAATTAACCGGTCATGGAAGAGCGCATTCTCAAGTTTATCGCCGCCTTACGTGCGGCGGGTGTGCGCATCAGCCTGGCGGAAAGCGCCGACGCTTTCCGGGCAGTGGACAGCCTGGGCATTAAAAACCGCGAAGCATTCCGCTTGAGCCTGCAGGCTACTCTGGTGAAAGATGCGGGTAGCCTGCCGCTTTTCGACGAGCTGTTCCCTATCTTCTTTGGTAGCAGTGATACGCCGCCCATGACCGACCTATCGGGCGACCTATCCCCCGACGAGGTGCAGAAGCTGGCTGAGGCGTTGCGCAGCTTCAACGAAAACTTACGCAAGATGCTCCAGAAGCTCATGAAGGGGGAGCAGCTGAGCGAGCAGGATCTAAAACGCCTGGCTGGCATGGTTGGCTTGAACCAGGCCGACAATATGCGCTTTCGCGAGTGGATGGTGCAGCGGATGAAGAAAGCGCTGCGCTTCAAAGAGATACAAGACGCCTTAAACGAGCTGTCCGAGCTGCTCCAGAAGCTGGGGATGAATAAGGAACGGGTGGACCAGATCCGCCAGCTGCTGTATGCCAACCAGAAAGCCCTGGAAGACCAGCTGCGCCAGTATGCCGGTCAGCGGATTGCCGAAAACATGAGCAACCGCCCACCCGGCGAGGGTCTGGATAACTTGATGAACCGGCCTTTCTCTTCCCTCACCGACCGGGACATGGATCGCCTGCGTAAAGAGGTGCGGCGTATTGCTGCGGCCCTGCGTACGCGGGTGGCCCTGCGCCAGAAACGGGCCAGCACGGGGCAGCTTGATGCCAAGGCAACCATCCGGGCGAATTTGAAGCATGGCAACGTCCCCATCGAACTGCGTCACCGCCAGCGAACATTGAAGCCAAGGCTGGTGGTGGTGTGCGACATCAGCACTTCGATGCGCTACTGCTCCGAGCTGATGCTCAGCCTGATCTTTGCCATGCAGGACCAGATCAGCAAGACCAGCGCGTTTGCATTTATCGATCACCTGGAATATATCACGCCGGATTTCGAGCAAAATGATCCCCGCCAGGCTGTCTCGCAGGTGCTGGATCGGATGCCCTCCGGTTATTACAACACCGACCTGGGTAACAGTTTGGATCATTTTTACCGGGAACACCTGGGATGCATCGACCAGCGCACGATCTGGATCCTGGTTGGGGATGGTCGCAACAACTATAATAACCCACGCTTGGACCTTTTCAATCAGGTTGCCCGGCGCAGCCGCCGTACGATCTGGTTGAACCCTGAAGCACCGGCTCTGTGGGGCACCGGTGACAGCGATATGCTCAAGTATGCCCCCGGCTGTGATGTCGTTCTGCATGCCAGCACACTGGCCGAGCTGACCGAGGCCATCGACCGCCTGCTGGTTTCCTGAAGGGGAGTATTATGAAATCATTTGCCGTGCTGCAGTTATCATCTTGCGCTGGGTGCGAGGTGGCTCTGCTCAATGCCGAGGAATGGATCGACCATTACAAGCTGACGTACATGCCGTTGGTGACTTCGGCCCACGACCTGCCCGCCGTCGACCTGCTGTTTGTGAGTGGCAGCGTACGCACCGACGAAGACCTGCATAACCTGCGCAAAGCTGTCCGACAGGCAGGACAGGTAGTGGCAGTGGGTACCTGCGCCATCTCCGGTGGTGTTGCTCACCTAGGTGACCGGGACGAGGTACGCTCGCTGTTCCTGACACAAGAAACGCGCCGGCATGTGCCCCGCCTGCTGCCGAAATCTCACCCGGTGGACGAGTGGGTGGAAGTTGACCTGTACCTTCCGGGCTGCCAGCCTACCCCAGAGCTCTTCATGGCGGCGCTCAACGATCGAGATGATTTTAAGGGAGCCTCCAGCGTGTGCCAGGAGTGCGGCAGGCACAAGGACAAGACCATCCGCCCGACCCACCTGAGCGGGTTCTTGAAAGGCTCGGTCGATCCGGATCTGTGCCTGGTTTGCCAGGGATACCTGTGCATCGGCACGTCGACCCGCGCCGGCTGCCGGGCGCTGTGCACCAGGCCGGGCCACCCCTGCGTGGGCTGCCGCGGCCCTTCGAATGCCTTCATCGAGAAAGAATCGACAGCCTGGTTGTCCTCTATCCTGAGGGTATTTACCAACATGACCGACATCCCGGTAGAGGAGCTGGAGCAGGCCCTGCGCTCCCCGCAGCTGGCCATGTTCCTCTTCCAGTTCAGCGACTACGACGAGCTGCACCGCAAGCCACGCTCGAAAGATAAAGTCTTATAACATGGCCGTCATGATATTCCCTCTCAGTCGGATCGAAGGTCACGCCCAGGTAGTCGTTGAAGAAATTGATGGGCGAGTCGTTTCCGCTCACTTTCAAGCCATGGAGCTGCGCGGCTTTGATCATTTTGTGCAAGGCATCCCGGCCGAGGAAATGCCGGTGATTGTGCCGCGTATCTGCGGGGTGTGCTCTACGGCTCATCATGTCGCCGCAGTCAAAGCCCTGGAAGACGCCTACGGTGTGAATCCGCCACCCCTGGCGCACAAGATTCGGGAGCTGCTTCTGCTCGGGCAGCTGATCCAAAACCAGGCGACCTCATTATTTATTTTTACCATGCCGGATCGTCTCGGGGTGGGCAGCATCTTCCAGGCGGCAGCCGAGGCGGATGGCCCGTTGGATGAACGGGCGGCTATTTCTTTTTCGGCATTGCGCGTCCGCCGGGCAGGCACCAACCTGATCAGCACCGCCGGCGGTCAGTTCATCCACCCGATCAAGGCGGTTGTGGGCGGCATGTCCAGCGGTATCGACGCGCAGGCTGCCGAAAAAATGCGCCAGGAGCTGCTGGAGGTGCTGCCGATTGCCTGCGATCTGTATGATCACTATTGGAAGGCTTCCTTCGAGCTGCGCGACCGGATCGGCACCTGGGGTGATGATGAGCCGACCTATTACCTGGCTGCCACCGGGTCTACCTTCCCCGACCTGGACAGCGATATCCTGCGGGTGATGGACCCGCACGGTGTTGTGAGCGACAGCTTCCCGGCTCGCAATTATCGCGATTACCTGACCTTCCAGGAGAGCGAGTACAGTTACGCCGGGCAAACGAGCTACCAGGGCCAGGTAATACGTGCCAACAGCCTGGCGCGTATCAACATGGCGCGCGCCATGGGCACGCCGCGTGCCGATGAATACCTGCTGCAGTTCCAGCAGGCTTTTGGCATCCCGGCGCACGGCATCCTGCTCTTCGACCTGTGCCGCGGCATCGAGCTGGTCTTTGCCAT
>JBFYSP010000181.1:0-3124 GCA_041301395.1 Anaerolineae bacterium
TCAATTGCGACATCTGCCAGGATTTGTAGTCGTCCAGGTTGGAATACTTCGGCCGCAGCAAGGCCTGGAAATTGGTATCTTCGTAGTACCGGTACGGATTCAGGGCCACATCGATGTCGGCCGTGGCTCGATATGTCGCCGGCCACAGGGACGCCGCCAGCCAGCCGATCAGGCCGCCCGCCAGGCAAAAGGCCAGCATTATCGGCCAGCGGTGGAACGATCGGTAAATCTGCTCAGCTAAAGACCAGGTTCTTGTCATAAGAAATCAGCGCCCTTTCAAGGTTTACGCGAACCGGCAAACTTATCCTTGCGCAGGAAATTCACCAGCAGGGCCAGGAGTAGCTTGATAAACATGAGAATATAATAGAAAAAATTAAACAGGAAGAAATATTCCCGTGCATAGTGCTTCTTGTAGAACAAATAATACGACCGGTGCCATTCGAAAATAGACCGGTACGGCTCTACGCGCGAACCGCCCATTCCCCCATAATGGATGATTTGGGCTTCTGGCATGTAATACACTTCCCAACCTACCTGATGTGCCCGCAAGCAGTAATCCGCGTCTTCCTGGTAGGCAAAAAACAGTTCGTCGAGGTAGCCGATCTGCTCTACGACTTCCTTGCGGATGAGCATGCATGATCCGGACACTCCGGCTACAGGATGAGTTTGATCCTCGTCCAAATAACTCATCAGGTACTGACCAAATAACGGGCTCTTCGGGAAAAGACGCGCCAGCCCGGTGAAATAAGAGATCACTGCCCACGGCCTGGATTCGCCGCGCCGGCAGGGCTTTTGCAACGTGAGATCACGGTTGAGCACCTTAGGCCCGCAGATACCCACTTCGGGGTGGGTGTCCATAAAGTCCACCAACCTGTCAATCGCGCCGGGAAGGATCAAGGTGTCCGGATTCAACTGGCACAGGTATCGCCCTGTACCAGCCCGCATAGCCTGATTCATAGGCCTTGTGAAACCTTCATTGCTTTGATTTTGGATCAGACGTACTCCAGGGAATTCCTGTTCCACCATTTCCGCAACCCGGTCCTGCGAGCCGTTATCCACAATAATCACTTCATATTCCAGGGCCGTATTTTCAGCCAGCGATTGCAGGCACTGGCGCAGGTAGTCGCGCGCCTGGTAGGTCAGGATGCAGACCGAAACCACAGGCGTCACCCTAACACTCCCCGATAGATTTCTTCCAGCTGGTCGCCGATGCGCTCCCAGGCGTATTGCGCTTCCACTTTTCGGCGCCCACTGGCTCCCATGGATATGCGCTCGGCAGCGGGCATGTGCAGGACATGCTCCAACCGGGCGGTCAACTCATCAACAGAACCCGGCGAAGCCAGGTAGCCATCCACTCCGTCGGCCACCACCGAGCGCACCCCGGGCAGGCTGCTGGCGATAACCGGCGTGCCACAGGCTAAAGATTCCAGCAGCACCAGCCCAAACGCTTCTCCCATCGTAACCGACGGCAGCACACTCACATCGGCCAGGCGATAGTAATCGGCCAGGTAAGGATGGGACACCTCTCCCGGGAAAAACACCCTGGATTCGATCCCCAGCGACCTGGCGATCTCCTGGTAGGTTGGCCGCAGCCCACCTTCACCGACAATGACGGCCTTGCAGTTTTGGGGCAGGCGGGCCATGGCCTCCAGAAACACCGGCACACCCTTGAAATAGTGCGCCCGGTCGAGATTAGCCACCAGCAGTGCGACCCGATCATGAGGATCCGGTTTATACATTTTCAACAGCTCGGCAGGTGGTTCGCCGGGGGAAAAGTGGCTGGCATCCACCCCATTGGGCAGCACAGTGACATGCGTTCGGCTGCCCTGCAGGAGCTGCCGGGAGAAGGACGCCTGGGCGTAATCATCGGAGGTATACAGGCAGTACCGGGCGCTGCGCAGTGTCCAGCGGCTGACAGTCTTGCGCAGGATTTTTTCTGCATACCTGGCCTTGCCCTGAAAAATGACATCCTGCTGGTAAGTGATGACCAGCATCGCTTTCGTCAGCCAGGCCGCCAGGGCGCTGAACTCTCCGCCAAAGAAAGGGTAGTGCAGGTGGATCACGTCAAAATTGCGCAATCTCCAGGCCAGCTGCGGCAAGACGGCTGAATTGCCAAACTTGATGAACGGATCCAGGCGGACAACTTTAATGCCAGACATCTCTTCAGCCTGAGGGGCCTGACCACGCTGGACCGTAAAAACGGTTACCGGGTGTCCGCGCTGCACCATCAGCAAGGCATTGTGAAAGCATACATTACCGGTGCCACCCAGGTAGGGAGGAAAAGTAGCCGTAACGTGGGCAATCTTCATGCGATTTCTGTACCCTGTCAAGGACGCATCAAGCGCCACTGCAGCCTTTTCCCTATCCGATGCATCAGCGCGGCTGCGCCTTCTGTGCGCCAGATGCTCCGAGCTCTTCCCAACGAGAAACCCGATGGCTGCAAACCTTGGTTGCTTACGGTTTCATATTGTTCTTCGGGGAACTCGGGCAGGTTGCGGGTGTTTTGGCTAACCATCAAAGGCAAATACTCATGGACAACTATATCCCAGGTCAGCAGCGGCATCCCGTTGCGCATCCACGAGAGCGGAACATTGCGCTGCAGGTGAAATAACTGGTCATCCGTTATGCGCCGGCGTTGTTGTACTGCCCGGCGCGCCTGCCGGATTTCAGGTTTGTGCTCGAATACCATCCAATAGGCTTTCGCATACGCCAATAATTTATACCACTGCCATCGAAATGGAGCAACGATCAGGTTTACAACGTCCTCCAGGACATAACGAAACAAAAAACTAGTCCGGTAGCGAGTATCCAGCAGTTTACCCGCAAACCTGAACCGCCCATATACGATCCGGAAGAGTTTTTGCGGCGATAGCTGGCTCTGCTCGCTGCCCGGCAAGCGGGCGCTGAAAGCATGATACACGAGTGCCTGTGGCGCTGCCCGGATCGTATAGCCCAGCAAACGGGCTCGATAGCACCATTCGCTATCCTCGTAATACATCGGAAAGCCAATATCCAGGGGGCCAACATTCTCCCAGGCTGCAGCTGGAATCAATGCGGCCGCGAAGCAGGCAGAAGGGACTTCTCGCCAGCTGTCAAATTGACCCAAATCCAGGTGCCCCAAGGC
>JBFYSP010000254.1:0-9353 GCA_041301395.1 Anaerolineae bacterium
GCAGAATGACGCCGGTGGCGTTGATCACCGGCAGCAGGGTCGAGCGAGTCCAATCCAGCAAAGCCGCCCCGGCACGCTCCAGCAGCTCCCCTTGCCCGGGGACTTCGCCCAGGCGGGGGTAGTCCCGGCGGGCGGTTTCCAGCTCGCCGCGTAGCGCCTGCAGGGTGAGCGGGCGGCCGTACAGCCGCAGCCACTCGCCGGCGGCAGGGGTTTGCAGCAGGGCGTCAACCGAAGGCAGGGCGCGCAGGTCGGGCATGGGGCTTACCTGGCTGCGCCGCGCTCCGGCTTCCACTGGCTCTTTTCGCGCAGGCGCAGCAGCCACTCAATGATCAGCAGGGCCACCGCCAGGATGATCGCCATAGCCACGGGCAGCGCTTCATCGAAGTAGTTGATGTAAATATACTGCAGCCAGGCGACAGTGGTGGCATACACGCCCGCCCAGATCGACTCGCGCAGCACGACCCCCGTCGAGGCAGGAGGTTTGGTGGGGAAGCGGCGGTTTAAAAATGCGGCCACAGGCATGAAGGTGCCGGTGACGGCCAGCATCAGGGCGAAGAACATAGCCCAACGCCCGCCGGCATCCGCCGGCAGGTACTGCCCGATGAGGTAGACCGCAGCCCAGCCGACGCCGGCCAGGATGAGGGCGGAGGGGAGGAAGTATTTGACGGGAGGGGAGGAGGAGGAGTCCATGGGGGGAATTATACTTTACCTGACGGAGGACGGAGGTCGGAAGACGGTCCCGCGCAAGAACGGCGCGGGATTCACGACCGAGATTGACCTTAGACGGCCGACCGCAGACGGCTGTTTGTCACCTTGAGCCTCGAAGTCCCGAGTAGAACGAGGGAGCGAAGGGTCTTGCAGCTCTCTCGTAGGAGTGCGCCATACCGGAGAACGGCCCTCCGGGTAGTGCCCAGGGACCTCGCTTCTGAGTAGGGAGGGGAGGTTTTGAGTAAAAAAGTTTGAATCCTAAAAAAATCGAATGGCGGGGAGGCCAGAGCCGATGATCCGAGATTTCGAATTGGAGATCGCTGGAGACAAGGGAAAGCAGCTCACGGGAGGGCTTGTTTGGCCGGGGAGAAGATCAAGACAGGTAAGTTGGTGGAGGCGCTGAAGGCGATCTTCTGCTCCTTGCCGGGGGCATTGTCTTTAGCGATCTAACAACTTTTAAGTGCTCCCGACAAGTACCCCTAGTGATCGATGCGATCTTTCAATTCATCACGCTGGCCGATTTTCATGGCTACGCCGGAGCGATAGGCCGCAGAGGCAATCGCATGCGAAACAGCCGGGGCAGCCAGTAAGATTAGAAAGATCAGCACAATGCCCTTTCCGGCACTCAGCGGGGTCAGTGAGATGGCAGCTACGAGTAAGAGGACGGTGCCAAAGGCGCTAACTTTGCCTGTCGAATGCAGGCGGGTGTATACATCTGGGAGGCGGAGCATACCTAAAATTCCCAGGATGGAGAACAAAGTTCCGGCAACCAGCGCAATCAGGCCAATGACTTGTAAAAGTGTCTGCATAGCTAAAACATCCTCTGGTCTACAATGTACTTGGCCAGCGCGATGCTGGTAATGGCGCTCAGCGCTGCAAGACCAATGGCGATATCTATGAAAATGCTATTACGCTCAATGATGGCAAACAAAACCAGGATTGCCAGGGTGAGTGTGGTCATAACATCCAGGCCGATCAGGCGATCGATGATGTTTTCACCGCGCCAGGCGCGCCAGACACATACCAAAACCAAACTAACATGGATTACCAGCGCCAACCAAACCGTGTAGCTTAAGACCTGTTCCATAGTTCCTAGTCAAATATCTTGCTTAGCAGATCTTTGCGGAGCTTCTGTGCCTCAGCAACATACTCGGCTGATTTGCCAGCCTCCAGGCAGTGTGTAAAAAGCTGTCCCTGATCAGTCATCTCGACCACCAGCTCCCCAGGTGTCAGAGTCATAGCATGCGCGCTGAGGGCAGTGCTCAATTCGCTCTGGCAACCGGCATCAATCACGACAATGCCTGGATCAATGGGCAACCCGGGAGTGAGGATTAACCTGCCCACAGTAATACCGCTCTTCAGCATATCCCAGAACAGGATAAACAGGTATTGCAGCGCCGCCCACAATGCCTGCGGCAGGCGTCTCCAACTCAACTCAAGATTTTGAGGGCGGATCAGCAGGCTGATCAGAAATCCAGCCCCAAGACCAGCAATTAAATTCGCCGGCTCCAGGTTGGCCGTAATCGCCAAATATGCCCACCACAACAACAAGGTCATCTGGATGATCGAATTCCTGGATTTCATACTAACCTCCCAAAACCGCTTGAATATACAGCATCGGCTGACCTAACCAGGCAGCGGTGTCTTGAGCAAGCTTCACCAATGGCTGCGCCCACACTCCTAACGCCAGGCACAGACCAATCAGAATCGTGGGAACGATGAGCAGGTCACCCGTGGGTTTTGTTTTCTTCGATATTGGAAGAGCTTCCCACCATATCTTCATAAACGAGCGAATGATGTAAATAAAAGTGATGATACTGGCAGACGCAATAACGATCAGGGGGATGTAAGCCTGGGCCTGCAGCCCGCTTTGAAAGAGAACTAATTTGCTGATAAAGCCGTTGGTGGGAGGTAAGCCGGCCAGGGCAATACCACCCAGGAAAAACAGGACACCGGCATAAGGGCTGCATTTTCCCACGCCAACGACAACTTTGAAAGCGGCACTCTTCACCGGCGCCCGACTGGCGATGGCGCCTGCCAACATCAGCATAGCAGACTTTATCAAGCTGTGGTTGAAGGCATATACCAGGGCGGCTGCCAGGGCCACCGGTGATCCCCAGCCAATGCCCACCAGGATAAATCCAATTTGACCCAGGGTCGAATAAGCCAGCATACGCTTGGCATCGTACGTGCCGGTCGCCCCCAGGCCGCCCAACAGCACACCAAAGCAGCCTAAAACCACCAGCAACAGATTAATTTCCGGGGCGCGAGTTGGGAACAGCAAGGTGGTCATGCGAATAAATCCATACACGCCCAGCTTAACCACCACCGACGAGAGAACTGCATGAACAGGAGTAGGCGCGGCTGTGTGAAAATCGGGCTGCCAGAAATGAAAGGGCACAACAGCACTTTTCACCATAAAGAAAGCAAGCAGGAAAACCAATGCCAACCCGCTCAGAGGGTGTTCCGGATTGGCGGCGATTTGAACCCCTAAATCGGCCATGTTCAATGTGCCATAAGCGGCATACAAAGCACCGCAACCCAGGAGTAAGAACATAGAGGCCAGCAAGCTAATGTAGAAATACTTATAAGCCGCTTCTACCCCAAATCGATCGTCTGAAACGGCAGTTAATACCGCGCCTGATATGACCATCAATTCCGCGAATACAAACAGATTGAACAGATCTCCGGTTAACAAGGCGCCTGTCAAACCAGTTGCCAGGGTCAGGAATAAAGGATAAAAAGCCGGGTAGTGTACACATTTATCCCGGCAGCCGGTTGCGTAAAGAATACCTGCAGCTAACACAATCTGGCTCATGACCACCATCAGCGCCGACAGGTAATCCCCAATCAATGTAATCCCCGCGGGGGCAGGCCAGGCGCCGAGTTGAAAGACAACCGGCTGTCCGGTAGTGGCCACGGTATAGAGCATCCCCAGGCTGCATACCAGGGCAGCCAGGATGAACACCACGGTCAAACCGACCTGCAGACGATGATATTTGCGCACCAGCAGGCCCAGAGCTGCGCCGAGCAAGGGGAGGAGTATCGGCAGATAAACAAGCCAGGATTTCATCAATACTTCAAGCCTTTAATCTGATCCGAATCGCTGGTTTTATAGCGTACCGAGATAATGTAGAGCATACCTAATACGAAAGAAAAACCGCCCATGCTGATGATGATGGCTGTTAATACCAGAGCCTGAGGCAAAGGGTCGCTGATTTGACCGGTTAATCCACTATAAGCCGCTACCGCTCCCTGGTAAGCCCCGGTTGTGAAAAGGAAAAGGTTGATTGCATTGGCCAGGATGATCAGGCCAATTGCCGAGCGGATTACATTACGGCGCAGCATTTGAAAGATGCCTACGCCAAACATGATCCCAATAAAGATAGCTGATAACAGATTCATATCAAGGCCTCTTATTTTGTTCTTTATCCATACTGAGAAGCAGGGAATCGCTTTCCAGGTCCAATTCCTTCGGCCTGCCCAGGTTATCGAGGATATAAGTCGCACTACCCAGCACGGTTAAGAATATTGCTATTTCAAATAAAAAGGAATTGCTCAAATTAAAGCCAGTGGGCAAAGGCAAGTTGAGCAGCTGCCCATAATTAACCGGTGCAAAGAACCCCTGCCCAAAAGCAATTCCAAGGAAAGCGTTGGCCAGGCCCAGCAACAAGCCGATCGCAATCAGGTTGCCCGAGCGCAGCCAGAAGAGCTGCTCTTTTGTCTTGTGGTAACCAAATACCACGTACCAAAAACCAACCGCCAGACTGACAAATATTCCGGCTGTAAAACCATCGCCAGGTTGGTCATGCCCATACATCATCTGGATCACCGCAAGCAGGATCGCTAAAGGCAGGATCGCATTAGCCAGCAGGTGCAGCAATGGAGAAGTAGGCAATCCGGCGACACCAGTGGCCGGGTGCAAATTCGGTGGTGGGGGCTGAGGATCAGGATCTTCGTGATCGCCGGCTTTGCGCGAGGCGTAATGCAGCAACATATGGATTCCCAACCCGGCGCCGGCAAACACCACAATCTCGAATAGAGTATCAAAGCCGCGAAAATCTGTCAGGATCGCCCCAACAATATCCTTCGCACCGGTCAAGCTCTTGGCATTGACGGCATAGTAAGGCGTCACAAGGCTGATGTGCGGGCGCAGGGTGAGCGAGATGTAAGCAAGCACCGCCACCAACAGGCCGGCCAGACCGGCTATCAGCCCATCTCGCAGCATACCTGGTAAAAAGCGTGAACGTTGCTGACTCTGGCCAATATTATGCTCTTGAGCCTTTTCACGCTGCAGGCGTGGTATGCGCGATAAACTTAATACAAGAATCAAGGTGGCCAACAAATCCACTATGATTTGAACCAATGCTACATCCGGCGCAGGCTCGAGCGCAATCCAGATTGCTACTGCCAGGCCCGAAACACTTAATGCCAGGATGGAATAAATATCATGGTATAAGGTCACGGTAAACAAGCAAGACAAGGCTGCCAGTCCGAGCACAAATATCCGCAGCAGTTCCAGGCGATCTGGGGACACCTTGGGGAGGATGGCTGCTTGCGACAAAAACGATGACGGAATAGCCTCGAAAAGCAAGACCAGACCGAGAAGACCAAGCAAGATGATTGAGAGATAGAATCGCAAGTGGCCATTCTGCAAACGTGTCGCAAAGTAGGCGAGGCGGTCAATGCCTTTGAGGATAGCGGCATACGCCCTGTTCAGGGTCAAACCCGGCCAGAGAGACTGGGCCAGGGGTCGTAAACGGCGCGATGTCAGGAAAAGCACGCTCCCCAGGACGATGACAACCACGCTCAAGAGCAGCTCAACATTTAATCCGCTCCACAAAGCCACAGAAACTTTTACTTTATCCCCGAAAGCTGCTGAGGCGGCTTGTGCCAGAAGGCGAGCTTCATAACCCGGTTCCGGCAGCAGTCCCAAGGCCAAAGAAAACACAGCCGGTATGGCTGGCGCTAACAGCATCCCAATTGCCGGGTCATGACCCTGCGGTGGATCTCTCGGGTCAGCTGGCTTTCCAAGAAAGGTGCCATAAACGAGAACACTGGCCTGCCCTAGCAGTAAAATCCCAGATGCAACAATGATTGCCGGAAAGATAAAGTTAATCACCTGGGGGACATCTGGATGGATTGCAGTTGCCAGCAGGGTTTCTTTGGCCAGGAAACCAAATAAAGGCGGCAATCCGGCCATGGAAAGGGCTGCAACGGTAGTGAAACCAAAGGTCCAAGACATGGCACGCCACAACCCGCCGAGTTTACGCAAATCTCGCGTGCCTGTTTCGTGATCAACGATGCCGACCAGCATAAATAGAGCGGATTTATAGAGTGCATGTGCCAGAATCCCAATCACCAAGGCCTTGTAGGCAATGGAGGTATCCTGTCCAATCATGGCAACCAGGGCGCCAAGCACACTGATTGTTGAATACGCCAGCATGGCTTTCAGATCATTTTGCTTGAAGCCCAGGTAGGCCCCGGTCAACATGGTAAATAACCCAACCCCGCTGAGCAGCCAGAACCATAACGGCGTGTCTCCCAGTACAGGATTGAGCCGGGCCAGCAGATAAATACCAGCCTTTACCATTGTTGCTGAGTGGAGATAGGCACTCGCAGGCGTAGGAGCACTCATTGCGCCTGGCAGCCAGATGTGAAAGGGGAATTGAGCGCTTTTGGTAAAAGCGCCTATGGCCACCAAAAGGACCATGATGGGATATAACCCGCTGCTTTGCAGTATTTCCCTGCTGGACAGGATCGTGGCGTAGTCCATCCCCCCAGCAACATCACCTACCAATAAGATACCGACGAGCAGAGCGATTCCACCGCCGCCCGTGATCAACAATGCTCGGAAAGCGCCCCGGCGGGCACTTTCATCCTTATATTTATAGGCAACCAGCAAGAAACTGGTCAGGCTGGTGATTTCCCAGAAGACGAAGAGCGTAACCAGGTCTCCCGCCAGAACCAGGCCCAGCATCGCTCCCATGAATAGCATCAGGTAAACAAGAAAACGCCAGAAACCTTGCTCGCCCTTGAAATAATAACCGGAATAGATAACAATCAGGACACCGATCAGGCATACCAACAATCCGAACAGAGCACTCAGCCCATCCAGATACAGCGAGAATGAGAGGCCAATGGCGGGAATCCACGGTATGCTGAAGGAAATTGGCTGTCCATCGATAACCGGGATGGATAACCAGGCTATCAGGATACTCGCGGCCAGCGGAAGAACCGCCAATAACCAACCCATGCCAACCGCAGAAAGTGACTTCAAGCGGGCAAACAGCAGGGCAACCAAAGACCCCACGGCCAGCAGGAGTAGCGGTACGAGCAGAACTGGCGTGACCGGCATGATACGACAATTGTATTCTATTCGAGGTATTTTGACAAAAATTTTCCTCGTCATTAATAAAGAACAGATCCCCCTTCTAATAAAAGGGGGATCTCTAAAAACACTTATTTTGCTTACGCATCTCGAAACTCACCTTCGATCACTTCACTAGCTCCGAGACCGCTGCCGTCCCCTCCCTCATACATTGAGCCTCCGTCCTGGGCCGCCTCCCAGTCCCGTTGGGGCTGGACTTCGGTTTATGCATAAAGCTGCCGGCTGAAGCGCGGTGGTTTTATTCCAGACAGGCTTTGAGGGCCAGGTAGCAATAGGCCGTGGTCAGCAGGTCGCTGGAATGCCAGACGGTAAGCTCGCCCCGGTTTGGCACGAAGAACAGCGGCTCGGCGGGCCAGCTGCCGTCCGGGCGCTGGCTCTTGAGGAGGAGGGTCAACCAGCGGCGTTTGAAGCGGTCCTGCCGGCTTGGGCCTGCGCTGGCCAATGCCAGGAAGGCGGCCTGCTGGGGAGAAAGCTGGTACTGCCCGGCTGCCCGGTACAGGTGCTCGGGCAGGCTTTGGGCGACCTGATTGACCCTGGCGCTTAATCCCAGCTCAAGCCGGCGCCTCTGGAGGGCGCCGAGCAGCTGGACGATTCGCCACAGGCAGTAGCCAGGCGGGTAGTTCACCGAGATGGCCGGGCCCTGGCGGGAGAAGCGCTCGAACAGTCCGGCGACAGAAGCCTGGATGATGCCCCGATCCTGCTGCCAGTTAGGTTCCAGCAGGCCAGACAAGAGGGAAGCCTCGATGCTGCCGCAGCCCTCGCCCAGCAGGTTGGGGGGCGGATTGGCTTGCCGGGCGCTTTCAGGCGGGTGCTTGATCCACACCGGGATGCGCCCATCGGCCTGGATACTGAGGCGCATCCAGCCGAGCGGAATTTCAAGCGCCTGCTGTTGGGCGGGCGGGTTGCGAGAATACTTCACCAGGCGCAGCAGCACCCCCAGGCTGTCGGTGTCCACGTAGGGCAAGGCTGGATGATCGTAGTAGCTGAAGGCATGCGCCTGCTGGTATTGAAAGAACTCATCCACCTGCTGCGCCAGGTCATGGCCCTGGCTGCAGAGCACTTCCAGGAGCAGGCCGGCGGGAAAACGGGCGGTGACCAGCCCGGCGCCGGCCAGGCCCCGCCGGTGTACTTCCCAGCTTTCCCGGAAGGTCAGGTCGGCCAGCAGATAACCCTCGGCCATCTCCACAGCCTGAGCCAGGCTGGTCTTAACAGGGGCAAAGGCAAGGGGCGGCGAGGCGAGGCGACCAGGGGAGGACGATTCTTCCATTCTCTGGGCGATTTTCTCTTGCTGCCTGAGGCAGGCGGCGAGGGAGGGAAGCTGCAGCTCTTCCGCCAGAGCCAGCCCGGCTGCGAGCTGCCGGCGGCCCTCCTGAAGGATGCGGGGGACTGCGCCGATCAGCGCCATGGCCAGCCGCACCGCTTGCGGGTTGGGGGGCTTAGTGACCGGCACGCCAAGCTCGGCCATAAACATCAGGTAGGGGGCGGTGAACCTGCCACGCGGCATATCGACCTCTAAGTGGGCCAGGCCCTGCAGGATAACGACAGCGGCGTGCAGGTGGTCCAGGAGGGAGAGCAGTTGGGGGAGGTGGTGTTCCCGCCTGGCCAGGTACGCAACGGCAACAGGGGTCAAACGGTATGGCGCCAGCCGATCTTTGCCTTGCAGGGCTTCGCTCGTCCCGAGAAGGGCGGTGCCTCCGACTGCCAGGCTGCGCTCGAACAGGGCGGCTTCGGCGTAATCCGCCCAGGCGGAGCGGTGAAGCTCCCAAAAAGGCGATTTGGCCGGTAACAGGCCGGCGAGCTCCCGATCGGCCTGCTGGGAGAGGGTCTGCGCCAGGTGAAGGTAGTCGTTATCGAAGAACGAGCCTTCATCCAGGATGGCAGCCTGCGTGTAAAGCGTGGCAAAGGTATAGAAAGATGCCGCGAGCAGGTGTTTGTTGATCTTGCGACGGAGGCGGCCTTGCTGGAAGCCGTAATCATCCAGCAGAGCGGAGAGCAGGCTGAGCGAGGGGTAATCACCCGGCCGGAGGAGGATATCCTCCAGCCGGGCGGTATCCGAATAATGAAAAGCCAGGTCGTTACGCAGCAGCCGGCCCTGGCGGGCTAACCCGGGAGGCAGGCAATCGAAGAACTGCTGGATTTCTACCCAGCCTGCTTGCTGTCCAGCCTGGCGGCGATCCATCCGTTTTTAGATCATTTGCACGTGAATAAAGCCATCATCGGCCAGGTACATTTGTGCCCTGGTTAAAATTAAGTC
>JBFYSP010000265.1:0-13132 GCA_041301395.1 Anaerolineae bacterium
GGTTCACCAATTTGCCTGCCCCCAAGACAGAGTGTAACTCAAATCCGGCAATCAGTCAATTTAAACCAATGATATCGGGAATAGAATCGCTGAGGCACTGAGAAAGAGATGAAGCATTGAAAAGGGATGAAAGATTCAGTATTTCATCCCCCTTCGATGCTTCAGTGGTTCTGGTACAATTCCGCCGGAGGTGTTCATGGCCCGCAAACTTCGTACCATCCCCCAACCCAACCCGGCCCGATCCTATGCCGAGGCTATCGAACGGCTGGAAGCCTGGCAGGCGCAGGAGCCTCCGGATGTCAACCCGCATACCCCCATGCGCTGGCTGGTGCACGGCCAACGCACAGCACGAGCTGCCGTCTTGCTGCACGGCCTGACCGCCACACCCTACCAGTTCTACCCTTTGGGCGAGGCGTTATTCAATCAAGGATATAACATTGTCATCCCTCGTTTTCCCGCCCATGCCCTGCAAGACCGCATGACGGACGCCCCTGCCTGCCTGACCGCTGAGCAAATGGTGGAAACGGCCTGCCGAGCGCTGGACATCGCTCATGGATTAGGGGACAAGGTCAGCGTAGCCGGCCTTTCGATGGGCGGCGTGACCACTTCCTGGGCGGCCCAGCACCGCTCGGATGTTGACCACGCCATGATCATCTCCCCTGCGTATGCCGTGCAGATGATTCCGTTGCGCCTGACGCCCCTGGCAACCTCCGGGCTGTTGTTAGTTCCGAATTTTTACCGGTGGTGGGATAAAGTCCTCAAGGATGAGCTGCGCCCACCGTTGAACAATTACCCTCGTCTGGCTACCCACGCCCTGGCGCAGGTGATGCGCCTCGGGCTGCTGGTTAGGGCTGAGAGCCGGCACAAACCCCCGGCCGCCGGCTGGGTGACAATGGTGCTGAACCCCTGCGATCCTTCTGTGGACAACCGGGCTGCTGAAAGTCTGGTAGCCAGTTGGGAGCAGGCTGGAGCGGAGAATGTTACCAGGTACGCATTCGACGAGTTCTGCCAGCTCGGCCATGACCTGGTTAGCGCAGACCACCCGCAGCAAAACGTGGAGCTGGTGCTCCCGATCCTGGTGGGGTTATTGGGCGATCGTTAGGGATTGTTTGCCATCAGCGCTGCCGCCCGGCGCCCGATCTCCACAGCGAAGTTCGTGCCGCGGTCCCAGGGGTACACCTGGCTCATGCTGGCAAAATACAGACCGGGGATGGGAGTCTGGATGGACGGGATATTGCGGGAGTGATCGACCAGCGGCACCGGCTGGGCGTAATGGGTCTTGAACAGCCAGATTTTGCGAATCCAGGAGGGGTCGAACTGCGGGTTGAAGCGCGGCAGCACCGGCAGGAAGCGCTGAAGCAGCTCTTCCTGGCTCAATGTGAAGTACTCGTGGTCGTTTTCCAGATAATCGCCAATATAAACAATATGGTCGCCGCCAAAACGTTCGGGAGACAGGTAGTTGGTGTGCTCGACCAGCGCCAGGAAGGGGAAGCCGGCAGACTTGGGGATGTTGTACCAGTAATAGCCCTGCTCAGAAAGCTGCCGCTTGAGCGCCAGCACCATCACCACCGCCCCCAGGTGTTTCAATTCCAACAGGCCTTTTAAATAGTCGGATGGCAACCCGGGCGCCAACCTTGCCATTAAACCCGGCGAAGTAGTCGACAGGCACTGGTCGAAGGCTTCGGCGTTCCTACCCGTATCGATCGTCAGTCCACCCGCAGCAGAGGGATCGATGCGCTGTACGGCAGTTTGCATGCGGATCTCGACGCCCATCTCGCGCAGCCTATCGGCAAAGCGGTCGGCAAAAGCCTGGAAACCGCCCTGGAAGGTGCCCAGGCGGGTGGTGCGGGCTTTGATGCGCGCCCATAGCCAGGCCATATTCACCTGTGGGGCGTAGCGCTCGCCGAACTTGCCGACTATCAGCGGCTGCCACATCAGCTCATAGACCCGATCGCCGGCCCAACGCCGCATCCAGGCTTCCACCGTGGTGTGCTCCAGCGCCTGCCAGTTGCCGGTCAGGCGCAGGTACAGCCCCACCAGGCCAAAGCGTGCTTTGTTCACACCCCAGCCCAGGCCGGGAAACTTGATCGCCGCCGGGATCGAGTCGAAGGGATAGAAGCGCCCTTCGTGGTACATTACCGTGTATGGGCGCGGGAAAAGCACCTGGTCGCTCCAGCCCAGCTCATCGATCAGCCCCAGCATGTGGCTGTCGGTCTGGAACCAGTGATGGTAAAAGCGCTCCACCGACCAGTCCCAGCCCGGTTCTTTGAAGCCGGATGCCAGCCCGCCCACCTGATCGCCAGCCTCGAATATTGTGACAGCGTGCCCGGTGCGTCTCAAGTCGTAGGCTGCCGATAAGCCGCCGATCCCCGCGCCGATAACGGCAATCTTTTTCATGCTTCCGACCTCAATTTATCCAGGTCCGTGCCCCAACGGATGCCCTCTTTAGCCAGGTAGTACACCCCCAGGGCGGTGATGGGGAACCACAGGGCGGCATGCAGCACCAGCGTGTAGGCTGCCGCGATGGTCTTTTCCACCCCAAAGGCCTGCAGCACAGCAATGCCGGGCGCATCAAAGGTGCCAATGTAACCCGGCGCCGACGGGATGGTGGTGGCCAGGTTGACGATACCGTTCATCAGCATTAACGCAAAGAAGCTCACCTCGAACGGGAAGGCATGCATCACCAGCCAATATTTAAAGGTCTCCAGCAGCCAGATGACGACCGATGTCAGGAAGACCATCAGTACGTCCTTAGGCGAGCGCAGCGCCTCCAGCCCCCCCAGAAAGCGCATGGTGAACCCCAAGGTTTTTTCCCGAAAGCGCACGGGAACGAATTTGTTAATGATATAGCCGGCGGCTGTCTCTGCCTTTTTGGGAAACATGGCGGCAACCAGGAAGACCACCAGAACCCCCAGGAAAATGAATGTGCCCCACAAGGCCAGGGTGCGGATGCTGCCAATAAAGCCTGAGGTGGAGGTGAGTTTGGCCAGCTCGGGCAAGTTCAGAAAGACAAACCCCAGCATCACCACCCCATCAAAGACCCGTTCGACGATAATCGTTGCCAGCGAGGCCGAGACAGGCACTGCTTCGCGGCGTTTGAGCACCACCGCCCGCAGCAGCTCACCGGCCCGCGCCGGGAAGATGTTATTGCCGGCGTAGCCAATACAGACCACCGGGAAAAGCTGGCGGGTGGAGATGGATTTGAGCGGTCGCAGCAGGTAGCGCCAGCGCCAGGCGCGCGCCCAAACCGCCAGGAAATATACCGCTACCCCCAGAAAGAGCCAGCCGTACTTGACACCCGGTAAGACAGCCAGCACCTCAACTAGGGATAACCCCCTGAGTGCCAGCCACAAAAAGAAGATGCTGAACAGCACCCCGATCCAAAACTGCCAGCGGCGCATAGCAAGCATTCTACCACGTACCGACGGTCCCGCAGTAGAACCCAACGGGACGGCAGACTAAAGACGGTAGAGCGCTGATCCGTTATAATCCATTCATGAACGCTCGCTGGATTTTCCTGATCACCGTCCTGGTGTTGCTTGCGGCGGCCGCCGTCATTTTTTGGCTGGGCACGCCCCAGCTGGAAGAAGTCTCTCCGGTAGACCAGGCCGCAGATGTGCCGGCTGGCACGGCTATCCGCCTGCGTTTTTCCCGCCCAATGCAGGTCGACTCGGTGGTCGAGCGGCTGACCCTAAGCCCATTCCGCACCGGTCAGGTCAGCACTGAGGGGAATGAAATCGTGTTCACGCCCGACTCAGCCTGGCAGGCCGGCGAGACCGTCACCATCAGCCTGGAGTCTGGGGCGCGTGCCGCTGGTCTGTTTCAATTGCCGCTGCCGGGCGAGCAATCCTGGTCATTCACCACCCGCCGGCCGCGCCTGGCTTATCTGTATCCCTTCGACCGAGCCGCCAATATCTACCAGCTCGACCCGGCCAGCGGGGAGACGCGCCAGCTTACCGATAATCCGGCGGGCGTGTTAGATTTCGACATCGACTCCCGGGGGGAAACCCTGATCTACAGTGCCTATGTTGGTGACAGCGGCAGCGCCATCTACAGCCTGGATTTAACCACGCCAGATGCCGCCCCGCTATCCATCCTGGAATGTCCGCAGGCACTGTGTACTGCCCCACGGGTTGCGCCCGGGAATGACTTCCTGGCGTACGAGCGCACCGCTTTTCCAGGAAAGGACGTGGTCGATTATCCCCAGGTCTGGCTGCTGCCCTACGCCAACCCCCAGGAAACTGCGCAGGAGCCTACCCTGGCCGGCGATGCGCTGAACCAGACCTTTGAGCCGCACTGGTCGCCGGGCGGACTGTTGACTTTTTACGATTCTAGCCAGGAAGCGTTTATCTTGTTGGATCCGCGCAGCGGTGAGCGCCGCGAGATCGCCAACCAGACCGGCCAGCCCGGCAGCTGGAGCCCTGACGGCCAGGCTTATGTTGTTCCGGAAATCCTGGACAACCCCACCGTCGACCCGGCTCCCGATCCAGCTACCTTTCCGGTCGTCAGCAGCCACCTGCTGCGCTTCAACATGGATGGCAGCCAGCAAGACCTGACCATTGAAGAAGAGCTGGAAGATACTGCGCCGGCCTTCTCGCCGGACGGAAATTGGCTGGCCTTCGCCCGCAAGTACTTAACCCCGGCCCTTTGGACACCCGGCCGCCAGATCTGGCTGATGCGTCCCGACGGGACGGAAGCTCGCCAGGTAACCAACACACCCGATACCAATCATTACAACCTGGCCTGGAGCCCCGATAGCAGCCGGATCGCATACAGCCGCTTCAACCAAAACGCACCCACCGATCCGCCGGAAATATGGCTGGTGAACCCAGTTAGCGGGATAGAGACACAGCTTGTGATAGGAGGCTACGCACCCAGATGGATCCCCTGACCAAAGTAAACCAACCCGCCCCGGATTTCGAGCTGCTCGACCTGCAAGGCCGGCCGCATCGCCTGAGTGAGCGAAGCGGCGCTATTACGATCCTGAACTTCTGGTCTGCCGAATGCCCCTGGTCGGAGCGGACAGACCGGCTGATTGCCGGGTGGCTGGAGGCCTGGGGCGGAAGCATTGCAATATGGACGATTGCCGCCAACGCCAATGAGCCGCCCGATCTACTGGCCCGGATGGCAGAGGAGCGCAGCCTTGACTTCGTGCTGCACGACGCCTATCAGGAAGTTGCCGACCTTTACGCGGCCCAGACCACGCCGCATGTCTTTGTGATTGACGCCCAGGGTATTCTGCGCTACCAGGGAGCTGTTGACGATGTCACCTTTCGCCAGCGCACTCCAACCCGCTACTACCTGCAAGAAGCTGTTGAGGCGCTGCTGGCAGGCGAGCTGCCGTCACTGGCCGATGCCCCGCCTTATGGCTGCTCCTTAGTGCGCGAAATTTAACCTCCCCAGGAAACCAGTTGAGCAAAATTCTACAACTCACCCCTCGCAGCCAGTTCTTGCGGCAGCAGGCTGGTATATAGGATTTCATGCAGTGGTGTTGGCGTACCGCTCTCCAGGCCCATGCGTACTACCGCGCCGGTCTGGGCGCCCAATTCCGACGGCCTCCCTTCCAGGATATCCCGCTGCATGGAAGCCATCGTCTCAGGGGGCAGGCTATCGATAAGAGCCAGAATCCTCGCTACGAGATCGTCCTGCAGTTGAACGGATCGCTTCCGGCCCACGGCAACCACTTCCCGTACTGCCTGCTCCATCATCTGGCGGCATTCCGGCAGGCTGCGCAAGATGCCGAAGGGCGCTCGCGTCACCGCCCCAACGCTACTGGTGGCGCAGATAAAAGCGAACTTTTCCCACATGGCGGCCAGCATGTCGGGAGGTTGAGCGACCTGCACTCCAGCAGCCGCCAACAAGTCGCACAGTGCCTGCACCCGCTGGCTGGCGTCTCCCATGCCGCCCGGTCTGGTGGTCAGCTCGCCCAGCGCCACGTAGGGTTGGATGCCGGTGTGGCGGATATACCCGGGGGCAACCAGGCGTGCCGAGATGCGGCATAACCCACCCAGAATATGCTCGCTGCCCAGCACGGCTCCCAGCTGCGCGGGGGCGTCCACACCGTTACCCAGGTAAACGACCGCCGTATCCGGCCCTACTAGAGGCAGCATGGCTGTGGCGGCTTCCGGCACCTGCCAGGCTTTGACGCATACCAGAATGGCATCCACCTGCCCCACTCGGGCGGGTTGGTCACTGGTTAATTGCGGCCCCAGGGTGAAATCGCCAACAATCGACTCGACACGCAGGCCCGTCGAGCGCAATGCGGCCAGCTGCTCGCCGCGGGCGATAAAAATCACTTCCAGATTGGATATACCTGGACGATCCGTCTGGGCCACCTGCGCCAACCGACCACCGAAATAACCTCCAACCGCACCACTGCCAAAGATTGCCACTCGCATGACACCCTCCACCTCGCCCTCAGGCCGATTCGCAAACTACGAAAAAATAGGGTAGAATAAATTCTAACATCTCTAGCCGAGAGGAGACCAGGCCAGGAGCGTTCTGTTTTATCAGGTTGATCCGATCGATCCTGGTACAACCAAGGGAACATTAAAAATGAGCGACAAGGATAATCCCCAAGACGTGATCGAAGCCTACCGGAAGAAACGGCAGCAGAGGTCGCAAAGGGTGATGATTTTGTTCATCGGTGCCGCGGTTTTGTTAATTGGCGGCTTTACCGTGGTCATCATCTGGCTGACCGGAGACGGCGGACCCAGTATTTCACTGTTCGCCACCGACACGCCGACCCCAACCGCCACCTTCACGGTGACCCCAACCTTTACTCCGACGAATACCCCCACAGTAACTCCCACGGAAACAGCCACCCCGACGATAACGGTCACACCGACCCAGGCGGGCCCCTTCATTTACGAAGTGATTGAAGGCGATAGTTGCTGGGGGATCGCATTAAAATTCCAGGTTGATCCGCTGCTGCTGATTACCATTAACAACCTGGACCCGACATGCCCGATCCGCATCGGCGACAAGCTGACTATCCCCGGCTCTGACACGACCCTGCCGTCCGGAACACCGGTGCCCAGCAACCTGCCGCGCGGCACCGAGATCGAGTACCGGGTGCAGACCGGCGATACCCTGGGCTCGATTGCAGTAGCTTTCAATAGCACAGTCGATGCGATCAAGGAAGCCAACGACATCGAGAACGAGAACGAAATCCTGGTGGGCATGCTGCTGACCGTTCCGGTCAACCTGGTGACACCCGTCCCGACCAACACACCCACCAGCACAGGCACCATAACGGTGATCCCGACTCGAATGGCCCCGACGATCACACCCACACCAACCCGCCTACCCTAGTCTTCCCTAAAACCTATCTCCAGCGCCCGAGTGATGTACACCACTCGGGCGCTGGCCCTTTTCTTCAAGGTGAATGCATTGACAGGCTAGGGCAGGTTCGCTATAATCCTCTTTATGAAAATGATTATCAATTTCATTAAGCCACCATCCCTGATTATCCTGCCGCTGCTCATTGGGCTGCTGGTTTCTGGTTGCAGCCAGGCCGCCGGTCCCAACCCCCAAGAAGGAGATAAGCTTCAGGCAGTAGCGACCACCACAATTGTGGCGGACATCGTGCGCAACATCGGTGGAGACCGGATCGAGCTGGACACCCTGCTGCCGGTCGGCGCCGACCCACATAGCTTCCAGCCTGCCCCGCGCGACCTGGCGCGCCTGGCCCAGGCGGAGGTGATCTTTGTCAACGGCGCCGGGCTGGAAGAGTTCCTGCTCCCGCTGATCGAAGGCGCCAACCCGGATGCCATGCTGGTGGACGTGTCTGCAGGCATACCCCTGCTACAGCCGTCCGCCGGTGAAGCGGAAACAGAGCACTCGGAAGGCGATCCACATGTATGGACTGACCCGAACCTGGTGCTAACCTGGGTGCAAAACATTGCCGAAGCGCTGAGCGACGTCGACCCAGGTGGCGCAGCCTTTTACCAGACCAATGCGGATTCCTACAGCCAGGAATTGCTTGCCCTGGATGTCTGGGTGCGTGAGCAGGTAGAGACCGTTGCACCCAAGCACCGCCGGCTGGTTACCGATCACGAGGTGTTGGGCTATTTTGCCCAGGCCTATGGCTTCGAGCAGGTCGGGGCCATCCTGCCGGGTTTCAGCACAGTCACCGAGCCGACGGCTCGCGAGCTGGCCGCCCTGGAAGACGCCATGCGTGACCTGGGGATCAAGGCCGTGCTGCTGGGCAACACCATCAGCCCCACCCTGGCGCAGCAAGTCGCGCAAGATACGGGAGTCAGGCTGGCGACCATTTACACCGGTTCGCTCAGCGAGCCGGACGGTCCTGCCGGTACTTACCTGGATTACATCCGCTACAATGTGCAAGCCATCGTCGAAGCCTTGAAGTAACACCGGATTAAAATGAGCCTGATTAACGAATTCCGCAAACCATCTATCACCGGTCATGGCGCAGTACACCAGCCATCAGCACCGGTGCTGGAAGTATCCAACCTGTGCCTGCGCTATGAAACCGGCACAGTGCTGGAGGATGTGTCGTTCCAATTAAATGCCGGCGAGCGGCTGGCTGTGGTCGGGCCGAACGGCGCTGGGAAGAGCACTCTGTTCAAGATCATTGCCGGCATTCTACCCCCCAGCGGCGGCGAAGTCCGCATCCGCGGTTCGAACCCCAACGAACACCTGTGCATTGCGTATGTCCCACAGCGCACCCAGGTGGACTGGAATTTTCCAGTGAGCGTGGCAGATGTGGTGATGATGGGGCGGGTAGGCAAGCTTGGCCTGCTGAGCTGGCCCAAGGGCCGCGATCGAGAACGGGTGACCCAGGCGTTATCCGAAGTAGGGTTGCTGGAGCTGGCCGGGCGCCAGATCAGCGAGCTCTCCGGCGGGCAGCAGCAGCGCATGTTTATCGCCCGGGCTCTGGCCCAGGAGGCCGAGCTGATCTTGATGGATGAGCCATTGACCGGGTTGGATGTTCAATCGCAGGAAAACATCTTTACCATCCTGGACG
This sequence comes from Anaerolineae bacterium, assembly GCA_041301395.1. Classification (GTDB taxonomy): domain Bacteria; phylum Chloroflexota; class Anaerolineae; order Anaerolineales; family UBA4823; genus CTSoil-045. The sequence continues at coordinate 8,990 of JBFYSP010000265.1, forward strand.
ATTTGCGCCGCTTCGGTGTGACGGTGCTGGTAGCCACGCATGACCTGGATCAAGCCGCCGAGCGCTTTGACTGCGTCCTGTTGATCAACCACCGCCTGCTGGGCTTTGGCCTGCCTGCCGAAACCCTGGCCCCCGAACGGCTGGTCGAGGCTTACGGCGGCCACCTGCACGTGCTGCGCGCCGGCGATGGCACCCTGCTGGCCCTGGCCGACACCTGCTGCGACGAAGGGGAGCAGGGCTAAGCGCATGGCTGGCTGGGTCCTGGAGCCTCTACAATACGCCTTTATGCAGCGCGGTGTGGCGGCTGCCTTGCTGGTGGGGGTGGTGTGCGCGGTAGTGGGAGCATTCATTGTGCTGCGCGGTATGGCCTTCTTCGGCGATGCCCTGGCGCATGCTATCTTGCCTGGGGTTGCGGTGGGCTACCTGGTGGGCGATGGCGCCCGCGCGCCACTTTTCTGGGGCGCGCTAGGGGCTGCTCTGCTGGCCTCCTTTGGAATCGGAGCGATCAGCCGCGGGACGAAGATCCGGGAAGATACCGCTATCGGGATCGTGTTTGCCTCCATGTTCGCCCTGGGCGTGGCGCTGATCTCAACCGTGCGCAGCTATTCGGTCGACCTGGCGCATTTCCTGTTTGGCGACGTGCTGGGCGTTTCGTCCGCCGATCTCGCCTTGATGGCAGCCTTTGGCGCCGTGATCATCCTGGTCGTGCTGGTTTTCTACAAGGAGTTCCTGGTGCTCTCCTTCGATCCACTGCTGGCTGCTACCTTGCGCCTGCCCGCTCGCCTGCTGGAATACCTGCTGCTGATCCTGATTGCACTGGCCATCGTCGTTTCGCTGCAAACCGTGGGGGTGGCGCTGATGGTGGCGATGCTGGTCACGCCGGCCGCGGCAGCTTTCCTGCTCACCCGGCGCCTGCCGGTGATGATGGTTCTGGCGGCTGCAATCGCCAGTTTATCGGGCGTGATCGGGCTGTACATCTCTTATTACGCCAATATTGCCTCCGGCGCAGCCATTGTGCTCACCACCACGGCCTTTTTCCTGCTGGCCTGGGTCGGTCGTGCTGCGCAGCGAGCCTACCTCACGCGTCAGGCAGCCAAACATGCTTGAAAGCCTACCCTATCTCCCTATCGAAGACTGGCTGTCGCGCCTGCAGGAGAACGGCTACCGCCTGACCGAGCCTCGCCAGGCAGTGGTAGAGGTGATCGCTTCCAGCCGGCGGGTGATCAACCCTCTGGAGGTCTTCAGCCAGGCGCGCCAGCGCTATCCAGGCCTGGGATTGGTGACGGTGTACCGCACGATCGAAAAGCTGGAGGAGCTGCACCTGGTGCAGCGCGTCCACCAGCCATCCGGCTGCCAGGGGTTCGTAGCGGCCTTTCGCGGCCACCAGCACCTGCTGATTTGCGAGGTCTGCGGCCAGGTAGAGTTTTTCAGTGCGGAAGATGAGCAGATTGATGGCTGGACTGCCGCCCTGGAGCAAGAAAGCGGCTTCACCATCCGAGAACACTGGCTTCAGCTTTTTGGGGCTTGCGCGGCCTGCCGGGGGTCAGTACGCTCTCCGGGTTCCTGATCCCGGTTTACCGATCACTTTTTCCTACCTCATGGCCCTGTCCCTAGCAGCGTCAGCCAGTAGCGGCCGAATTCTTCTTTCAAGCCTACTAACAGGATTTTATCGCGCACCCAGCCCTGCGGGGCTAACTCGCCGTTGCCGGCAACCCAAGTGTATGGCAAGACCGATTGGACAGAGAACCGCACGCTGGCGATTTGATCGACGCCGTGCTCGGCAGCCGTGGTCTGAAGGGCGGGTTTCAGCTCAACACTATGGATTTCGTAATCGACTATCCGCCGGTCATCCGGCTGAGCCGCTATCCGGTATGCATCCAGATATTGCTGATATAGACGGCGGACGATTTCTTCATGCGGCATGCCTGCTGCATCGGTGGCAGCCATGCTGGGATGGTAGTACGGAGTATTGTCATTGCCCAGCTCGCCACTGGATTGCTCCAGGCGCAGCAACAGCTCGGCAGCAGGCTGGGGGCTGGCAACGGATACCCGGCCAAATTCATTGAAGCGGGTAGGGACCAGCTCGTAACCCAGGTATTCCCGGCCCTTAAATTTGACCAGAAGAATGGCGGCCTGCTGGTGGTCTTCCAGATCCTGGTCAAAGACAAAATTACCCAGGCCGTAGAATACCGGGACACCGTCGATCTCCTGGATGGCCTGGATCACATGTGTATGGTTCCCCACCACCAGATCGGGGCCGGCAGCGACGATCTCCTGCGCCTGGTTGCGCTGCACCCAGTTGGGAATCGAGATATCCTCCGATCCCCAATGTGGCATGAAAACGACCACGTCGGCCATTTCACGTGCTGCGGCAATGGCGGTGTTAATATTCTCAGTGGTCAGGCGGGCGATCCCAGGGCTATTCTCAGTGGCGAATGTCCACTCTCCCTGCTTGCTATCGCCAGCCGAAACGAAGCCGAAGCGCACGCCGTTGATCGTCACCACCACCGGCCGCAGGGCGGCAGCCTCATTTTCACCTGCGCCAAAATAAGGAATTTCTACCCGCTGCAGGTTCTGCAGCGTATCAAAGAAAGCCTGGTCGCCACAGGTGGCAAGCCCGCAATCCTTGATGTGATTGGTAGCCACGCCCATCAAGTCAAAACCGGCGCGTTTGAGCGCATCGGCATTCTCCGGCCCGCCCACCAGGACATAAGTCCGCTGGCAGCCGGTACGTGGTGGGATATCGCTCATCGTGGCGTTGAAGGTGCCCACCGCCAGGTCGGCGCCCTGGATGATCTGGCTGATTTCCTCATAAGGGTAATCCGGGTTGCCCAGCTCATCTATCTTAGCCTGCACGCAGCGCGCCGGAACAATCACTCCGGTAAAAGCCAGGGTGGTGATAGCCGGGGTCGGCGTCGCCGTCACAGTGGGGGTGATTGTCGGGGAGGCCGTGGGGGTGAAGGTGGCGGTGGGCGGCAGCGGAGTAGCGCTGGCGGTTGGCTGGCCGGCAGCCGCAGTCGGCTGCATGCCCTGGCCAGGCTGGGCCGGGCCTGGGGCTTGCACCAGGGGGTTGGCGGTACCGCCCTCTTCACCGGGGGCGCAAGGAATGATCGGCGGCGGAGTGCCGCCATCAGAAGTTGCCGTCGGGCAGATGGCCGTCGGCTCGGGCGCCAGTCCGATCGTCTGGCAGCCAGCGGCAAGAAATGTGAAGACCAGGAATAGAACGATAATTGTTCGCATAAAATAAACCCAGGGGATAGAATCCCTGCTAAACCAGATGCAAGTATACCAGGGGGCCTACTCTTCTCCTACCGGGGGCGCGGCCTGCCCGTAATCCAGGATTTCGCGTGCGCCGGTGCCCGGCTCGGGCGGCCCAACGATCCCTTTCTCTTCCATCGACTCAACCAGGCGGGCGGCCCGGGTGTAGCCAATGCGCAGGCGGCGCTGCAGCATCGAGATGGATGCCCGGCCCTGGCGGCGCGCCAGGTCAACTGCTTCGTTGAACAACGGGTCCTGATCGTCGGCAGGTTGGAGCTCATCCCACATCGGGATTTGCTTGTAGGGCACCCCGGAAGGTAAAGCATCCGGGATTCCGCCGGCGGCCGTCCCGGCCATCGTAGCCAGCCCTGCATAGCTCTGCCAGTAAGTCACCAGGCGTTGGATTTCGATATCCGAGACAAAAGCTCCCTGCAGGCGCACTGCCGCAGGTGCATCGGGCGCCTGGAAGAGCATATCCCCCCTTCCCAGCAGTCGCTCAGCCCCCGGCTGGTCCAGGATCACCCGGCTGTCCACGCCGGAAGCCACGGCAAAGGCAATGCGCGCCGGGAAGTTGGCCTTGATCAATCCGGTGACTACATCCACCGAGGGGCGCTGGGTAGCCAGCACCAGGTGGATGCCGGTCGCCCGGGATAGCTGCGCCAGGCGGGTTATGGTGCGCTCAGTCTCGTCTGGAGCCAGCATCATCAGGTCCGCCAGCTCGTCGATGATCACCACCAGGTAAGGCAGCTTGCGCTGGCCGGCCGCCACCGCCCGGGCATTGTAATCCAGGATATTGCGCGCCCCAATGTCGGCCAGCTTCTGGTAGCGCATGTCCATCTCGCGCGAGACCCACTGCAGGGCTGCCACCACCCGCTCCAGCTCCAC
>JBFYSP010000288.1:0-3694 GCA_041301395.1 Anaerolineae bacterium
TGGGCTGGGGCGGCGATAACGGCGATCCGGACAACTTCACCGGCTACTTCTTCAGCGGTGCAGCCGAGCCGATCGCGCGCGAAGGCTGGTACCAGAATCCGGCTCTGGCCGAGCTGCTGCAGACGGCTGTCACCCTGCCCAGCCAGGCCGAGCGCGAACCGCTCTACAAGCAGGCCGATCAAATCCTGCATGACGAGATCGCCCGCATCTGGCTGGTGCACCAGGCTACCCCAATCCTGCTTTCCGCCAAAGTCAGCGGATACCAGCCACAGGCTGTCGATGCCGACAATTACAATCTCGTGGTGATCAATCCATAACACCCGGCAATGCCTGAAGGCTGAGCCCTAAGGTTCCGCAGGGGGATGGAGTATGTACCCGTTACATATCTCCATCCCCCTGCGCTCATCTTACAGGAGGAACCTTTGATCCGTTACACCCTACGCCGCCTGATCTCGGTAATCCCCACACTGATCGGCGTTACCCTGGTCGTCTTTATGTTTCAGCGCCTGATCCCTGGCGACCCGGCGATCGCCATGTTGGGCGAGCACGCAACCCAGGAAAATGTTGAGCGCATTCGCGAGCAATTCGGACTCAACCGGCCGGTATTCCTGGACCGCGAAGCCCTGGCTGAGGGAGATTTCGCAGGATTTGTTGATACGCAATACCTGCGCTATATGGCCCGCCTGGTAGTCCTGGATTTGGGGACTTCCATCCATCGTCGCATCCCGGTCATGGAAACATTGGCCGATCGCTTCCCGGCTACCGTTGAATTGGCATTACTGGCCATGTTAATCGCTACAACGATCGGTCTGCCGGTAGGAATTATCTCGGCTGCCCGACGCGGTTCCTTTATCGATGGCTCGACCATGATCGGCTCGCTGGTGGGCGTATCGATGCCGATTTTCTGGCTGGGATTGATGCTCATCATGTTATTTGGCGTCACCCTCAACTGGCTGCCGGTCGGTGGACGCCTGTCAACGGGCATCGAAGTTAAAGAAATCACCCACCTGCTGCTGGTCGACAGCCTGATTACCGGCAATATCCCGGCTTTCAAAGATGCTTTCCAGCACATTATCATGCCCGCCATAGCCCTGGCGACGATCCCAATGGCGATCATCGCCCGCATGACCCGCTCCAGCATGCTGGACGTGCTGCAAGAAGACTATATCCGCACCGCGCATGCCAAAGGCCTGCACGAGCGTGTGGTGCTGTACCGGCATGCCTTGAAAAATGCCTTTCTCCCGGTAGTCACTATCATTGGTCTGCAGCTGGGCGCCCTGCTGGCGGGAGCGGTACTGACCGAGACCATCTTTGCCTGGCCTGGCATCGGCAAGTGGGTCTACGACGGCATCCTGGCACGCGATTATCCCATCGTCCAGGGTGGAACCCTGCTGATTGCCATCATTTTTATATTTTTCAGCATCATCGTTGACCTATCCTACGCGCTGCTCGACCCGCGCATCCATTACGATTGAGGCCGGTTATGGCAGAAGCAACCACCGATCAAGTCAAGGTCGTAGATTTCGCGGTGCGCGAACACCGCTCTTTATGGGGCGACGCCTGGCGACGCCTGATCTCGAATCGCACCGCCCAGTTGGGCATGTTTATCGTCTTCTTCATGGTCTTTTCCACCACGATGGCGCACTTTTTCTGGGAATACGATCCCAAGATTGATTCGGATTACACCTTAAAATTGAAACCCCCAAATCTGACTGCCAATGAGGATGTCGAGTCGGTCCACATCTTTGGCACCGACCAGCTCGGCCGGGATATTTTCCGGCGTGTGGTGCATGGCGGCTGGAATTCAATCATGGTCGGATTTGTAGCCGTAGGAATATCTCTATCTATCGGAGGCCTGCTGGGCTTGTTGGCTGGTTTTTTTGAGGCGGTGCCGATTTCATCGACCGAACGCTACGTTTTCAAGGGTGGAGTCGGGCTCGCCCTGGGCGTGCTCCCGGCCTGGATAGCCGACCAAACAGTGATTTTGGTGCTTTTCACCTTGTTGGGGGTCTTATCAGCCTTCGCAGATCTGAACTGGTCTGAGAAGTCCTGGCGTGTCTGGTTGATTATCTTTCTAGGGGCTGCTTTTGGCGCCGTGCCTGCACTAATGACCAGCATTTATACCGCGCTCTTTACTGGCTTCCTGGGTTTGCTGATTGGCATGATACTTTCCCGGCGGTTAGGCGGCGAATTACTCTCCAATACCACGATGCGTGGCATGGATATTATCCTGGCATTCCCCAGCTACCTGCTGGCTATCGCCATTGTGGTCTTCCTGGGTCCCGGGTTGGAAAAAGGTATGATCGCCATCGGGATCGTTGGCATCCCGGTCTTTGCCCGCCTGGTGCGCTCATCGGTGCTGTCGGTAATTCAGAAGGAGTACGTCCTGGCAGCCAATGCTACCGGGGAAGGACACGGCCGGGTTATGTTCCTCCACATCCTGCCCAACATCCTCTCTCCGATCATCGTCCAGTCCACCATGGCGCTGGCTGGGGCCATCCTGGCTGCAGCTGCCCTGGGCTACCTGGGCCTGGGCGCGCAGCCCCCCGAACCTGAATGGGGTTCCATGCTGGGGGATAGCTACCGCTTCCTGACCAGCGGCGCCTGGTGGGCAGTGATCTTCCCCGGAGTCGCCATCATGCTGATCGTGCTGGGCTTCAATTTGCTGGGCGACGGCCTGCGCGATGCCCTGGACCCAAAGCTAAAAATCTAAGGATTGGGCAGATAACAGGGCTACCTCATCGACGCGAGTGATTATGGAACAACCTTTATTAGAATTAAAAGACCTGCGTGTCTCCTTCCATACAGATGATGGCATCGTCCATGCTGTCAATGGTGTCTCTTATATACTGGAACAAGGCGATGTTTTGGGCGTGGTCGGCGAGAGCGGCTGCGGCAAGAGCGTGCACGCCTTATCCATCATGCGCCTGATCCCCATCCCACCCGGCAACATTGAGAGTGGGCAGGTGCTGTTTCATGGAAAAGACCTGCTCCAGCTCAGCCTGGAAGAGCTGCGTCACGTGCGCGGCGGCCAGATTGCCATGGTCTTTCAGGACCCCATGACCTCGCTTAATCCGGCCTATACGGTGGGCTACCAGATCATGGAAGCCCTGATGCTGCACCAGGGGTTAAGCAAAGCCGACGCCCGGGCCCGAGCCGGCGAGCTGCTGGCGCTGGTCGGTATTCCAGGCGCTGCACAGCGCCTGGATGATTATCCTCACCAGTTCTCTGGCGGGATGCGCCAGCGGGCTATGATCGCCATGGGGCTTTCCTGCGCTCCGGACCTGTTGATTGCCGACGAGCCAACCACCGCCCTGGATGTCACCATCCAGGCGCAGATTGTGGACCTGGTCAAGCGCCTGCAGCAAGAGCTGGGCATGGCAGTCATGTGGATCACGCACGACCTGGGTATCGTGGCCGAGCTGGCCAAAAAAGTTAATGTGATGTATGCCGGCTATATCATCGAACGCGGCTATGTGCGAGATATCTTTAAGCATACCCGCCATCCCTACACCCTGGGGCTGCTCGGTTCGCTGCCGCGCCTGGATGAGGCCCCCGGCACCAAGTTGATCTCGATCCCTGGCCTGCCACCCGACCTGGTCGCCCTGCCCAAAGGGTGCCCATTCGTCGTCCGTTGCAACTACGCTGCCGAGCAGTGCAAGGAAAGCATGCCCCCGCTGCAAGATGCCGGGGA
>JBFYSP010000036.1:0-3134 GCA_041301395.1 Anaerolineae bacterium
CGCCTGGCCTTCACACTGTTTGCTCAAGAAGGCGAAAAGCTGCTCCAAATCAGAGAACAGCTGGCGCTCGCCGGTATGCGGGCTTTCCAGGCTGGCGCGCCACTGCCTGCGGCCCTGGCTCTCGCTGCGCCACAAACGTAGCATGTAGGCGTAATAGGGGAGATCGTTCGTTTCTTCGCTCATCGAGTCCTCTCATCGGATCCTATCTTCACAATACTCCTCAGGTGTGCCTGGATCGTGCCAGAAATGTGCCTGGGCGGGAAAATCAGCCGGGCTTTCGGAATTTCATGCTATACTAAATTAATATTTCCTTAAAGAGGCAGGGCTGTGGCTCACCTCACACTATCACTTTTAGGTTCTTTCGAAGCTACACTGGACGGCAGGCCGGTGGAAGGCCTGAGTTCGGCGCACCTGCGCGCCCTTCTGGCTTATCTGGCCGTCGAGAAGGAGCGGGAGCACCCCCGCGAGCAGGTTGCGTCCCTGTTGTAGCCCGAACGCTCCGACCGGGACGCGCTCGATGCGCTGCGCTACGCCCTTTCTCACCTGCACCGGGCCTTACTTGACCGCCAGTCTGCCCGCCCCTTTGTGCTCGTTTCCCGCAGCTATCTGCAATTCAATCCCTCCAGCGATTGCCGGCTGGACCTGGCCGACTTCCAGGAGCTGAGCAACCGCTCCGATATCTCGAGCCTGGAGCAGGCGGCGAGACTGTACCGCGGGCCTTTTCTGGACGGCCTCTCGATTGCGGATAGCCCGGCCTTTGAGGAGTGGATGCTGTTCAAGGGTGAGGAGCTGCAGCGCAGCGCCCTATCCTTGCTGGAGCGCCTGACCACGCTGTACATGACCGGCGGCGAAACGACACAGGCGAGACGCTGGGCGCGGCGACAGCTCGAGCTGGAGCCGTATAGTGAGCGGGCTCACCGCCAGTTGATGGCAGCGCTGGCTCTGGGCGGAGAACGCTCCGCAGCCCTGGCGCACTATGAAGCCTGCCGCCGCCTGCTGGCCGACGAGCTGGGCTGTGAGCCGGAAGACGAGACACAGGCGCTGGTTGCCCGCATCCGGGATGGCGCTCTGCTCCAACCCCAGCCTGCCCCGCGAGCCCCGGCCACATCGCCTGGCCCCGATCCCACAGGATTCGCCGCCGTACACTTCGTCGCCCGCGTAGGGGAGCTGGCCAGGCTGGGCAGCCTTCTCGATCAGGCTCTGGCAGGTCGGGGCGGGGTGGCCTTGATCTCAGGCGAGGCCGGGGGCGGCAAGACGGCGTTGCTGGACGAGTTCTCCCAACAGGCCGGCCGGGTACACCCGGATTTGATCGCCCTGCGCGGCCGGTGCAACGCCCACGCCGGCGCCGGTGATCCCTACCTGCCCTTCCGTGAGATCCTGCAAACCCTGGCAGGTGATGTCGAGGGCAAGCGAGCCGGCGGCACGCTCACACCCGAGCAGGCTCGCGGCCTCTGGGAAGCGCTGCCAGCGGTGGGCGCGGCGCTGGTGGAGCACGGTCCCGACCTGATCGACAGCTTCGTACCGGGCGAGGCGCTGCTACAGCGCCTGGAGGGTTTCCCTGCACCCGCAGGGCCGGTGCGCTTGCAGGGGCGCCTACGCGAGATCGTCGCCCGTGCCAGGGTAAGCGCCCCGGCAGCACAACCCGACCTGTTCGCCCAGGTAACCCAGGTGCTGCACACCATCTCCGTAAGCAGGCCTTTGATCCTGGCGATCGATGACCTGCAGTGGGCCGACGGCGGCACGGCAGCGCTGCTCTTTCACCTGGGACGCCGTCTGGCTGGCAGCCGGATCCTGGTCATCTGCGCATACCGTCCGGAGGCGTTGACCACCGGGCAGGCAAGCCACGTCGCCGAGGGAAGCGCGGCCCCCGGCAGTGGGACTGCACCAGTAATCGGTATCATCCTCCGCGAACTCGTCCGTGAGTGGGGAGAGGTCCGAATCGACCTGGACCGGGCTGATGGCCGGGCTTTCATCGAAGCCTACATCAACGGCGAGCCCAACTGCTTGGACGCCGCCTTCCGCCAGTCGCTGTACGACCACACGGGCGGAAACCCACTGTTTACCGTCGAGCTGTTGCGCAGCTTCCAGCGTCAGGGCATGCTGGTGCAAAATGAGGCCGGGCGCTGGGTCGAAACGCCCGGTCTGGATTGGGACGTGTACCCCGCGCAGGTGGAGGCAGTGATTGCCGGGAATCTGGCGGACCTGCCGGACGAGGACCAGGCGCTGCTGCACACAGCAGCCGTCCAGGGTGAGCAGTTCATCGCCGAGGTCGCCTTCCGGGTCCTGGGCTGGGACGAGCGGGTTGCCATCCGGCGCTTGAGCAGTTCGCTGAGCACACGCCACCGCCTGGTCGGCGCAGTCAGCCTGGAGCGGCTGGCGTCGACGGGACAGCGCCTGTCACACTACCGCTTCCGTCACTCGCTGATCCAACGCAGCGCCTATAGCAGCCTGGATGCAGTGGAACGAGCGCAGTTGCACGAGGCGACCGGGCAGACCCTGGAATCGATCTACGCAGCAGATGGGGATAAACCCCAGGGGTTGGCGACGGCGCTGGCGTGGCACTATGAGGCGGCGGGCCTGCACCTGGCAGCCGGGCGTGCCTTGCTGGATGCCGGCAATCAAGCCTCGCGGCTGTCGGCGTTTCGCCAGGCCCTCAACCTGTTTGAACACGGGTTAGCCCTCCTCGCTGATGAGCAGCCTTCGCCGGATCGAAACGCAATGATCCGGCTGCTGGAGGCTGCCCGGTTAAACCCCAAACGCAACCTGGAAGGGATGGGCAGTGCGGAGCTGGCAGGCGCATGGCAGCGAGCCATCGAAGCGGGAGCGGGGGAAGCGCAGGGACGGGCCAGGCTGCTGACACTCGAGGCGGAAGCAGATCTCCTGGTTTCACGAGGGCAGTTTCAAGCTGCCCATATCGTGGCAGAAAGGATGCTCGCGGAGGCGGCCCAATGCGGCGATGAGGCCTTTCTGGCCATCGCTCACTGGTTTTTCGGTTTCGTTTCAAACCTGATGGGACACCCGCTCGAAGCGGAGAGCCACTTCGATTGGAATCTTGACAGGCTGACTCCTCAGCGGCGGGCGGAGCTGCACGCGGCAATCGGCCAGGACCTCCTGGCATATACCCTAACCTTTTC
>JBFYSP010000050.1:0-12669 GCA_041301395.1 Anaerolineae bacterium
TCAGCGCCGCTTGCGGGCTAAACTGCAATCCAAAGGGACGCGCTCTGCAAAACGCAAACTCAAGCAGCTCTCTGGAAAAGAACGCCGTTTTGCCAAAGACACCAACCACACCATCAGCAAAAAGCTGGTTGCCAAAGCGAAAGACACAAATCGAGCGATTGCCCTGGAAGATTTGCGGGGCATACGCGCGAGGGTTACGGTTCGTCGCTCTCAGCGGGCAACCTTGCATAGCTGGGGCTTCTACCAGCTGCGTGCTTTCGTGACCTACAAAGCCAAAGGCGCCGGCGTGCCGGTGTTCCTGGTTGACCCGCGCAACACCAGCCGAACCTGCCCCGCCTGTGGTCACGTTGCTAAAGCCAATCGCCTTTCTCAATCCAGGTTCTCCTGTGTGGTTTGCGGGTTCGCTGGCCTTGCTGACCACATCGCGGCGATCAACATTGGTCGTCGGGCGGCTGTCAACCCGCCTATCGTAGCGCGTGATGAAGCCAAAGCGAACTCCTTGTTTGAATTGCGGCAGAGCGCAGTTACAAGCCACCTGCTTTAGCGGGTGGTCGTTGACGCGGCAATGATAGCAGATTCTTTGAAGGTAGCGTTAGGGTTTAAAATGGAGCCATGGAAAAAATCCGCCTGGATCTCTTGATGGTCGAACGCGGCCTGGCCCCCAGCCGGGCGTTAGCGCAGCGTCTGGTGCTGGCCGGGCAGGTACGGGTCGATGGGCAAGTGGCCCTGAAACCGTCTGTCAATGTCCACCCGCAGGCAGCCGTTGAGCTGGACCAGGGCCCGCCGTATGTCTCGCGGGGTGGTGAAAAGTTGGCGGCAGCATTGGAAGCTTTCGGTGTGGCGCTACAGGACTCCATCTGTGCCGACGTAGGCGCCTCGACCGGCGGCTTTACCGACTGCCTGCTGCAGAACGGCGCCCGGCGGGTGTATGCCATCGACGTCGGGCACGGCATCCTGGAGTGGAAATTACGCCAGGATGAGCGCGTCGTGGTCATGGAGCGCACCAATGCCCGCTATGTGGAACGGCTCCCTGAGCCTCCCAGGCTGGTGACCGTGGATGTCTCGTTTATTTCCTTAAAGCTGATTTTTCCTGTGATTTCTCGCTGGTTTGCCATACCACCCGGCGGTGATGTGATTGCCTTGATCAAGCCGCAGTTCGAGGCCGGCCGCTCGGCGGTCGCCCGCGGCGGAGGCGTCATCCGCGACCCGGCGATCCACCGCCAGGTTTTGGAGGATGTGCTCGGCTCTGCCCAAGAACAGGGCTTTGTCTTGCGCGGCCTGATCCGCTCTCCTCTGCTTGGCCCGAAAGGGAACACGGAATTCCTGGCCTGGCTGGTTTACCCCAGCTCCCATCCTGATCAGATTGATGAGTACCTGAACACGCTCTTCATAGATGTATAATACAGGATTGGGAATTTAAAAAATACGGTATACTTCACCCGCTTATGAGCCTGGACCACATTCGCAGTTTTTGCATCATCGCCCATATTGATCATGGGAAATCCACGCTGGCCGATCGCCTGCTGCATGTTACCGGTACGGTCTCCGACCGGGATACAACCGAGCAGATCCTGGACAGCATGGATCTCGAACGCGAGAAGGGCGTTACCATCAAGGCCTCCGCGGTGCGTATGTTGTACACCGCACAGGATGGTAAAGAGTATGAGCTTAACCTGATCGATACGCCCGGGCATGTTGACTTTGGCTACGAAGTCAGCCGGGCGCTGAACGCCTGTGAGGGGGCGCTGTTGGTGGTAGATGCCTCGCAGGGCATTGAAGCACAAACCCTAGCCAACCTGTACCTGGCTCTGGAAGCTAACCTGGAGATCATCCCGGTCATCAATAAGATTGATCTGCCTATGGCCCATCCGGACGAGGTGGCGAAAGAAATCAGCAATCTGATTGGCACGCCTGAAGACCAGATTTTGCGCATTTCTGCTAAATCTGGCACCAATATACCGGAGGTCCTTGAAGCCATCATTAAACTGGTGCCGCCGCCCACTGGGAAAGAGTCGGCGCCACTGCGGGCTCTGGTTTTTGACTCGCATTATGACTCTTACAAAGGCGTGATTGCCTATGTGCGCATCGTAGACGGGCAGCTGCTGCCCACCGATAGCCTGCTGATGATGGCCAGCGGGACGGTGACCAAGCCTGTCGAAGTCGGTATCTTTGCTCCCACGCTGCAGCCCACCCAGGGATTATCTGCTGGTGAAGTCGGCTATATTGCTACCGGGTTAAAAACTGTCAGAGAATGCCGGGTGGGCGATACGATCACCCTGAGTACCAGGCCAGCCGCCGAGCCACTGCCGGGTTACCGTAAAGTCAAACCGATGGTGTTTGCCGGTATTTATCCAGTGGAAGGCGAGGATTATGCCAACCTCAAGGATGCCCTGGAAAAGCTGCAGTTAAATGACGCATCCCTGGTATACCAGCCGGAGACTTCCCAGGCGTTGAATTTCGGCTTCCGCTGCGGTTTCCTGGGCATGTTCCATATGGAAATAATCCAGGAGCGACTGGAACGCGAGTACGACCTGGATATCATCGTTACCTCCCCCTCGGTGGAATACGAAGTCGTGAACCGGGACGGGTCAATCATCCGCATCAACTCGCCTGCCGAGCTGCCTCCCGAAGACCAGGTTTCCGAAATCCGCGAACCCTGGATGAAAATTGAAATCTTCACCCCCACCGAATTTTATGGGACGGTGATGGACATGACCCGCAAACGCCGCGGCATTTTCATCAACCAGGAGTACCCTGCACCCAATCGCGTCCAGCTCAATTTTGAGATCCCGCTCTCCGAGCTGATTGTAAATTTCTTTGATCAACTGAAATCCCGCACCCGGGGTTATGCTTCCCTCGACTACCAGTTCTCCGAATATCGCCCGGACGAGCTGGTCAAGTTGGAAATCCTTGTAAATGATGAGGCGGTCGACGCCCTCTCGACCATCGTTCACAAAGATGAGGCCTACCATCGCGGTCAGGCGGTCATATCCAAGCTCAAGGATATAATCCCCCGCCAGCTATTTGTGGTGCCTATCCAGGCTTACGCCAGCGGCCGGGTGATCTCCCGGGCGAACGTCAAAGCCATGCGCAAGGATGTGCTTGCCAAGTGCTACGGCGGGGATATCTCCCGGAAGAAGAAGCTGCTGGAAAAGCAAAAACGCGGCAAGAAGCGGATGAAAATGGTTGGCAACGTGGAAATCCCACAGGAAGCCTTCCTGGCCGTGCTGCGGCTGGAGGAGGACTGACATCGCTCCCAATCTTCCTCCCAATCCAGCTCCAAACCCAGCTCTCAACCCGGCTCCCACCAAACCAAAAACCTGGAAGCGGGTTCTCCCCGGTCTGATCGTCAGCCTGGTGGCCTTGGTCATCCTTCTGCTGCTGGCCGAACCGCGTAAGCTGCTCGAAGCGCTGAAATTGGCAGATTATCGCCTGGTGCTGGTCGCCATCGCTATGATGTCCGTCTGGCTGGTCGTGCGCAGCATCTTCTGGCGGACTTTGCTGCAGGAGAAAGCCAGCTTCAGCCAGGTATTCTTCTCGATCAACGAAGGCTACTTGCTGAATAATGTCCTGCCATTTCGTCTCGGAGAAATTGGCCGGGCTCTGATCTTGAGCTATAAGGCTAACCTGAGCTTTCTGTTCGTCTTCTCAACCATCCTGATCGAGCGCGCTTTTGACGTAGCTCTCGCCGCCAGCCTGTTGCTTTTCTCAGTGCCTTTCGTGGTAGGCGCCAGCTGGGCCGGGGAGGCCGCATTAATTTCAGCTGTGGTGGTCATTTTTGGTCTGGGATTGCTGTATGTGATCGCACGCGACCGAGACCGGTTGCTGGTTTGGTACGAATCTTTAGGCCAGCGCTGGCAGGCATTACAAAAGGTAGGCTCCCAGCATGTGGCAGCTTTCCTCTCCGGACTGGAAGTACTGACCGATGGCCGGCGCTTTCTGAAGGCCATTTTTTGGGCTGCACTCAACTGGGGCATCGCATTAATTCAATACTACATCCTCCTGAAGGCTTTTTTTCCTGAAGGCAAATTTTTGTGGGCGACTTTTGCCCTGGGCCTCGTAGCATTGGGTGTGGCTGCCCCATCATCGCCAGGGGCATTGGGCGTCTACGAACTGGCCGTTGTGGGTGCGCTGGCTTTGTTCGGAGTTGACCCTGCGGCTGCCCTGGCCTACGCCCTGACCTCCCACCTGACCCAGTATTTAATTACCACCATCCTGGGAGCTATCGGATTGTTCCGCGATGGTCTCACCCTGAGCGGGGTTTACGAGCGAGCACGTTCCACACCTCTCGAACAGACCTGAGAGCAACTCACTCGCCATAGGAGTACGGATCAAAATGACTCGCCATTACCTGATAACCGGTGGCGCCGGTTTCATTGGATCGAACTATGTCTCTCGCTTGCTGCAGCGCGGCGGGGCACATGTCACCGTGTACGACAACCTTTCGCGGCGTGGGGCAACCGCCAACCTATCCTGGTTGGAAGATACCTACGGGCGGGATTCTTTCCGGTTGGTGGTGGGTGATGTGCGGGATGCCGCCCTGCTCACGGCGACCTGCCGCACTGCCGAGGTAATCATCCACCTGGCTTCCCAGGTTGCCGTAACCACTTCGGTCCTTCACCCGCGTGAAGACTTCGAGATTAATGCCCTCGGCAGCTTTAATGTCCTCGAAGCGGCCCGTTATGCCGAAACCAACCCGATAGTCCTGTATGCCTCGACCAATAAAGTTTACGGCGGGATGGAAGATGTACGCGTCCGAGAAGCAACCACCCGTTATGAATATCAGGATTTTCCAATGGGCATTCCGGAAATCCAGCCGCTTGACTTCCATTCTCCTTATGGATGCTCAAAAGGCGCTGGCGACCAGTACATGCGCGATTATCAGCGCATTTATGGGCTGCGCACGGTGGTTTTCCGGCAGAGCTGCATTTATGGCCCGCGCCAGTTTGGTGTTGAAGATCAGGGCTGGGTAGCCTGGTTCATCATTGCTGCCCTGATGGGGCGACCGATCACCATCTACGGCGACGGGAAACAGGTGCGCGATCTGCTGTACGTCGACGACCTGCTGGATGGCTACGACGCGGCGGTTGAGCGGATCGATTCGGCAGCCGGAGGCGTCTATAACCTGGGAGGCGGCCCACAAAACGTCCTATCGGTATGGAGTGAGTTCGGCCCTATGCTCCAGGAGCTGTTGGGGCGGGAAATTCCGGTTCTCCGCAGTGATTGGCGGCCCGGCGATCAGCGCATCTTTGTTTCGGATATCCGCAAAGCTGCCCGCGAGCTGAGCTGGCAGCCGAAAGTGGGAGTCCAGGCAGGCATTGAGAAGCTGTGGAACTGGGTGGCCGACAACCGGCATTACTTTAACTGACCGTTTAGAGCTCAATGCGCATCCTGACCGTCCTGACCTATTATCGCCCGCACACCAGCGGGCTGACGATCTACACTGAGCGCCTAGCCCAGGCATTGGTGCAGCGCGGGCACCAGGTCACAATCCTGACCTCTCAGTATATGAAGACCTTGCCTAAGCGAGAAACCCTGGAAGGTGTTTCGATCGTCCGGTCACCGATTGTAGCGCGCATCAGCAAAGGGGTGATCTCGCGCGAGCTGGGCTGGCTGGCCAGCGAGCTGGTGCAAACCCATGATATCGTTCACCTGCACCTGCCGCAGTTCGATGCTCCCGGCATCGCGCTGCGCGGACGACTTGCCAGGCGCCCTACCATCCTGACCTATCACTGTGATATCAGCCTGCCCCCCAACCCGTTCAACAACCTGGTCAACCGGGTGGTGAACGGAATGGACGACCTGGCTGCCCGATTCAGCGACCGGATTGTGACCTACACCCAGGATTACGCCGATCACTCGCCTTACCTGTCGCGTTTTCGCGACCGGCTGCAGATCATCCCTCCACCGGTGGTCCTGCCGCAGGCCTCGCCTGAAGCCATCCAGGAATTTTGCAATCAATATCAGGTACGTGAGAGGCGCCCGGTGATCGGTATGGCGGCTCGCCTGGCGACAGAGAAGGGCGTGGAAATTCTGCTGGAAGCCATGCCCCGCCTGTTGGAAAAATACCCGCACGCCCAGGTGCTTTTCGCCGGCCAATACCAGGATGTGTTGGGAGAGGAAGACTACGCCCGGAAATTGATGCCTATCATATCTCGCTACGAGGCACAGGGTCATTGGAAGTTCCTGGGTGTGTTGGATCCTTCCAGCATGGCGGCTTTTTACCCCAACCTGGATGTGCTGGTCGTCCCAAGCCTGAATTCTACAGAAGCCTTTGGCCTGGTGCAGATCGAGGCCATGCTCAACGGAGTGCCGTGTATTGCCTCGAACCTGCCAGGTGTGCGCCAGCCGATTATGACTACCGGGATGGGGATCGTTACTCCAATTGGCGACTCAGCCGCGCTGAGCCAGGCGCTGATCGAAATCCTGGATGAGCCGGCAAAATTCCACGCCGATCCAGAGGCTATTCGCCAGCGCTTCACACCAGATGCTATTGCTGCGGAATATGAAGCCATGTTTACCCAGCTGTTAGTGCAAAAAGGCCGCCAGTGATACAGCCTCACCTGGAGACAGATGCATGACTGCGGCAGACGGAATGTCTCATAATTCGGGCAGCGCCGGGAAGGATACCCTGTGGCCGCAGCTGCTCAGCCTGCCCTATTTCCGCGCTCTGCTGCGTGCTGTGGAGGCGCGTTTTTACCAGGATATCGAGCTGCCCTCCCCCTGCCTGGACCTGGGCTGCGGTGACGGCAACTTTGCCTCCCTGGCATTTAGCCGTCCCCTGGAAGTTGGCCTTGACCCCTGGACCGGCCCGATCCGAAAAGCAAGGAAAACCGCTGCTTACTACAATCTGGTGCAGGCTAATGGAGATCGCATGCCATTCCCGGATGGACATTTTGCCAGTGCAGTCAGCAATTCCGTTTTGGAGCACATCCCGCAGCTCGAGGATGTGTTGCTGGAGACCAATCGGGTTTTGAAACCGGGAGCGCTTTTCGTCTTCTGCGTGCCAAACGACCGCTTTTTACCCAACCTGTCGGTCGCCGAAGGCCTGGAACGGATGCGCCTACCCGGTGCGGCAAAATCTTACCGCTCGTTTTTCAACCACATCTCCCGCCACCAGCACTGTGACTCGCCGGAAACCTGGCAAGAGCGCCTATCCCGTACCGGCTTCACCATCGAGCGCTGGTGGCATTATTTTTCGCCTGCCGCACTGCATACCCTGGAATGGGGCCATTATTTGGGGCTGCCATCGCTCATCAGCCACGCCTTGACCCGGCGTTGGATCCTGGTTCCCCAACGCTGGAATCTGGCGCTTACCCACCGCCTGGTAAGCCCATATTATGAAGAGCATCCTTACCGTGAGGATGGCACCTATTCTTTCTATATCGCTCGCAAGGCGTAACCCGTTACCATGGAAGAACCCAGCGTCCTGGACTACGTCAAAGAGCGGCTGAAATTCTGGAATAAGCCAACTCCCGCCGAGTTGGATGATTCGTCAGCCCAGCCAGAGCAGGTTATCCTGGTGACAGACGATCAAGGGGCCGAGCTAGAGCCGTCAGCAGAGCATCTCCCAGCCGAGTCGGAGCAGATTGCACCCGCCAGGGCTAGCTTACCCTGGCGGAGTTTCCTGGCTCTGGGACTGGCATTCGTAGCCCAAGCGACCTTGCAGCCAGGCCCTGAACGGAGCTGGCTGCCGGGCGTACTGCTCTATCTTGCCAGCGCGGCCTGCCTGGTCTGGTCTGTCAGGCTGGGGGAATGGGCGCTGGCTCCTATCCCCGAGGATGAGCCGCGCATCGATCCATTCACGGTACGCTGGATGCCGGCAGTGGCTGGGCTGGTCAGCGCAGGGCTGCTCTTCTTGACCTCGGGAGATAATCGTTTTACCCTGCTCAATTTGCTACTGTTGCTCCTATCGCTGGGTTTATTGGCCTGGGCATTCTGGCCACCGCGTGCATCCGGCGACATGGAAAACCCCGGCATGGAGAAAACCCGTCGCATCCGCATGGATCGCTGGGTGTGGTTTGTACTTGCCCTGTTAGCAGCAGCCGTCCTCATCCGTTTCTGGCAATTCAACAGCCTCCCGGCAGAAATGACCAGCGATCACGCCGAGAAAATCATGGATGTGATGCGGGTTCTAAGCGGAGATACCAGGATCTTTTTCCCAACCAACGGCGGGCGCGAAGCCCTGCATTTTTACCTGCTGGCGAGCCTGCATAAATTCCTGGGTGTAGAGCTAGGGTTCGGTTTATTAAAACTAAGCACCATCCTGGTTGGTCTGTTTGCCCTGCCGTTTATCTACCTTTTGGGGAAAGAAATCGCCAACCGGCGAGTGGGCTGGCTGGCTGTAGCCTTCGCTACCATCTCCTACTGGCCCTACATCATCTCGCGAGTTGGGTTGAGGTTCCCGTTCTTTGTTCTCTTCACGGCGGTCCTGCTGTTATTCCTGCTGAAGGGCATTCGGACGCAGAGCCGCATCGCAATGATCCTGGCCGGCGTGAGCCTGGGGCTGAGCTTCTACGGTTACAGCGCCGACCGCATCCTGCCTCTTCTCGTGTTGGCCGCGGTAGGCCTGTATCTGCTTCACCGGCAATCCAGCGGTCAGCGACGACAAACGATCTGGCTAAGCGTGGTCCTGGTGATGTTTTCAATCGTAGTAGCACTGCCATTAATGCGCTACATGATCGATGATCCGGGCAACTTCCTGCAGCGCACGGTCACCCGAATCAGCGGTGTGGAACAACCACTCGCCGCTCCCGCCTGGCAAATCTTCTTATCCAATACCGGTCGAGCCCTGGCGATGCCGTTCTGGGATGACGGCGAGGTTTGGCTGGCTTCAATCCCGCACCGCCCTGCCCTGGAATTAGTCACTGCGGTGCTGTTTTTCTGTGGCATCTTGTTGGTGTTGATCCGCTACCTGCGCCACCACCACTGGCTGGATATCTTCTTGCTTATCTCGATCCCGATCTTGATGCTGCCCTCGATCATGGCGCTGGCCTTTCCCAACGAAAACCCGAACCTGTATCGCACCGGCGGCGCTATTGTGCCGGTATTTCTGTTAATCGGCCTTGCCCTGGATGGCTTGATGTCTAGCCTGCAGGTCAGGGTCACACCTGCCAGGAGCAGCCTGGCGGCCTGGGGGGTGGCGGCCGTACTGCTCTTCTTGACCGCCGTTCAGAGTTATAATCTGGTCTTTGACCAGTACCAGGTGCAGTATCGTTTGTCCGCCTGGAATACATCCGAGATGGGGCGCGTGATGCGCAATTTTGCCGATCTAACCGGTTCCACCGATAATGCCTGGGTGATCCCGTACCCATACTGGGTAGATACGCGCCTGGTGGGAATGAATGCCGGTTTTCCATGGAAAGATTATGCCCTGGTTACCGAGCAGCTGGAAACTACCCGAACCGTGACGGGGTCAAAACTCTTCCTGCTGAAGCCGGAAGACACTCTGGCCATCGAAACACTCGGGCGTATCTACCCACAGGGCTGGTTCCAAGAATTCCAGTCGGCCGTCCCGTCAAAAAACTTCCTGGTATTCCAGGTGCCGCCACTGGAACTACTCCTGGAGCCGGAAATTCCGACCGCACCTCCCAATTAGATGACTGAGATAGAAGCTACCCCTCAAAAAAAGAACCGTTCCAGTTGGGTCGCCGGTCTGTTGTTGATCGCTATCCTGCTGGCGGCGGCCTATTTCCGTGTGACCGGATTATTCTGGGGCGAATATCAATACCTGCATCCGGACGAGCGTTTTATGGTCTGGGTGGGTACCGATATCTCCCCTAATAAAGCTGTCGAAACCCCCAGCGGGCCGGAAAAACAGTGGCTCTCGCTATCCGAGTATTTTGACACAGCCAATTCGCCGCTCAACCCCAACAACCGCGGGCATGGTTTTTATGTCTACGGTACTTTTCCGTTGTTCATCACCCGACTGGCGGTGGAATGGATCTTCGGGCATAGCGGCTTCAACGAAATGACCCAGGCTGGGCGGGCGCTGACCGCCCTGGCCGACCTGCTCACCGTGCTGGTGGTTTTCTTAATCGGCGACCGGGTATACGGCAGGCGAGTCGGCTTGCTGGCCGCGGCTTTCTCAGCCGCAGTGGTGATGCAAATCCAGCAGGCGCATTTCTTCACCATGGACTCGTTCCTGCTGTTTTTCACCACCCTGGCGATATACTTTGCAGTAGAGATTTCGATCGACCGCCGGGATTGGGATAACTCGGGGAAATCCTGGGCGGTGCGTGTGATCCGGCACCCGCTCTTCCTGAATAGCCTGGCTTTTGGCATCGCCTATGCCATGGCGATGGCTTCCAAGGTCAATGCGCTTCCGGTGGCGCTCCTGCTGCCGGCTGCGGTTTTACTGCGCGGGCTGCACCTGCCAGCCGAACATCGCACTCGCTATGCCCTCCAGGCAGTCGGATATCTGGCGCTGGCAGGCTTCACCAGCCTGCTGTTTTTCCGCATTCTGCAGCCGTACGCCTTTACCGGCCCGGGATTCTTTGGCATCCAGATCAACCCCCAGTGGCTGGCCAACTTGCGCGAGCTGCGCAACCTGACCTCGTCTGCGGTCGACTACCCCCCGGCGATGCAGTGGGCGCGTCGTGCGGTATGGTTTTCCGGACAAAACCTGGTGCTGTGGGGACTGGGGCTTCCCCTGGGAATGCTGGCGTGGGGCGGGTTCATCTGGGCTGCCTGGCGTATGTTCAAGGGAGAATGGCAGCGTCATGCCCTGCTGTGGGGATGGACGGCGCTTTATTTCACCTGGCAGTCATTGGGCAACAACCCAACCATGCGCTACCAGCTGCCGGTGTACCCAACCCTGGTCGTTTTTGCCGCCTGGGCGGTAATAGCCCTGTGGGACATTGGCAAATCCAGCGCCCGGCGAGCCAATTTGGCCAAAGTGTCGGCTGTTATTATAGGCGGCATTGTTCTCATATCGACCTATGCCTACGCTTTTGGCTTCTCTCAGATTTACGTCGAGCCGATCACGCGCATCGCAGCCTCTCGCTGGATCTACCAGAATATCCCCGGGCCGGTGAACTTGGAGCTGGAGACCACCGAAGGCAGGTATTCTCAGCCCATCCCAATGCCGTATGGCACCCCGCTCAGCCCGCAGCTGCCGTTTACCGCCAGCTTCAAACCCAACCAGGATGGACAGCTCAGCGCTATCTACCTGCCGCACGTATTCGACCAGCAGATCGATCCCCAAAACCGCACGCTGAGTGTCGAAATCCTGGAATCACGCGATGCTTCGACGCCGCTGGCTACTGCCCAGCTGACCGCAGATTTTACCGCCGGACAAGATAGCCGCGGTGAGAGCTATACCCTGACTTTCGAAGAGCCGCTGACCGTTGATAAAGACCGCGAATACGTCCTGCGTCTGGCGCTAGCCAGCGAGACTCCACTGGTGCTGGATGCCAGCCAGGCTTCCCTGCGCTATTGGACCGACCAGGGGCAAGCCCTGGACCTGCCACTCAATTTATCTGCCGACGAACTGCGCCCCAACAGTACGTACCGGGCAGAGTTTAACCCCGAGCAAAATGGAAGCATTGGCGAGCTCTTTTTCCCATCGGCTGAAGGTGCCAGTGGATCCTGGCAGCCCGAATCCCTGACTCTGACCATCAGCCAGCCGGGCGAGGAAAACCTGCTGGATCAGGTGCCATTGCTGGCCATACCGGCGACAACCAGCGACTCGCGCGGCCAGGGCTACCGCTACCCGCTGCCAGAGTCGGTGCCGCTGATTGCCGGGGACAACTACGAGTTGATCCTGACGCCACCGGCAGAAAATCGCAAGCTGCAAATTACGGGAGCGGCAATTGCCAACGAAGGCGAATGGGATGACGGTTTGCCCCTGCGCATTGATGGCTACGACGGCTTCGGCGGGATATACTCGCCAGATCTTAACTTCAACATGTACTGGGACGATAATCCGGAGAAACTCGAGCGCTTCACCCGCATCCTGGACCAGGCGGAATACATCTTGATCAGCTCCAGCCGCCAGTGGGGCAGCCTGCCACGCCTGCCGGAGCGCTTCCCGATGACCAGCGCCTATTATCGCAGCCTGTTGGGATGCCCACCGGAAAAGACGATCGAATGGTGCTACCGGGTAGCCAAACCCGGGATGTTCGCGGGTGATCTGGGCTTCGAATTGGTCCAGGTGTTTCAATCCGATCCATCCATTGGAAACCTGGGCATCAACGATCAGTTTGCAGAAGAAGCCTTCACCGTTTACGACCACCCCAAGGTTTTCGTCTTTAAAAAGACCGATCAATACAGCCCGGATACCGTGCAGGATATCCTGAGCACGGTTGATTTCTCGAAAATCGTGCGTGTACCGCCTATGCAGGCGCCCAGCCGGCCAGAAAACCTGCTGCTGCCCTCCGAGCGCCTGGCAGAACAGCAAAACGGCGGCACCTGGTCGGAAATTTTCAATACGGATGCGCTTTTTAATCGCTACCCGGCCCTGGCCGTCCTCTTGTGGTATCTGTGTCTGGCCGTCCTCGGCTTGCTGGCCTATCCATTGCTGCGATTGATCTTCCCAGGATTGGAAGACCGTGGCTACCCGCTGGCGCGCATTACCGGCATGCTGATCCTGTCTTATATCGTCTGGTTAGCCAGCTCTGCGCGCATTCCCTGTACACGGACGACAATCAGCCTGGTATTTCTTGGCCT
>JBFYSP010000055.1:0-4623 GCA_041301395.1 Anaerolineae bacterium
ATATGAAAACTCGCAAGTTGATCTTGCTCATAATCCTGGCTGTCCTGCTGCTGGCGGTGGCCGGCGGTGTGCTGGCCCAGGTAGACTTACCCCTGGCGTTCGATATCTCCTGGTTCACTATCGATGGCGGCGGCGGCGCTTCCTCAGGCGGGGCCTATTCGCTGGAAGGCACCATCGGCCAGCCGGATGCTGCTGCAATGTCCGGCGGCGCGTATACGCTGCAAGGCGGCTTCTGGGCCGGCGCGGCAGGCCCCGTGATGTTGAACGTCTACCTGCCGATGGTCAGGAAGTAAACATGATCACACGAAGAAGTATTTACCACAGATGAACACAGAGCGACACGGATATGATTGGATATTTTTAATATATACATCCTAATCCATCTGTGGCTGGTTCTGTCGGGTGTTAATGTTTTAAACAGGGATGGGCAGGATTTCCAGGATATTTATCCTGTTCATCCTGTCCATCCCTGTAATTATGAATCAGACTCTTCTCAAGCGTACGCCAGCGCCGAGGGCGTGCGGCAGCCGACGATGGCCGGGGCTACGTGGATCAACGCATCGTTCTGCAGCGCTTCCACCATGAACAAGGCATAATCCACTCGGCGTGTCAGGTTGCTCTCCAGAATGGGATCGCCGACATGCTCGCTCCACACAGGTAGCCCCTGGCTCTCCCCCTCTTCCAGGTTGCTGCCGCGCACCACCGTCCAGCGGGTGTCGCTGGCAAAGATCCGCCGGCAGGCTTCGATCTGGTCATCGATATCGATAATATGCGTGAGCCGGCTCATCCAGCGGGCGAGCTTCTCTTCCCGGATTAAAGACTGCGGGTAGACATCCTGGCCGTCCCGGCTGATATGCCAGCCGCAGGAGTAGATCAGGCGTGCCTCCGGCCGGGCGAAGTCCATCACCGCCTGGGCGGTCCCCGTGGCGTATTGCTGGGATCCCCAGGGCACCAGCACCGTCAGCACCCCGTCACAGCCGGCAACCGCCTGCTGGATCACCCGGCGGTCGTTGGTCGCACCGGGGATGAGGGTGATGCGCCCTTTGAAGTCCTGCAGCTTGCTCACGCTGCGCTCCCGGCAGACGCCCACCACCTGGTAGCCCCGCTCCAGTGCATGCTGCAGCATGTAGCGACCGAGCTTGCCTGAGGCGCCTACGATGCATATTTTTTGCGAATTCATGGCTTATCTCCAAAACTCCAGGGTTGAACTGATGATGATTGTAGCAGATTGGGTCATTTGCCGGCGAAGTTCAGGCTTGTGGCAGCCGGTGCGATGGCGGCGGGTTTTTGCTCCAGGCTCGGGCGCGTGCGCAGCAAGACGATTCCCAGCCAGATCCACCACAGGATGATTCCCAGACCAAAGGCCAGTCCCAATTCGGTAAACGCCGGAAGCGCTGTGCTGAGGATGCCCTGTATGCCGATAGCCAGGCCCAGGAAATTCAAGGCTTTAGGCAGCAGGCCGGCCCGTAAGGCCGCCCAGCTGACCAGCAGCAGCCATAAGCAGCCCAGAAAGCGGTCGGAGTGGTCGATCCCTGTTGTGATCATGTCCAGCGCCAGCTTGAGCGAGGCCGCTTGCGCAGCGTTGCTGCGATAGAGACCAGCCAGCAGCTCCCAGCCGTACAGGGTGATAAATCCGCTGGCAAAGACCAGTACCGCCCAGATCAGCCCAAAGACGGTGGCGGCCAGAGCCATAGCCGGTGCGGCGTCCTTCAAGCGGTCATAGAGCGCCAGCGCCAGGATCACCAGGCAGACCCCGTTGACCAGGTACATCAGCACATGCCAGATGAAGATGATTGTCTGGTTGGCCAGGAAGAAATCCATAAACTGGGCGAACGGCATGGCGGTGTCCATGAAGGGAGCCAGTAAGGTGACCAACAGCCCCATCGAGACCAGGTAGGTTGCGGCGCAGATCAGTGCCGAGAGGCCGCCAATTCTTTGTAAAGACTTCATTTCATTTCTCCTTATTTTGATCTGTCTGATTGATTTGAACTTGATTGACCGAGAGCAAGGGCAGTCCCAGGTCACGCACTTTTTTGAGCAGGCCATGCAGGGCAGCCTGATCCGCCAGCGGACCGCTCAGCAGCGTGTTGCCGTCCGCGTCCAGCGTGATCGCCAGGCAGTCGAACCACGCCATCCAGCCGGCTTCCAGCTGTCCCTGCAGGCGAATTTCGTAATACAGTGCATTTGGGGTGGGTGAGTCACGCATTCTTGGCCTCATATTTCTCGTTTTATCGATCTGCCCATAGGATACCGCCTGAGGTGGGCAGGTGTCATCACCACATGCTGTGATTGAGGTGGTGATTGAGGTGGTGATTGTTGGCAAATAAAAAGCCCCGCCGGTGGTTGGCGGCCACAGGTAGGGCTGGGGTTAATGATTTCGGTGAGCTAGAATAGATCGAGCTCTTCGGCGCGGCGGACGGCCGCCCGGCGGTTGTTGACCCCCAGTTTATGGAAAATATTTTTGGTGTGGGTGCGCAGGGTGTTGAGCGACACGACCAGCTGTTGGGCGATTTCTGGGCCGCTTAACTCGCTGCGCAGCAGCTGGAGGACTTCCAGCTCGCGCTCGCTCAAAGGCTCGAGCAGGCCTGATTTTGGGCGGAGGGCAGCTGTGATTGGCGCAGAGGCGGGTGGTGGAAAAGCCGCCAGCAGGCTATTCGCATAGCCGGAGTGTGCCTGCTCCTGCCGGCGCGCCAGTGTTTCAAGCAGCCGGCGCAGCGCTTCGCCTTCCTCCACAAAGGTGCGCACATAGCCCTGCGGCTCGGCTAAAGCCAGGGCCCGTTCCAGCGCCGCCAGGGCACGCGGCAGGTCGGCCTGCGCCTGGCAGGCCAGCGCCTGCAGCAGCAAGATCTGGATGGCGCTGCCCAGCCGGCCGCCGTTTTCTGCCGCCTGCAGCAGGCGACCGAGCAGTTGGGCAGCCGCATCCAGGGAACCTTCGGCGATGAGCAGCCGGGCCAGGGTGATGTGCTCGAACTCGCCTGTGAAGCGCATCTCATCCTCCGCCGTTAGCGCGTGCTCACGCGCCCACTTTTGAGCCTCGGCCAGCCTGCCCTGCTTCAGCCAGAGGCGCGCCTTGATCGCCACCGCGGGGCGCACATCCGGCAGCGGGCCGCGTATTTGTACGCCCTGTGCCTCATCCAACAGCGCCAGGGCGCCCTGCAGGTCACCCTGCGCTTCTTTCAAGCGCGCCTGAGAAACGCGCAGCCGATGCGGCCAATCCGTCGTGGCGGACTGCTCGCCCAGCTCCTGGGCGGTCAGCAGCTGCTGCGTTGCGGCTTGCAGGTCATCCCGTTCAATCGAAAGCTCGGCCAGGCCGCGATACAGGTCTGCCGTCCCCAGGGGTTGCAGCTCGCCCTGATCGGCGGCCAGGCGTAAGGCTTGCCGGTAGATATTTTCCGCCGCCTGCAGGCGGCCCAGCGCCACGCGGATATCGGCCAGCAGAAAGGTGATGCCGATCAGGGTGGGGAGCTCGCCCGCCTTTTGCAGGTAGGTATAGAAATCGGCCAGGGAACGCTCGGCTGCCGGCAGGTCCCCGCTGCTGTACTGCGCCAGTCCCAGCAGCGAGGTGGCCTGGACGTAGCGCACCCGGTCCTCTGCGGGGGTCAGCTCGAGGGCGCGTTCGGCATACTTGACACAGCCGGGGATATCGCCAAACCCCAGGCAGCGGTAGGCGCGGGCGGTGGCGATCGTAGCGGGCAGCGAGCGGAACTGCGCTTGATCCACCACGATCATCTGATCCATGGGCGCCTGCAGGCAGCGCTCGGCATCCTGCAAGCGGGCCTCGCTGGCCTCCAGCTCGCCGCCATCCAGCAGCGCCCAGGCATACCCCACACTGAGCACCGGCCGCCGGCGGATCAGCTCGTCGGGTATCGCTTTGACCCAGCCGAGCCAGGTGGCGGATTGGTAGCTGATGTCCATCCCCGACCAGGCCAGCTCGATCAATTCGGCGGCGCTCTCAAAGTCCCCGGCGGCTAAAGCGTGGCGGATGGCCTCCGGCGGCAGACCGTTGTGGGCATACCAGGCGCTGGCACGCGTATGCAGGCCGGCGATCTGCTCGGGCTGCGTTGCGATCAGGTAGGCCTGCAGCACATCGGCGAACAGGTGATGATAGCGGTACCACTGGCGCCGGTCGTCGAGTGGGACGACAAACAGATTCTCGCGCTCCAGGGTTTCCAACATGCCCCGGCCGCCACCCTGGGCGGTCACTGCGTCACACAGGGAACCGCTCAAGCGGTCAAGGATGGAGGTGTGCAGCAAGAAATTACGCACGGGTTCGGGTTGGCGTTCGAGAACTTCCCCGGCCAGGTAATCGAGCACAAAGCGGTGGCTGCCGGTGAAGGCCAGGATAAAACTGGCGGTGTCTGACCGTCCCTGCATGGAGAGGGCCGCCAGCTGCAGGCCGGCAATCCAGCCTTCGGTGCGGGCTTCCAGGGATTCTATGTCTTCCGTCGAGAGACTTAAGCCCATCATCCGGTTGAGAAACTCGGCGGCTTCGGCGGTGGTGAAGCGCAGGTCGGCAGTGCGGATTTCGGTGAGCCGGCTTCCAGCCCGCAGGCGTGCCAGCGGCAGGGCGGGGTCTTCACGGGTGATGATCGCCAGGTGCATCTGCGGAGGCAGGTGCTCCAC
>JBFYSP010000074.1:0-13137 GCA_041301395.1 Anaerolineae bacterium
GCTCCCGGGCTGGCGGAAGCCATGCGTCAGGAGAGTTTGCGGGTCACGCCACACGCCATGCTCTCCCGGGCTATTGCCGGGATGCGCGGCACGACGCTGATAGTGAACCTGCCCGGCAGCCCGCAGGGGGCGCTGGAAAATCTGCGTGTGATCTTACCGGTGCTGCCGCATGCCGTGCAGCTGCTGCATTCGGACCCGGCGGCGGAGGCAGGCCATCGCCAGGCAGATACCCAGGACGGGAATTAACCACTTAGATCATGTCGCAATTCTTTACCGAGGCCCACCCCGATCCCGGTTCCACCTCCGAGAACCGCAGTGGCTCCAAACGCTTCTTACTGGATATTCTGGAAACGCTGCTGCTTTCGGCGGTGATATTCTTTGTGCTTAATTTCATCTCCGCCCGTATTCGCATCGAGTCGATCAGCATGCAGCCCACGCTGTATGAAAACGATTTTGTCCTGGTAAACCGGCTGGCATACAAGCTGGGAGAACCCAGCCGCGGGGATGTGATCGTTTTTCGCAATCCGAACAACCCGGATGAGGAGCCATACATAAAGCGTGTGGTAGGGCTGCCAGGAGATTTGGTTGAAGTGCGTGAAGGTCAGGTTTGGGTCAACGGCAACCCGATCCGAGAGCCTTACATTAAAGAGTCCCCCACCTACGCGGGGAGCTGGGAAGTGCCTGAGGACCAGCTGTTCGTGTTGGGGGACAATCGCAACAGCTCATCCGACTCGCATATTTGGGGTTATGTGCCCCTGGAAAGTGTAATTGGCACTGCCAAGCTGGTTTATCTACCCCCTGCACATTGGAAGTCCCTCACGCTGAATAACGTCCACGCGGCTGAACCCTGATGTTCGATAACTAAGAACCGGGCGGGCGTAAGCAGTCTTCCAAACCATGTGTCTGGCGGGGGAATTGATCGCCCCACATCTCGGCCACCCAGTCTGGTAGTTGGCTGACCTGTTCATCAACCAATCCCAAAGATTGCTGGTAACTGACCTCACCGTTGGCAGCGGAGACGACGAACAACGATTCCCCACTCTCTCTGCGGCTCTGCCTGCCGATAAATGCCAGCTGCTGGCCGTCTGGACTCCACCAGATGCTCCAGGCAGACAAGATACGCATCAAATAGCGTGTACTTCCGGTAGCTGCATCCACAAGGAACAGGCCGCGGCTTCCACCTGGAGAGTATCCGGCTACCGCCAGGGTGCTGCTGTCCGGGGATATGGCATAATCGATTGGCATCAGCTTTTGTACGGGCTCAAGCTGTTGTTCTGGGTTGTCCAGCCGGAACCAGCGCAGGGTAGAGTCTGCGGTCACTCCGGAATCCAGGCTGGGGTTGGCGTAGGCAATCAGGATTCCATCCACAGAGCGGGTGCAGGTCATGAAGATTGGGTTAGAGAACCCCGGCGCCCCCAGCAGATGTGGACCGGCATATAGCAGGACCGGGGTGTTGCCATCCACTTGATCCAGATCCAGGATGTTTAGCGGTTGGGGATATGCCACGCTGAGCTGCGCCCCGCCCAAATCATACCCTTCTGGGAGAGGGTTGTAAGCCAGCAGGCTCGGCGCCTGAGCAGGCATGCGCTTTAAATCGGGGACACCGATCGGGACGGGCTCGCCTGCGGGCGAGCGGGCATAGCCGCCGCGCCAGGGTAGAAATGGGTCAATCATGGTTAATGGCGGCTGCACAGCATATGCGATCGATCGGACGTTCATTTCGAGGTAAGGACGCTCATCTCCTGGTTGAAGATAGTGCTGCTGGCACAGGATGGCGCCTGTCCAGATATCGACACAGTAGCGGATCCGGCCGCTTTGGAATGGCTCTTTCAGCTCGATGACGATAGCTTCACGTCCAGCGATGAGCGTCGACTCACCAGTCGCATCATGCCTGCTGTTGGGCAGGTCATTGAAGCGGGATTCAAGCGGGTATATCAACCTGAAAAGACGCCACAGGGTGGATAATTCCATGTTATCCGTGAGCGGTGTAAACCAATTAATCCCTTCTCCCGGCCTGGCGATCAGGGTTTCTCCGGAATCCATCAGCACTGCCCGGGAAGGGGTTTCTCCAGCCGGTCCATAAATGAACAGCTCGCTGCCCGGATAGAACCATGCCTGGATGCGATAAGCCTGTTCGGCGCCATTTATACCGTCGGGAGGCTGATACTGAATGACCGCATCCATCCACATCGAGAACCATTTAGTGTTTTGATTGTTGACCCGCTCGCTGATCTCGTCTGGTGAAGAGTTAGGGCTCAGCGGGACATTCGGAGTAGGAATAGCCCGGGTGGGTTCCAGGATGGGAGCACCGGGTGTGACATTGTTGGGGATGAGCAGGCGCGATCCGGGCTCGAGCTTTACACCCGAAGGCAGCCGGTTCAATTGCCGGATTTCTTCGGCGGCAAACCCCAACTCCTCGCCGAGCACTCCCAACGTGTCTCCGGGCAGTACTATGTAATAGGCTTCGTCGGGGTAAGGGGGGTAATAGGGGCGAGTCGGTGTGGGGGTCGTCTGCTGTGGGGTAGCCGTTGGGGATGGGATTGGGTGGGGTGTGCTCTCCGGCACCTGAACCAGCACGGTGATCCGCCTGGGGGTGGGGTCGGGTTCTTCACCTGGCAGCAATTTCTCTGCTCCCCAGACCAACCCGATCACCAGCAGCAAGATCGGAGCAATGAGCAATATTTCTTTCAGTGGGATAGCCAAGCGGCGCTGCAGGCGGGTCGTTTCGGCGGCCAGTAAACTGGTCTGGATGACCTGCTCCAGGTGACCGGGTGTAACTTCCGGTTCCGGCCAGCGATGGAGCAGTATCTCGTTTACCTGGTCTCTGAGATGGGGATTGGAGGCTGCGGGGGCAAACTCAGTCCCCCTCATCGCCATCTGGCAGGCAGCGTATGCCTGCTCCAGGAGCTTGTCCAGACGATTCTCCGATATCCCCAGCAGACGGGCAGCCGGCGCCGGCGACATGCCGAGCAGGCTGGTAGCCAGCAGTGCCAGGTGGGTGGTTTCAGGCAGGTTGTCGAGGGCCTGCCAGACTGCCTGTTCGGATGGCTTTTTTCCTTGGGATGGCTCGCCTTCAAGCCTGGAGTCAGGCGGGGCGGCAAGAGCAGCTGGCGCCTTGGGGTTGCTTCGGCGCATCGTGCGGCAGGTGCGCAGGGCAATCCGGTACAACCAGGTGTCCATGCCCTCGGAGCTGCGGTAGCTGTGCAGGCTGGCCAGGCTTTCACCGAAGGTATCCAGGGTGGCCGTCAGGGCTGCCGAGTCATCCCGCAGCAGCGCCAGGCACAACCGATATACCGGAGCATAGCGGGCATGTACCAACGCTTCTGCCAGGGTGGCCAGATCAACCTGACCGCTTTGCAGCATCCATTCCAGATCAGTTGAAAGTTCGGGTTCGTATTCGGATTGGAACACCAGTAAACCACCTTCCCCAGGGCTGCAGGCAGGCCCGGGAATTCCTACAATAAGTAACGATAAATTATCCGCTCAGGTCAATTCTCCCGCAGCAGGTTGCGTGCAATCACCAGCCGTTGGATCTCGCTGGTGCCTTCCCCGATAGTCATCAAGCGGGCGTCCCGGTAAATGCGCTCCACCGGATATTCGCGGCTGTAGCCATAACCACCATGAATTTGTATAGCATTGCGGCACACCCGCTCGGCCATCTCGGTGGCGAACAGCTTGGCCATGGCAGCCTGCTGTGTGAACGGTCGTCTGTGTTCTTTGAGCCAGGCGGCCTGGTATACCATCAGGCGGGCAGCGTGAAGCTCCGTGGCGGCATCTGCCAGCATCCACTGGATAGCCTGCTTATCCGCCAGGGGGGCTCCAAATGCCCGGCGTTCTTTGGCATAGCCCACGGCTGCTTCGTAAGCTGCCTGGGCCAGGCCAACGGCCAGGGCGCCAATCCCCACCCGGCCGCCATCCAGGACGGTTAAGGACTGGCGCATCCCCTGGCCGGGATTGCCCAGCAGGAATTCTTCGGGAACACGCACGTCCTCGTAAACAACGGCATGGGTGGGCGAGCCTTTAAGCCCCATCTTTTTCTCCGCCGGGCCAATTTGCAGCCCGGGCGTCTCGACAGGCACTACAATCAGGCTGAGCGAAGCCGAGCCGCCTGCCGGGTCGGTGCGCACCAGTGTGACGATAAAATCGGCCAGGCTGGCATTGGTGCACCACATCTTAGCGCCGTTAATCACCCAGCAGCCGTCTCGAAGCTCAGCACGCGTGCGGACACCGCCCAGCAGGTCGGAGCCGGCATCCGGCTCGGTGAGGGCCAGCGCTGCCAGGCGCCCGCTTCCGCTAACGACCGGCGGAAGGAAATGCTCCTTCAATTGCGGGCTGCCAAACAGGTTGATCGGTGCGCAGCCTAGCCCGTTGTGGGCTGCGACTGCCAGAGCGGTGCTGCCGCATCCCCAACCGAGCTCTTCAACGGCGATGGCTGCGCTGAGCGCATCTACGCCGGCGCCGCCATATTCTTCCGCAATGTTGAGCCCCAGCAAGCCGAGTGGGCCCATTTTGCGCACGGCCTTCCAATTGAAGATACCCTGTTCGTCGATTTCATGGGCCATGGGCTTGACATCGCGCTTCACAAAGTCGTGGATGGCGGATTGCCACATGCGCTGTTCTTCGTTCAGGTCAAAGTCCATTGGATGCCTCCCGAGTTAATCGACTGCACCGTGCTGCTGCAGGAATTCGATCATGGCTGCCTGGTTTTGCTCGCGGGCGAAGGCGAGCGGCGTGCGCCCGTCCTGGCTGCGGGCATAAATATCGGCGCCGTGCGCCAGGAGCAGCTCGGCCATCTCGATCTGCCCATTCTGGGCTGCATTGTGCAAAGCGGTGAAGTCATGGATCTGGCGTGCATTAACATCTGCGCCACGTGAGACCAGCAGCCGGGCGCTATCCATGTTCCGGCGCGCCGAAGCGGCAATCAATGGGGTGACGTTTTGCGGATTATTTGAGTGCAGGTTGACGTCGGCGCCGCTTTCAGCCAGAAAAGACACTGCCTCGGAATGTCCGAAAAAGGCCGCCAGGGCCAGCGGTTGAAAGCCATCCCGGCCAAATGAGTTGATCAGCTCCGGGTGCGCTGTGGTCAGCTCTCGCAGGCGGGCCAGGGAACCCGTGGCAGCGGCTTCGTAGATATCCAGGCTTGCCCCGCGGTCGATGAGCAGTGCGGCAACCGCCGGCTCGCCGTAATAGGTGGCGATCAGCAGCGCCGAAATTCCCTGCTCATCGCGAGCATCCACCAGCCCCGGGTCTTGATCCAGCATCTGTTCGACAGTTTGCTTATCCCCATTTTGGATGGCTGTGAAGAAATCGCTGGACAAAGCTGGCTCCTTATTTTTCTTGTTGTTCGATCGCGATGGGGTTGCCTTCCGGGTCGAATGCGTGAGCGACCCATACACCGGGAGCGGCGCTGAAAACCTCGCCAATTTGAATCCCCCGGGCCCGCAACTCCTGCCAGGCACTGTGAATATCGTCCACGCCGAAGACCAGCATTGGGGTGTCTGCGCCCAGGCGCTCCTGACCACCGCTGTGCAGTGCCAGGTGGCAGGCGCCGCTGGCGAAGGTAACCCAGTTTTCAGCGCTGTAATCCGTCTGGCCGGTTGGGAAGCTGATATCCAGGCCGATGGAATCCCGGTAAAATGCCACCTGCCGTGGCATATCACGGACGTACAAAATAATTTCTATAAGCCCGATGGGCTTCATATTACCTCCGCCAGTGATTATAACATCCCGGAAATTGCACCTGGACCGGCGGAGGTCTGCTTGCTGGCTGATTTATTTGATGTCGGACATCAGCTCCATGGGGACAGCCGCAGCCCCGACAATGCCCGGCCCGGTGTGCACCCCCAGGACTGGGGAGATGCGCAGGATTTCCGACTTTGCCACAACAAGTTTTTTGCCGAGCTCTTCGTGCAGGATTTCGGCCTTTTCGGCAAAGCGACCATGCAGTACGGTGACCCACACCGGCGTGCTGCCGTAGCGGGCGCTCAAGTGGTCGACGATGGCGGAGATGGACTTGCTGATGGTGCGCGTCGAAGTCACCGTGCTGTATTTACCGTCCGTATCTACGCGGATGACCGGTTTCAGGCTGAGCAGCGCGCCGGCCAGGGCCTTCACCCGCCCGATACGCCCGCCGCGTGCCAGGTATTCCAGGGTTTCCAGGGTGTAGATCACTTCGGCTTTATCGCGGATCTTACCCAGGCGCTCGTGAATGGCATCCATCGTCCAGCCCGCCTGGTTGGCCAGGGCAGCAGCCAATACCTGGAAACGCTCGCCTCCAGATAGCGAAAGTGTATCCCACAGGCTGATTTCAGCCTCTCCTGCAATGTGCTCGCTGCCATCGCGGGCTGCCTCCAGAGTAGCGCTCAAGCCGGAGGAGATGTGGATAGAAAGGATCTGGCGATCCCGGTGAGATAGTCTCTGATACAAATCGGCAAAAATTCCGCCAGAAGGCGCAGCCGTGGTGGGCAAAGCCGGGCGCATTGCTTCCAAGCGGTTGTAAAACTCGTCCGCAGAAATATCGGTCGAATTAACTTCCCCTTCGGGGAATTGGATCATGAGCGGGGCCTGGGTGATATCGTATTGCTTTAGCTCTTCGAGGGGCATATCCACGGCACTATCGGTCACTATTTTCATGTATTTTCTCCTGGTGGGAAATTCTGTAATTCGATTGTAACAGTAGAGGTCCTAGCCGGTCAATCAACCGGCCAAATATAAGTTCCAACCAGGGCGAAAGCCACAGGATGGATGGGACATACACAAAGCGGCGCGGCCGCTGCACAAGCCGCCACACCTTTTGGGCGACGCGTTCCGGGGCAACCGCAAAGCGCTCAGCTGGAACCGGCCTGCCGTTGGGTAATTCTCGGGCAGCCTTGTAAAACTCGCTGGAAACCGGGCCGGCGCGCACCACGCTGGCCCATAGGGATGTGCCAACCAGCTCTCTGTACAGGGAGGTCGTGAAGGCATCCAGGAAAGCTTTGCTGGCGCCATAAATAGCGATCCCCTGGTTGGGCAGGCTCCCCGATATCGAGCCGATGTTAATGATATGACCGGAACCTCGCCGGCGCATAGCCGGTAGTAACAGGTGGGTGAGGTGCATGACTGCAGCGACGTTTACCTGCAGCATGCTGCTGGCCGTTTCCCAGGGCATATCGGTGTAATAACCATACCAACCCAACCCGGCATTGTTGACCAAGACATCCGGAGTCCCGCAGGTTTCTTCCACCCGGGTATGTAAAGCCTGGATCTGGCTTGGGGAAGTCAGGTCGGCAGGAAAGGTTACGGCCTGCCCACCGTCGGCCTGGATGCACCCGGCTAATGCTTCCAGGCGATCCTGGCGGCGGGCGACCAATGCCACGCGCAGGCCGTGTTTGGCCAGCTCGCGGGCGGTGGCCGCGCCGATGCCGCTGGATGCACCGGTGATCAGGGCGGTTTTCATTGCGGGGCGGGCAGCCTGCGCCGGTATTCGGCCAACCATGCGACTGTATCCTGAATGGATTCGCTCAGCGAGCGTGGGGTGTAGCCCAGCTCGCGGCGGGCCTTGGCGTTGCTGATGACTGAGTTGCTGGTGACCGTCTCCACGGCGTAGGGAGTGAGGGTTGGCCGGGTGCCCGCCAGGCGATAGTACAGCGGAGCAAACACTGCTGCCAGGCGCACCAGCGATAGCGGAACCGGCAGCCGGATGCCATGCAAGCCGGTGGCTCTCTGCACCTGCTCGAAAATCCCGGCGATGGTAATACGCTCGCCCGATAAGATGTAGGATTCTCCGCTGCGGCCATGCGATTCTGCCAGGATCAACCCCTGAGCTACATCGCGCACATCGACGAAGTCGTAGGCGCCGTCTACTAAGAAGTGCAGACCGTGCTTCATGGCCATGCGGATGATCTCGCCCATCTCGGAGTTGCGGTAATCGTGAGGCCCGATCACGCCGGTAGGGCAGGCGATCACAGCATCCAGACCCAGGCAGGCGGCATCCTGCACCAGCAGGGAGGCCTCGGCCTTGGAGCGATCGTAGCTGCTGATAGCATGCTGGGGGTCGAACGGGATTTGCTCGTCGATGGTGACTCCGTGCGGGGCGCGGTGCAGTGCGTGGATCGAGCTGGTATAAACCAGGCGGCGGATACTGGATCTGGCGGCAGTGCGCAGCACGTTGCGCGTGCCTTCGACATTTACGCGGTGGACGGTCTCATTCCGCCCGGGCATGATTGAGATAATGCCTGCCAGGTGGTAAACAGAGCTGACACCGTTCATAGCGCGCTGCAGCGAGCTGGGATCGAGCACATCTCCTCTAACGATCTCCAGTTCTACGCCCTTCAAAGGGGAAATGTCTTCGCCCGGCAATACCATGGCGCGAACGGTTTCTCCCTGCTCGATGAGCTGGCGCACGAGTACGTTGCCGATATGACCGGTAGCGCCGGTAACCAGGATCATGCAGCCTCCTGTTGGATGCTGATCACCAAGAGCTCGATGCTCTGGCGGGTCTGGTTGGCCCAATCTGCGCCTTCTGGATCCAACACACCCTGCAGCAGCAGCCCGATGGCCAGCGCCAAAAGCGTCCGAGACACCAGGGCGGGGTCGACCGGTTTTAATGTGCCTCCCTGAATGCCTTGCTGGATCAGGGAGGTGAAGTACCCCTGGTAGCGATGGTAGGGTGCGATCACCACCTGCCAAACTGCCAGGTCGTGACTGGCTTGTGTCCAAAACTCCAGGAATACCGGCAGATATCCGCCGGCCGCCTGATACACATTGCCCATCAGTTCCGCCATGTGGATCAGCGCCTGGGGCACCGCCTGGTA
The DNA here is from genome assembly GCA_041301395.1 of Anaerolineae bacterium. GTDB lineage: Bacteria > Chloroflexota > Anaerolineae > Anaerolineales > UBA4823 > CTSoil-045. Next base: position 8,793 of record JBFYSP010000074.1, read on the forward strand.
CTCCTGGCGGATGGCCTCCATCTGAAGGTCCAGCGTTGCCAGCCAGGTTTCTAAGAGCTCCAGGAACAGGGTTTGCTTGGTGGGGAAGTGGTGAAAAAAGGCGCCTTTACTGACTCCCGCCTCGGCGCAAATATCGTTAACGCTGCTGGCAGCGTAACCGTCGCGGGCAAATACCACCAGGGCGGCGTCCAGGATTTTTTGATGCGTCTGTTGACTGCGATTTTGCATGGGACTCATTTTCTATTAATACCGACCGGTCGGTATGATTCTAAAATAAACAGCCTAAAATGTCAAGAGGTTTGGGATGGTTGACGGGGATGGAAATATCCATGATAATAACGCAATTCTTATCCGGTAAGTCCTGTAACTTCGCACTTCACCCGTCCATCCAGGACAGAAAATCAGCCACTTAGCATGTTTGCAGGAGGATCCCATGTCTGAAGGTCCTGTAATCCTTGTCACCGGCGCTTCCTCTGGGATTGGCGCTGCCACGGCGCGCATCTTTGGTCAAAGAGGTTATCGCGTAGTTTTAGCTGCCCGGCGGCTGGATCGCTTGCAGGCGCTCGCGCAGGATATCCAGGCCGGCGGAGGGCAGGCGCTGCCGGTGGCTGCCGACCTGACCCAGGCTGAGGACATCCAGAACCTGGTGCAGACTACCCTGGCGCAGTACGGACAAATCGACATTTTGCTGAATAATGCCGGTTTTGGGCGCTTGAACTGGCTGGATGATATGGATCCGCAAAAGGATATTGCCGCTCAGGTGCAGATTAACATCCTGGCAGTCATCTGGATGGCGCAGGCAGTACTGCCGCATATGATCGAGCGGCGCAGCGGGCACATCATCAACATGGGCTCGATGGCCAGCTGGGTAGCGAGCCCGACGTATACCATCTATGCGGCCTCAAAATTTGCCCTGCGCGGCTTTAGCGAAGCGCTGCGTCGGGAAGTGGGGATATATAATGTCAAAGTATCGGTGATTTACCCGGGGGGAGTCGCCACCGAGTTTGGCGAGCATATCGGCTACAAGCGGAAAACCGGGATCACTACACCTAAAGGGCTGCGCCTCTCCGCCGAACAGGTAGCGGAAGCGGTTTGGAAGGTGGCGCAGCGCCCGCGGCGTGGCTTGATGCTGCCGGGTGTGATGCGGCTGAGCGCCTGGGCAAACTATTTCTTGCCCGGATTTGTTGACCGGATGATGGAAAACCGCTTTACCAAGCCGGAGCGCCTGGGCTAGTAGCGCCCGCGCACGACCCTGACTTCAGGCTTTACCAGCTCGCTTTCTTTCGCCGGCACCACACGCACGGCGCAGGCTTTATATTCCGGAATCTTGGCCTGCGGATCCAGCGCGTCAATGGTCAACAGGTTGGCAGCCGCCTCGACAAAGTGGAAGGGGATAAACACCACGCCCAGGGTAGTCTTTTGGGTCACAGTCGCTCGCAGCACGACCGAGCCGCGCCGGGATGATACTCTCACCGTCTGCCCATCGTGGATATCCAGCCGGGCGGCATCCGCCGGGTTGAGTTCCATGCGCGCTTCGGGGTACAGCTCGTCCAGCTTCGAATTGCGCGTCATCGAGCCCCCGTGCCAGTGCTCCAGCACGCGGCCCGTGGTCAGGATGAAGGGGTAATCGTCGTCGGGCATCTCGACTGCCGGGCGGTATTCCAGCGGGTGGAATTTCGCCCGCCCGCGCGGGAAGCTTTCGATAAACAGGGTAGGGGTGCCGGGGTGTTGGTCGTCCCACACTGGGGTTTGCAGACCCTCATCCTCCAACCGGTGGTACTTAACGCCGGCATAGTCCGGCACGACTGAGCCCATCTCCTCCAGGATTTCAGATGGGTGGGCGTAGCTCCAGTAGGCCGATTGTGGGCGTCCCAGGCGGGCTTCGATGCGGGTGGCCAGGTCGCACAGGATCTGCCAGTCGGGCCGGGACTGGCCGCGCGGCGCCAGCGCCTGCCGCACGCGCTGCACGCGCCGGTCGGTATTGGTGAAAGTGCCGTCTTTTTCTGCCCAGGAGGCTGCCGGCAGGAAGACATCCGCAAATGCGCCTGACTCGTTCAGGAACAGGTCCTGGGCAACCAGGAATTCCAGGTTTTCCATCTGGTGGCGGGTGTGGTTCAGGTTTGGCTCGGACATCATAGGGTTTTCGCCCATGATATACAGGCTGCGCACGCTGCCAGGGCTTACCGCACTCAAGATTTCGGTGGTGGTCAGGCCGCGCACCTGGTTCAGGCCGCCGGCTTCGATATTCCAGCGCTGCTCCCATTTGGCGGCGATATCGGCATTGTCCACCGGCATGTAGCCCGGGTAGTGCCAGGGCATAGCTCCGGAGTCGGAGGCACCCTGCACGTTGTTCTGGCCGCGCAGCGGGTTGAGCCCGGTGCCGGTGCGCCCGATGTGGCCCGTGAGCAGCGCCAGGTGGATCAACGCCATGGCATTGTCGGTGCCGTGGGAGTGCTCGGGAATGCCCAGCGCCCAGTAGATGGCAGCGTTTTTGGCAGTGGCGTACATGCGCGCCGCCTGGACGATCAGCTGCCGGTCGACCCCGGAGATCGCCTCGGCATACTCGGGAGTGAATTTCTCCATCGAGGCGGCAAAGTCTGCAAAGTTTTCGGTGCGCCGGCTGATGAAATCCTGATTGTAGAGCTTTTCATTCAGGATGACGTGGGCCATAGCGGAGAAGACGGGCACATCCGTGCCGGGCTTTTCCGGCAGCCACAGGGCAGCGTAGTTGACCATTTCCACCCGCCGTGGGTCGACTACGATCAATTTAGCGCCGAATTTCTCCACGGCGGCTTTCATCTGGATGGCGATGATCGGGTGGGTTTCGGCGGTATTCGAGCCGGTGACGATGAAGACGTCGTTATGGATGACCTCGGCGGCCGTGTTGCTCATCGCCGATGATCCCACAGCCATCTGCAGCGCCACCACCGACCCGGCATGGCACAGCCGCGTGCAGTGATCGATGTTGTTGGTGCGGAACAGCGCCCGGTACATCTTTTGCAGCAGGTAGTTGTCTTCGTTGGTCGCCTTGGCGCAGCAGTAGACTGCCATAGCCTGTGGACCGTCCCGCCGGTAGATTTCCACCAGCCGGTCGGCGATATAGTTCAGGGCTTCATCCCAACTGGCCTGGCGCCACTCGTCTTGGTCGAAAGCCTGGGTGCGGCTGCCAGGCACCTGGGGTGTCTTGCGGATCAGGGGTGTGGTGACTCGTCTGGAATGGTAGATGAAGTCGTAACCAAAGCGGCCCTTGACACACAGGTTGCCGTGGTTGACCACGCTTTCGAAGGGCGATGTCACCTTATAAATGAAATCGTCCTTGATGTGCAGCTGCAGGTTGCAGCCCACGCCGCAGTAAGGGCAGGTCGTACTGACGATGCGATCGGGTTCGATCATGCGGCGCCTCCGTTGCGGCGTTTACGGCGCTCGCCTCGCGTCATATCCAGGATCTCGCCAGTCTTGAAACCCTGTTCCATGAGCCACTCGCGCTTGGGCTTCAGGGCGCCGCTGGGGCATACCCCGACGCACTGCCCACAGAAGACGCAGGTGGTCTCCGGGAGAGGTTTATCGAAGAACGTGGCAATCTGGGTTTCGAAGCCGCGCCCGGAAAAGTTGATGGCATAGGTGTACTGGGCGTCTTCGGCACACACCTGCACGCAGCGCCAGCACAGCACGCAGCGGGAGTAATCACGCACGTACATCGGGTTATCGTCCAGCAGGGGTACTTCGCGCCGTTCGCCTCCCGGGAAGCGCTCTGCATCCGCCCGGTAATCCTGCAGCATGGCTTCGATCTCGGGGGCATCGCCAAGCTCGACGGCGGAAGCCAGCATCTCCAGGATAGTGCGCCGGCTGCGCTCGACTCGCTCGCTGCGGGTATGCACCTTCATCCCCTCAGCAGCCTGCGCCACGCAGGAGGCGGCCAGGACGCGCCCGCCTTCGACTTCGGTGACGCATATGCGGCACAGGCCATTGGCGGTGCAGGCCTCATGGTAGCAGATGGTGGGGATGTGCTTGCCGAGGGTTTGGGCCGCTTCCAGGATGGTGGTTCCTGGTGGGACGCTGACGGATTCCCCGTCAATGGTCAGGGTGATTTCACCTGGCATGGTTACTCCTGGTTTACCGGTAAGAATATTTCTGGCCAGATTTGGATGGCGCTGAGCACGGCAGCTGCGGCAGTCTGGCCCAGCCCGCAGATGGAAGCGTCGCTCATCGTCCAGCCGACATCCTGCAGCCGTTCCAGGTCGCCTGGAAGCGTAAGCCCGCCGGCCACTCGCTGCAGAATTTCATGCTGCCGCTGCGTGCCGATCTGGCAGGGATAGCACTTGCCGCAGGATTCGTGGGCAAAGAA
>JBFYSP010000120.1:0-3463 GCA_041301395.1 Anaerolineae bacterium
TCATCCTCAATTAAGCGACTGGCCTGGCTTTCCGCCTGGATCAGTCTCACTTGACGCCTGAGCAACTGGCGCGCCTCGAGCGATTTCGCCTCTTGGCCGATCACATCGATCGCCTCCAACATGTGCAGCAGCACATTGGCATTGTCACAGCTGGCATGACGGAGCATATCGAAGGCGGCGCTGAGCAGCTCTTCGAAGGTAACCGGCTCTAAAACAAGACGCAGCTGTCCATTCAGGTCGTAATAATAAGCGCCTTTCTGTCCCTGCCGGAGGAACAGCGCCAGGCCTTCAGCAATATAATCCAGGCAGGTCATAGCCGTGAATGGGTCATTGATCGCCGCAGACATGGCTCGTACAGCCATTTCGACGAGCTGGTTGAGCGCGTAGGCAACATCTTGAGTCGGTGTGCGCGTGTTTCCGATCCGGAAGGCGCCGCGTATTTGTTCTGCCAGCTTTTCGTCAAATGAGCTGATCCCCTTGGTTTCCCCCATCGGTCCCTGGCCGGGCTGTTCCTGGAGGGAATCTGCATGCCGGACCAGGGCTACCACCTCACCAAGCCTGACGAAGCGGCCCGGCTTCCTGAGAAGATGAATGATCAGGTCGCGTTCCTTTGCCAGGTCAAGCACAATCTCCGGATCGATAAATTCAATGTAGCCTGTGTCTTTAACCAGCACGGGAAAACCAGCTGGTTCCAGCAGGATACCTATCGCTTCCGGACTGGCTTGACTGCCGGTAGCACGACTGACCGTCTCGGGTATCTCAGCCAGGACCACATTGCGCAGCTCAGCGCCTGCCGCTGCGGCGATGTTGGGGGCCTGCAGCATGGTGCTGATATGCTGGACCAACAAGATCAACGAGGCAAAGGTCCCCAGCATCAAGAGCAACCCAACCGTCGCAGTCAGTTGAGGCCCTTCCGGCTCTACCGTCCCGGGAGGAATGGAAAGGGCAGCCGTGAGACAATAGACAAATGCTGCCACAAACATGCCCAGGACGAGCTGGGTGGTGCGATCGCCCAGGAAGACGCGCAGTAAACGCGAGCCATATTGTGCCGCCACGGTCGATAGAGGCAGCGTGAGCAGTGTAAAGACCACTCCGGCGGTTGCCAGGATCGTGCCGGCCATACTGATGAGGATACTGCGCAGCTCACCGGGAGTGCCCGCCAGGATGAATCGACTGGAATTCAGCATTTCATTGGGAATCTGCGAATCTAGCCAATACATCGCCCAGGCAAGCAGGATCGCCGCCACGGACATAATCACCGGGGTGAACCAGAAGCTCACCTTCAGGCGGTCCCAGTTATAACGAGCGGTGACTCTCCTCGAGGCGCGAGTTGTCATGAGAGGTTCATTCTACATGCATGCTGTCTCCAGCACCCATTTTCTCCAGCAGTTGATGCATCGCCGCCAGCTCGCTCTTGATGGAGGCGAGCTCTTCTTCAACGGTAGGGGCTGGCTCGGCGGCCGGGGTTGCCTCGTCTTCATCTGGTGATGATCCCCCAACCAGCAGGCTGGCCAGGATACTGGCCAATGCGCCGATGATGCCGACGCCCATGAACATGATGAACATGGCTGTAATTCGTCCCGCAGCAGTGACCGGGTAGTAGTCGCCATAGCCTACCGTGGTGATGGTCACAATGGAATACCATAAGGCATCCCCACCCGAGGTGATTTTCGCATCCGGCGATTTGCTTTCGAACTGGAGCACGAGCGTGCTGGAAACGGTCAGGACCAAGATGGTGAGCAAGATGGTCAGAAATGTTGCGTACCGGCTGCGATTTTCTAGGATATCCTTGATCAGCGTCTTTTTATTTTCGCCGCGCAGCAGGCGTATGATGCGGGCAAAACGGCCTAAACGAGCCAGGCGTAAGAGTCCGCCGTATCTGGTTATTCCGAAGGAAGGGATAGAACCAAGCAGGTCAAGCCAGCCGCCCTGACGAAGAAAGTAATCCGCTTTTTTAGGCGCCGCTTTAAAGTTGAGATAGAAATCTATCAGGAAAATGACACAGATCAGGTTATCGTAATAAGAAAGCAGCGTGAGGGTGGCGTCCGAAATTGGGAGCAGCATCACCACCATGATTGCTAATGAAAGGACCGTCAGGACGAGAATAAAGATGTTGTATGCATTGCTGTGCTGTCGAGGGGAAACAGTTTCTTGTACCATAGCAGCCATCCATCGTACTCGGGTATTGTGTTGTTTGTGCGGCAATGCCGCACAAACAACACATAAAAAACATGGTTTACTGCTGCACCGGGGGGTACTGCTCAGCGACTAGCGCAGCAGCCCGGGTTTATTGCGGCGTCCGACCCCACCGACAGGTCCGGGGGGATTCGGTCCACGGCCTACCCCGCCGACAGGGCCGGGGGGATTGGGTCCACGACCGACTCCGCCGACAGGGCCGGGGGGATTTCCACGACCAACCCCGCCCACAGGGCCGGGGGGATTCGGGCCTCTTCTACGAAACATGATATTAGCTCCTCTCAAAAGATGGTGAGTAAAAGGTGATTAGCGACCGCGGTCACGCCAGCACCCTATCACTCGGTTTCTTACTCTGTGTCGCCGGCGGTTTCAGCTTGCTGTTCCTCGGCGAGTTCCTGTTCGAACTGCGCTACAACCTCGGGAGAAATCTGGGCGCGCTCCACCAGCTGACCTCCTGCATCCAGGAGTGCCTTGCGGATATTTGCGATCCACAGATTCTCCCACAGGAGCAGCAGCGCTGCCGAATTCTCGGGGAGTTTGCTGGCTGCGATTTGCAGGTCTTCGTTTGTAAAAAGGCTGGAAACGTGCTCGCCCAGGGGGACGAACATCGCGTACGACTCGGGGTCGAGGTCGTTGAGTTCGACGGTGCGTATATTGCCGTCTGCCTCTTTGTGGATGAAGACGATGTCTATAAAGCGCACGATGCCGCGCGCCGCCAGGTCCAGCAACTCAGGGACGATCTTGCCGGTGGGCTTAGCGTCCTCAAATTGGATCAAGGCATATTCTAATGGAAGATCGAACATTGTCTGACTCCTTTGGTTTTTGGTTGAGACCCGAAGGGCTGCTGAAAGTCCTTCGGGTCTACTTCGTTACTGCTACTTCCTATGCTACTGCCGCCTCATGGCAATTTTCATCTCTGTTTCGGTATCCTGGATCAGCTCGCCGGATAGGTCGATCGTGACACGCTTAATGGTGCCGCTGAAGCGGAACTCACCGCTATACTCTTCCGGTGCCGCCGGGTCGCCGGCGTCATAGCCGCAGGAAAGGCCCTGCGTCCCGAACATGAACAGGATCGAGTAGGGCATGTCGATGCTGCCCACCAGCTTGCGGTTGATATACAGCTGGCCGCGCGCCGGCACCCCGTAACCCTGGGCAGGGTCGGGCTTGCCGGTCGGCTCGAACTCGTAGCGCAGCTCAACATCACCCGTCGGGATTGTATCGGTGGAATGCAGCCAGAATTTGTCGCGGCCGAGGAAATTGTACAGGA